>JBQCJR010000001.1:0-4520 GCA_051952595.1 Kofleriaceae bacterium
GACCGCAGCCCGAAGCCGCGCCAGCCGGCGGCCACCGCGATCGCGTGCGCGCTGGCGCCCAGGATCGCGATCGCCGCGAGCAGCGCGGCCGTGCGCTGGACGTCGCCGACCCGGCCGGCGAGATCGACCGCGCGGCCGACCACCCCGGCGAGCACGCCGAGCGCCGCGTAGCTGGTCAGCCGTCCGAGGCCGTGCAGCAGCAGCGTGCGAGGCTCCCGGCTGCCGCCATGGACCGCGACCAGCGGGCCACACATCGCGAGGCAGTGCACGCTGCCGAGCAGGCTCGACACGAACACCGCCGGGACCACCTCGATCATCGGGCCTCCACCACCAGGCGTTCGACGAACCGCGCGCCGTCGCGCTCTGCGGTCGCGGTCACATCGTGGGTGCCGGCCCGCGTCGCGAGCGCGCCGCGATAGCGCCCCGGCGCGACCGGCTCGAGCGCGAGGTCGTAGCGCTGCCCGGCGTGCGCGCGCTGGTGCCCGGCGACCTGCACGCGCGCACCGGCGATCGGCGCGCCGGCGGCATCGCGCAGCTCGACCACCACCGCGCCGCCCTCGATCGCGGCGGTCGCCCGCCAGCCGAGCTCGCGGCTGCGCGCCGCCTGATCGACGACCTCGTCGTAGCGCGATGCTTGTTCGTAGTACTCGGGGATCACCTGGTCGCCGCCGTCGCGCGCGAACGCGATCAGCGCCGCCATCGCCACGGCGTTGCCGCCGAGCAACACGCAGATGCCTACCAGCCACTTTGCCGCAGGGCTCATCGTCGCACCTCCGCCGGCCCGAGCAGGCCGGCCTGGACCACTCGGCGCTCGCCGAGGTCGTCCTCGATCTGGATCCGCACCGCCGCGCGCCCGGACGTGAACGCCGCGGGCGGCAGCTCGACGAACAGCGGGATCGACACCGAGCGGCGCGACTCGACCCGCCATCGCGGCTGGCCGATCCGCAGCCGCGCCTCGCCCGCCGGCTCGGCCAGCGAGACCACGTAGTGCCGCGTATCGTCGGTCGCGTTCTCGATCTTGATCCGCGCCTGCGCCGCGATCCGGCCGTCCGGCAGCTCGACGAAGCTCGGCCCGTCGACCCGCTCGACCCAGATCGTCGCGCCGCCGCGCGCCGCGATGCTCCACGCGAGCAGCCCGCCGGCCACCGCGAGCAGCGCCGGATAGACGATCGTACGCACCCGCCAGACCCGGCGCGGACGCCCCGCGAGCTGGGCCTGCGACGTGTACCCGATGAGCCCACGCGGCCGGCGCAGCTTGTCCATCACCGTGTCGCACGCGTCGATGCACTGCGCGCAGCCGACGCACTCCATCTGGAGCCCCTCGCGGATGTCGATCCCGGTCGGGCACACCGCGACGCACGCGCCGCAGTCCACGCAATCGCCCGCCTGCCCGACCACCGGCAGCGAGCGCTTCGGCCGGGCGCGCGGCTCGCCGCGGCCGGCGTCGTAGCCGACGATCAGCGACTGCCGATCGAGCAGCACCGACTGCAGCCGCCCGTACGGGCACGCCACGATGCAGGTCTGCTCGCGGAAGTAGCCGAAGTCGAACAGCATCAGCGCCGCGACGCCGAGCACCACCGCGAACCCGCCGGGGTGCTCGAGCGGCGAGCCGATCACCCACGTGCGCAGGCGCTCCACCCCGACGAAGTACGCGAGGAACACGTTCGCGAGCACGAGCGAGAGCACGGCGTAGATCGCCCACTTGAGCACCCGGCGGCCGGAGATCCCGCCGGCCTGATCGCGCCGCCGCTGCTGCGCCGGCGTGCCCTCGAGCCAGCGCTCGATCGGGCGGAACACGTGCTCGAGGTACACCGTCTGCGGGCACCCCCAGCCGCACCACACCCGCCCGAACAGCGCGGTCACCAGGAACACCGCGGCGACGATCGCCAGCCCGAGCCACATGAGCACGAACCCGTCGCTCGGCCGGAACACCAGGCCGAACGCGCTCAGCTCGCGAGACACCAGATCGAGCAGCAGCGCCGGGCGCCCACCGATCCGCACGAACGGCAGCGCGACGAACGCCCCGATCAGCACCGCCGCCGCGATCCGGCGGCGCCGCAGGAACCGGCCCTTGGCCAGCCGCGGGCGGATCCAGTGCCGCGTGCCGTCCTCGTTGAGGGTCGACAGCACGCGCTCGCCGGGCACCTGGGGCGTCATTGGCCGGGCGCTCCGAACGGGCCCACCGGTGCGCCTTCGCTCGCCTTGCCCGGCAGGTTCTTGCCGCGCAGCGTGATCACGTACGCCGCCGCGGCGACGACCTCCTCGGGCGACATCTGCTCGCGCCAGCCGATCATCGCGGTGCCCGGCACGCCGTTCGAGATCGTGCTGTACAGGTCGAGCCGCGCGGTGCCGTGGAGCTGGAACGCATCGGTCAGGTTCGGGCCGATCTGGCCGCTGCCGTCCGCGGCGTGGCAGCTCGCGCAGCGCGCCCCGAAGATCGTCTTGCCGCGGCCGACCTCCTGGTCGCTGGCCGCGGCGGCGGCGAGGCTCTCCTCGCTCACCGCGATGACCCCGCCGTTGTCGCCGAGCGCGCGCTGCGCCTGGTGCGCGGCGAGCGCGACCTGGTAACGCTCGTCGTCCGTCGCGCCCCACCGGCCGCCGTGGAAGTAGATCGCGTAGCCGATCGAGAACACGATCGTTCCCCAGAACGTCGCGCTCCACCACCCGGGCAGCGGGTTGTCGTACTCGCGGATGTCGTCGTACGCGTGGACCAGCAGCCGCGGATCGGGCGGCGCGTCCGGCTCGGCGCTCGGCGGCGCGGCCGAGGGCGGCGCGTCGAGCGTGTCGTCGGGGGCGGCGGTCTGGGTCGCGGCGGTCTGGGTCGCGGCGATCTGAGTCGAGGCGGTCATGGCGTGGGCTCTCCGGGGTCCTGCGCGCGGGGTCCATCGTCGAGCGGCATCGCCGCACACGCGGCGTGCTCGGCGGCGCGGCGCTTGCCGCCGTGGCGATACAGCACGCCGGCGAACACCGCGACGAACAGCAACAGAGCGAGCTGGGTGTACTGGCTCGGCGTCAGCGACGACACGAGCTCCGAGAACCGGATCATGGGTTGCCTCCTGCGGGCTTGGCGAGCCGGATGTCCTGCCCGAGCCGCTGCATGTATGCGATCAGCGCGATGACGTCGCGGTCCGCCGTGCCGGCGGGCCCACCAGAGCTCTGGAGCTTGCCGGCGAGCTCGGTGGCCTGCGCGCGCGCCAGCCCCGGCGCGTCGTCGAGGGCCGCCTTGTCGTACGGCACGCCGAGCATCGCCATCGCGTCGACGCGAGGCTGGATCACCGACCAGTCGATCCGATCGGTGAGCAGGTGGCGATACGCCGGCATCACGGAGCCCGGCGACGTCGAGCGCGGATTCTCGAAGTGGTAGTAGTGCCACAGCTCGTTGCGCCGGCCGCCCTCGCGCGCGAGGTCCGGCCCGGTGCGCTTGCTGCCCCACTGGAACGGGTGGTCGTAGACGAACTCGCCGGGCTTGGAGTACTCGGCCGGCTCGCCGTGCTGGCCGTAGCGCACCGTCTCGTCGATGAACGGGCGGACCAGCTGGGAGTGGCAGTTGTAGCAACCCTCCGCGAGGTAGATGTCGCGGCCGTACAGCTCGAGCGGCGTGTACGGCTTCACGGTCTGGATCCGCGGCACGTTGTCGCCGATCAGGAACGCCGGCACGAGCTCGAACGCCGAGGCCACGACCACCGCGAGGATGGTCAGGGTGGTGAACAGCGCCGGCAGGCCCTCCCACTTGCGGTGCCAGTGGCCCCCGTGGTCGGACTTCGCGGGCTTGGCGCGGACCCGCGGCGGCACCACGACCTCGGGGTCGTCGTAGGTCGCGGGGCGCGCGCGCCAGGTGCGGTAGATGTTGTACGCGCCGAGCGCGAGACCGGTGATGTACATCGCGCCGCCGAGCGCGCGCACCCAGTACATCGGCACGAGCCGGGTCACGGTCTCGAGGAAGTCGGGGTACTGGAGCCGTCCGGTGCTGTCGAACGCGCGCCACATCAGGCCCTGGGTGATGCCCGCGGCCCACATCGAGATCACGTAGAGCACGATGCCGATCGTCGCGACCCAGAAGTGCGCGGTCGCGAGCTTCTTCGAGTACATCGGCGTCTGGAACAGCCGCGGCACCAGCCAGTACACCATGCCGAACGTCATGAAACCGACCCAGCCGAGCGCGCCGCCGTGGACGTGGGCGATGTTCCAGTCGGTGTAGTGCGACAGCGCGTTGACGCTCTTGACCGACAGCAGCGGCCCCTCGAACGTCGACATGCCGTAGAACGTGATCCCGACGACGAAGAACTTGAGCACCGGGTCCTCGGCGACCCGCTGCCACGCGCCGCGCAGGGTGAGCAGGCCGTTGATCATCCCGCCCCACGACGGCATCCACAGCATCACCGAGAAGATCATGCCGAGGCTCGAAGCCCACTCGGGCAGGGCGGTGTAGTGCAAGTGGTGCGGACCGGCCCAAATGTAGATGAACACCAGCGACCAGAAGTGCACGATCGACAGCCGGTAGCTGAAGATCGGCCGCTCCG
>JBQCJR010000002.1:0-2685 GCA_051952595.1 Kofleriaceae bacterium
CGTCGAAGGACCAGCTGCCGTCGTTCGGGCCGGTCGAGAAGGCCAAGGTCCGCAAGCACGGCCCGACCCCGCGCATGACCACCCTGCCCGGCGTGGGCAAGGAAGTCGTGCCGGTGCTGTTCGACGAGCTGACGGCCGGCATGCTGGGCAAGCGGGTCTACGAGGCCGAGGGCAACTACGTGCTGGTGCAGGTGGTCGAGAAGAGCCAGGCCAAGGTCGAGGACTTCGACAAGACCGCCGACCAGCAGATCGCCCAGCTGCAGGAGGCGCGCGGCCGCGCCGCGGTGGACGAGTGGCTGAAGGCGCGCTGCATCGCGCTGGCGAGCGACAAGAAGATCAAGGCGAACGCGGACCTCGTCCGCGAGACCGACGATCAGGGCAAGCCGCTGCCGCAGGTGTACCGCCCCTGCATGTCGTTCCGCTGATCGAGCGATCTGCTCGACGAGCCGCTGCGCGGCTGGGGGAATATCGGGTACCTTCGGGCTCGTGCTCGAGGGGGGCCACTCCAGCCCGCGACGCCTGCCGTTCAGCTTCCAGACCTCGGGAAGCGTAGGGCGGCTCTCGCTCGCCGAGCTGGCGGTCGGCCCGCTGCTCGTCGAGAGGCTCGAGCTCGAGGTCGATCTCGGCGAGCTCGGCACCCACCCCGGCACCACGGTCGCCGAGCGGTTCCAGCGCCGGCGCAGCCGGCTGCGCGCGCTCGCGGTGCGGCTCACCGGCGCGGCGCTCGACGAGCGCGTGGCGCAGCTCCACAAGCCGCTCGCCGCGCTCGGCATCAGCCAGCTGTCGGCGCGGCTCAACGACGGCTTCATCTCGGTGCGCGCGCGCGCCGCCGACGGGCTCGCCGCGGCGGACCTCTCGTTCCGGATCCAGCTGGTCAACACCGGCGCGCACCTGCGCGCGCTCGCCAGCACGATCCGCGTCCACGGCCACCTGCCGACCCCGGGCCCGGTGATCGCCGACCGGATCCAGGCGGCGCTGCTCGGCGCGAGCGAGCTGCCCGGCTCGGTCGAGCGGCCGAGCGCGCGCGGGCTGTGCGACGTCGAGATCGATCTGGTCGGCGGCGTGTTGTGGCACCTGATGCCGCCGAACGGCTGGCGGCTGCCCGCGGTCGCCGAGATCGAGCTCACCGCGCTGCGGATCGGGCGCGCCGCGATCGAGATCGCGTTTGGCCCCGCGGGCACGCGCACCGGCGAGCTCGGCGTGCGCCCCGCCACCCAGCAGCTCGCCGCGGCGCACGACCTGATGCACTCGGTCGACGACCAGCTGCGCAGCGGCCACCTCGAGGACGGCATGCGCGGCTATCGCGCGCTGCTCGCAGCCGGTGGACCGGATCAGCCGCTGCTGCTCGAGCGGATCCTCGCGCTGGCGGCGGCGCGGCCGTCGTGGTTCTTCGACGGGCTCGAGCTGGCGCGCCAGGCGCTCGGCCGGTGGCCGCAGTTCCCGCCGGCGCACGCGGCGCTCGCTTCGATCACGCTGGCCCAGGGCGATGCCCGCGAGGCGGCCGGTCACCTGACCCAGCTCGCCCAGCTCGCGAGCGGCGATGGCGACGACGATCAGGCCGCGCTCGCCGCGCTGGCCGGCGCGCGGCTGCTGCGCGTGCTCGAGCCGCGCGCCGCGACCCAGCTGTACCAGCTCGCGCTCGAGCACGATCCTGGCTCCGCCGAGGCCGCCGACTCGCTCGCCGACCGGCTCGCCGACGAGCAGCGGTGGCCCGAGCTGGTGCGCCTGGTGCGCGCCCGCGCGGTGATCACCGCCGAGCCGGCGCGCGCCGTCCAGCTCCGGCTGCGGCTCGCCGACGTGTTCGTGCGCCAGCTCCACGATCCGGACAGCGCGCAGCTCGAGCTCGCGGCCGCGCGCGCGATCGCGCCCGGTGATCCGGCGGTCCACGAGATGACCGCCGCGATCCTGACCACCAGCGATCCGCCGGCGGCGGTCGAGGCGTGGCGCGAGGTCGGGCGGCTCGCCGAGCTGCGCGGGGATCACCGGATCGCCGCGCGGGCGTGGGCGAGCGTCGGCGGGCTGCTCGCCGAGCACCCGGCGCTCGACGGCGATCCCGAGGCGGCGTGGCGGCGCGCGGTCGAGCTCGATCCGCTGCAGCCCGAGGCGCTCGCGGGGCTGGCCCACGCCGCGGCCGCGCGCGGCGATCACGGCGGCGCCGCCGAGCTGTTCGAGCGGCTACGCGGGCTCGGGCTGGCGCCGCAGCTCGCCGCGCGCCACGAGCTCGCGCTCGCCCGCTCGCTGGTCGCGACCTCGCGGCTCGACGACGCCCGATCGAGCCTGCGGCGCGCCACGCTGGCCGGTGGCGAGCCCGGCGCCGAGGCCCACGCGCTCCTCGGCGAGCTCGCCGAGGCGAGCGGCGATCACGACCACGCCGCGGCCGAGCTCGACACCGCGATCGTGGCGCTGGTCGAGCTCGCCGGTCCGGGCGGCGAGGACGAGGCGCGCTGGGTCACGCGCGCCGCCCAGCTCTCGATCGCGCGCGCCGGGATGTTCGATCGCGCCGGCGCCCCCGAGGAGGCGCTGCGCGAGCTCGAGCGCGCCCACCAGCTCGCCGAGCTGCACGCTCCCGAGCTCGCCCGCGCCGCCGCGCGCACCCTGCTCGAGCGCGCCGAGGGCGACTTCGAGTCCGAGCGGCGCTGGCTCGATGGCCTGCTCGCCACCCGGCCGCCCACGGTCGAGCATGCC
>JBQCJR010000003.1:0-5100 GCA_051952595.1 Kofleriaceae bacterium
CGACGAGCTGCAGCACCCAGGTCAACAGCGTGCCCGCGAGCTGGCCCTCGAGCAGCGCACCGAGCGGCGCGGGCCGGCGCGGATCCGAGAGCGCGCCCACCAGCCCCGCGAACGCGACGCCCTGGACGACCAGGAACACCCCGCCGACCACGTAGACGATCGGCGCGCGCAGCATGCCGTGCAGCTCGCGGCGGAACACCCAGTACGCCGCGCGGAACGCCCGGGTCACGCCGCGGCCTCCTCGCCGAGCAGCGCGACCACCGCGTCTTCGAGCCGCCGCGCGCCGGTCCGCGCGCACAGCGCTGCCGGCGCATCGACCGCGACCAGCTCGCCGGCGCGCATCACCGCGACCCGCGACGCCAGCGGCTCGAGATCCGCCACCGCGTGGCTCGAGACCAGCACCGCGCGATCGCGCGCCGCGCGCTGGAGGTGCTCGCGCAGCTCGCGGGTCTGGATCGGATCCATGCCGCTGGTCGGCTCGTCGAGCACGAGCAGCGGCGGCTCGCCGAGCAGCGCGTCCGCCAGGCCCACCCGCTGGCGAAACCCCTTGGACAGCGCGCCGATCCGCGTGCCGAGCTCGCCGCCGATCGAGGTGGTCGCGACGACCCGCGCGACCGCCTCCGCGCCGTGGCCCTTCTGGCGGGCGCGCAGCCGCAGGTGGTCGCGCACCGTCATCTCGACCGGCGCCGGCGCGTGCTCGGGCAGGTAGCCAAGCCGCGCCTGGGCCTCGGCGCGCCGCGCGATCGGGATGCCGTCGATCGAGACCTCACCGGCATCGGGGTCGAGGAACCCGGTCGCGATCCGCAGCAGCGTGGTCTTGCCGGCGCCGTTGCGGCCGACCAGCAGCACCGCCTCGCCGGGCGCGACCTCGAGCGTGGCACCGACGACGGCGCGCCGCGCGCCGAACGCCTTGCTGATCCCCCGCAGCGCGAGCATGGCGCATTATGGCCCCACCGGCGCACCTGGCGAGCCCTCGGGGGTTCCCGGATCGCTCGCCCCGCGGCGCCGCGTCATTCGCGCTGGGCGGGCATCCTGATGGTGAAAGTCGTACCGCCCTCGCCGGTCTCGCAGCGGATCGTGCCGTGGTGGTCGTCGACCACGCGCTTGACGATCGCCAGGCCGAGGCCGGTCCCGCCCTTGCGCCCGGTCGCGAACAGCTCGAACAGCCGGACGTGGACCTTGTCCGGGATGCCGGGCCCGTTGTCGCGCACCGTCCACACCAGCTCGTCGCCCTCGCGGTCGACGACCACGCGCAGCTGGCCGCCGGTCGGCATCGCCTCGACCGCGTTGCTGGTCAGGTTGTGGAACACCCGCATCAGCTTCTGCTCGTCGAAGTAGGCGATCCCGTCGTAGCGGGTCTCGACCTCGAAGTCGATCCCGCGCCCGGCGACCGCGGCGCCGAGCTGGGTCGACAGCTCCTCGGCGAACCGGTGCAGGTAGACCTTGCGGACGACCAGATCGGTGTCGCCGCGCGCGAACGCGAGCACCTCGCGGGTCATGCCGGCCATCAGATCGAACTGGCGCTGGATCTGCTCGACGTACTTCTCGCGCTGCTCGCCCTCGTCGGAGGCGGCCATCAGCTGCGCATACCCCGAGATGATCGTCATCGGCGTCTTCAGGTCGTGCAGCAGCCCGGCGAGCATCCGGCCGATCGAGGCCAGGCGATCTCGGTTGCTCTGCTCGCTGCGGCGGCGCGCCATGCCGATCGCTCCGGCGGTCTGCGCCGCGATCAGCACGAGCAGCTTGAGATCGTCGTCGCCCCACGGGCCATCGCCATCGCGCGCGGCGCGGCGCTGATCGACGATCTCGATCCCGCCGATCACGTCGTCGCCCTCGACCAGCGGCGCGACCATCAGGTGCTGCGGGGTCACGCCGGCCTCGCGCGCGACGTCCACGGCGTGGCGCGGATCGCGGCTCGGATCGTCGACCACCAGCGGCGTGCGGTGGGCGATCGACCAGCCGAGCAGGCCGGTGCCGTGCGGCAGCGTGCGCTCGATCAGGCGCGGCGCCGCGGGACCGTGCACGGTGCGGAACCGCATCGCGCCGTCGGGCTCGACCAGCGCGATCGAGCCGGCGCCGCCGCCCAGCACGGTGATCGCCTGGGCGAGGATGCGCGACAGCAGGTCGTCGAGATCGAGCGCCGCCGATAGCTCCTTCTCGACCTCGTACAGCGCGTTGAGCTCGCGGGTCCGCCGCTCGAGGTGGCGGCGCGCGCGCTGCAGCTCCTGGTTCTGCGCGATCAGCGAGTGGTAGAGCCGCGCGTTCTCGATCGCCACCGCGGCCTGGCTCGACAGCGCGAGCAGCAGCTCCTCGTCGGCGGTGGTGAACGGGCCGTCCTGCTTGTTGAGCACCTGGAGCACGCCGACCAGCCCGCCGAGCGCGCCGAGCATCGGCACGCTGAGGATCGATCGGGTGCGGTAGCCGCTCTTGAGGTCGACCGCCGGCTGGAACCGCTGGTCGGCGTAGGCGTCCGGGATGTTGACGATCTCGCGGGTCTTGGCGACCCAGCCGGCGATCCCCTCGCCCACCTCGAGCCGGATCTCGACCCGCTCGTCGCCCTGCACGACCTTCGACCACAGCCAGCCGCCGTCCTCGGTGACCAGGTAGAGCGTGGACCGATCGGCGTCCATCAGCTCGGTCACCTTGGTCATGATCAAGTGGAGCAGCGCATCGAGATCGCCGGCATCGGACAGCGCGCGCGAGACCTCCTGGACCAGCGCGACCTTCTTCTGTTCGCGGCGCAGCGCGGCTTCCAGGGAAACCACGGAATCCGGGGCGCTCGCAGGCGCCAGCCCGGTGCCGTCCGACATGCGTCCATCCTACCGCAAGGCTCGGTCACTACTCCATGCCGCGGCGCCTCAGGTCGTCCTCGTCGAACCCTTCGAGGTGCCCGATCTCGTGGAGCAGGGTGTCGCGGATCTGCTCGGTCAGCTCGGCGCGGCTCTTGACCGCCCGCGCGAGGTTCTTGCGGTACAGCACGATCGAAGGCCGCTCGCTCTCGATCGCGTGGGCGCTCGCCGCGCGCCCGACCGGGCCTCGGTACAGCCCGAGGATCGTCGGCGGGAACGGCGGCTTCACGGCCGACAGATCGGACGGATCCGGGAAATCCACGACCTGGAGCTGGATCGAGCGGACGCGCGCCCGCCGCTCGGGCGGCAGCGCATCGACCACCGCGTGGACCTCGCCCCAGAACTCCGCCTCGGAGATCAGCACCGGCTTGGAGATCTCGCCGGGGGCGAGCTCGACCGCGCGGGTCAGCTCCTTGTCCGCCGCCGCGGAGTCGCCGAGCTGCTCGAGGGTGAGCCCCATCATCTGGTGGGTGTAGGCGTCCTCGGGCTGGATCGCGAGCGCCTTGCCGAACGCGGCCCGCGCGTCGGCGAACCGCGACAGATCGAACAGCGCGACGCCGCGCTCGTGCAGCGCGTCGCCCCTCCCGGGCGCCATCCGCAGCGCGACGTCGATCCGGTCGAGCGCCTCGTCGCTGCGGCCGAGGTCGTTGAGCGCCTGGCCCTCGAGGATCGCGAGGTCCGCGGCGAGCGGCGGGTTCTTGCGGCGGCGCGCGAGCACGCGGCGGCTGCCGCGCTGGGCGAGCTCGAGGCCGAGCCGCAGCGCATCGCGGCCGCGCTCGCCCTTGCCGTTGATGTAGAAGTCGGCGACCGCGCGCAGGGTCTCGGGATCGTCGGGATCGAGCGCCAGCGCGAGCGAGTACGCGAGCTGCGCATCAGCGTCGCGGCCGAGCCCGGCGAGCGCGGCGCCGCGCAGGTGGTGGGCCTCGACCGAGGTGCCGTTGAGATCCGCGGCGCGGTCGGCGCAGGTCCAGGCGGCGCCGAACGCGGACTGGACGATCTGCTGGTTCGCGGCCTCGAGCAGCGCGGCCACCCGCGCCTCGTCGTCGTCGCTGTCGCGCAGGACGGCCGGACAGTCGATGACGCTCTCCTCGTGGTGCGGCCGCACCGCGCCCTCGATCACGCCGGGCTTGGCGGGGCCGGTCGCCGCGGCGACGGTGGGCCCGGTCGCGCCGTGCCCGCCCGCGTCGCTGGCCACGGCCTTGGCCAGCTGGGCCGGATCGGACCCTTTACACGCCGCGAGCCCCGCGGCGAGAGCGACCACCAGACGCATCGCCGCCGAGCTTACCCGGTGCGCGGCCGGAATGCGAAACCCGGAGATCCCTCGTGATACCAGATAGCTACGCGACCCCTCGGTGCGCGCGCGCGCGCGTGGTGCACGCCACGATGGCCGGCGCGGCGAGCGCGCGGAGGTCCGGCTCGCGCTACCGTCGCGGCGTGCTGACGCGCCGTGGGTTCCTCGCCGGTTCCGCCTCCTCGATCGTCGCCGCGTGCGCGCGCCCCCCGCGCGGGCCGACGCTGCTCGCCACGGTGCCCAGCGTCACCCACGGGGTGCAGGCCGGCGCGACCGGGCGCGGCGCCGCGATCGTGTGGGCGCGCGCGAGCGAGCCGGCGCGCATGATCGTCGAGTGGGACACCACGCCGCGGTTCGAGCGCCCGACGGCGATCGCCGGCCCGGTGGTCGGCCCCGAGACCGACCACACCGGCAAGGTCGAGCTGACCGGGCTGCCCGATGGCCAGACGATCGCGTACCGGGTGAAGTTCGTGCGCGAGGCGGCGCGCGGCGACGGCGCGTGGGTCTCCGGCAAGCTGGTGCGCACGCGCGCCGATCGGCTGCGCGTCGCGTGGACCGGCGACACCTGCGGCCAGGGCTTCGGGCGCAACCCCGAGTGGGGCGGGCTGCGCGGCTACGCGGCGATCCGGGCCGCGCAGCCGGACCTGTTCATCCACTCCGGCGACCTGATCTACGCCGACAACCCGATCCTGCCCGAGCTCGCGCTGCCGGACGGCCGGATCTGGCGCAACATCAGCCACGAGCGGATCGCGCGGCCCGCCGAGTCGCTCGAGGACTTCCGCGCGCGCTACGCGTACAACCTCGAGGACGAGCACGTGCGCGCGCTCTCGGCGGACGTGCCGTCGATCATGCAGTGGGACGATCACGAGGTCCGCAACAACTGGTGGCCCGGCCAGCAGCTCGACGATCCGCGCTACCGCAGCGAGCGGGACGCGTCGCGGCTCGCCGAGCGCGTCCGTC
>JBQCJR010000004.1:0-9402 GCA_051952595.1 Kofleriaceae bacterium
GTGTTTCGCCTCCTGGGCCCGCCGCTCTTTTTTGTGTTTATTCGCTTCTTCTATTTTCTGCGCCTCCTGGGTCCGTTTCGCCTTCGGGGCGCCCCCCCTCGCCGCGCCGCCCCGCGCCTCCTCGACCTTCTTCTCCTCCGCGACGCGCCGCGCCTCCTCCGCCTTCTTCGCCGCGATCGACTTCGCCGCCGACTCGAGCCGGCTGATGCTCGCCTCGATCTCGCCCCGCTTGTCGGTGTTCGGGACCTTGTCGAGATAGGCGCGGTAGTACTGGATCGCCGGCTCGGGGTCGCCCAGCTTGTCGTAGCAGAGCGCCAGGTTGTAGTTGTTCAGGTCCGCGGGCGCGAGCTGCTGGGCCGCCGAGAACTCGCGGATCGCGCTCTTGTAGTCGCCGCTGCTGTAGGCCGCGACGCCCGCCTGGTAGTGGTTGCGCGCGTCGCTGCGTGAATCGGCGGATACAGGGGTGGCGAAAGCCACCACCAACGCGAGGACCAGGTACCGCCCGAGCCTGAACCAGAGTTTCGGAATGTCGCGAGCTTGCTGGCGCATGTGCAGGTCCTTCCCTTGGCTCCGTCAGAGTCCCTCAAGATCGATGCCACAGTCGGTGGTGGTCGCCACCTCGATTCATTCGGCGTCGCAGCGAGCGTCACTCGGATGGTGGGAGCAGTACTGCTTCACACAACTCTTGTTCTTGGGGTCGACGATCACGTTCCGGCAATCGACGCCGGGAGGCGGGGTGTTCGAGCCCGGTCCAGGCCCCGGCCCCGGTCCCGGTCCAAGCCCCGGCCCCGTGCCGGCGATCTTGGTGAGGCTGAACTCGACCGTCCGCTTGGTGCCATCGATCACCAGCTTCTTGTCCTTGTAGCCGCGCGCCTTGATCACGATCTTGCGCGGCTGCCCGGGGACCACCGACAGCATCTCGGTGCCGGTGAACAGCTTCTCGCCGTCCTTCTCGTCCTCCCACACCTCGAACGCGATCACGTTGGTCCCCTTGATCAGGACCTGGAGCTCTTCCACCGAGGCGGCATCGGCGGGAGCGGCCTCGGGCGCATCGGCCGGCGCGACGGGCGAGCCGGCATCGATCGTGGCCTCGCCCGCATCGGGAGCACCGGGCGACGCGGCGTCGATCGCCGCCGGCTGAGCGACCGCCGCGTCCGGCGAGCCGGCGACCGCGATGCCCGAACCCTTGTCCGATCCGGAGCCCGGATCGCCCTTGTCCGGTCCGGAGCCACCACCCATCAAGGCGAACGCGGTCACGCCGCCACCGACCGCGAGCACCGCGAGGATCGCGATGATGATCGCCGTCTTGCTCTTCTTCGGCGGCGCGTAGACCGCCGAGCCACCCGCGTCGTACACCACCGAGGCCGATCCGGTCGGCGGCGGCAGCGCGTAGCCGCTGGTCGGCGGCGCGGTCGGCGCGTGCGGGTTCGCACCGGGCACCTGGACCGGGCCGGTGAGCGGCGGCGGCGTTGGTGTGGCGTGGTGCTGGCTGACCGGGAACGCCTCCATGTACGTGCTCATCCCGGGCCCGGCGATCCCGCGATAGATCTGGATCAGCGCGTTCACCAGCTCGTCCATCGTGGAGAACCGGTGCGCCGGGTTCTTCTGCATGCAGCGCGTGATGATCTCGGCGAGTCCCACCGGCAGCGGCCGCCCCGCCCTCGCGGCGCGCTGGGCGACCGGCTCGGGATCGGTGGTGATGTGCTGGGTGAGGATGCCCATGAACGACTCGCCCTGGAACGGCAGCGAGCCGGCGAACAGCTCGTACATGATCACGCCCATCGCGTAGATGTCGGTGCGGGCGTCGACCGGATTCCCGAGCGCCTGCTCGGGGGCCATGTAGAACGGCGTGCCGAAGATCGTGCCGGTGCGGGTCAGGTTGTTCTGGCCGTCGTTGCCGGCGACCTTCGCGATGCCGAAGTCGAGGATCTTCGGGACGTCCTCGCCGGTCGGGCCGATCGTCACGAAGATGTTCTCGGGCTTCATGTCGCGGTGGACGATGCCCTTGGCGTGCGCGGCGGCGAGCCCGTGGCCGGTCTGGATCAGGATGTTGAGCAGGCGGTCGGGGCTGATCGGCGTCTGGATCAGATCGTTCAGGGCAGCTCCGTTGAGGAGCTCCATGCACATGTAGATCCGGCCGTCGGCCATCTGGCCGAAGTCCTCGATCGCGATGATGTTGCGGTGGCCGATCGACGAGCTCGAGCGCGCCTCCTGGCGGAACCGCTGCACCGCCTCGGCGTTCGACACGATCTCGGGGCGCAGCAGCTTGATCGCGAACCGCTTCTCGATGTGGACGTGCTCGGCCGCGTAGACCTCGCCCATCCCGCCCTCGCCCAGCTTGCGAATGATCTTGTAGCGACCGTCGAGCACTTCCCCGACCAGCGAAGGGGCTTGCGCGTGGGGCATCGAACCCGAAGCTGGAGGACCGTCCACACTCATGAGGCGGGCAGTATAACGCGTCGGGACATCGAACGGCCTGGCCACTCCCGACGAGCCGAGGCCAAAATCATCGCGGGGCGCAGACCCCGATGCCGCGGAGGTCGGCCTGCTCGTTCAGGTTCACCGTGCAGGCCTCGCCGGCGGGGCACGCCGGCAGGTCCGGGCGGCCACACGCCCCCACGGGCGCGCCGGGCGCGACCAACCGACACTGCCCCCACGTGCAATGCGGTTCCTCGGGGCCACACACGTTGATGTCCGGGCAGGCCGGGTCGTCCGGGCACTCGAGGGCCTGCTCGAACGGATCGAGCAGGCTGGCGAGGATCGCGAAGTCGCGGCCGCCCCGCGCGCAGCCGCAGCAGTCGTTGCGGGTGCGCACGCAGTCGCTGTCGACCTGGCAGCCATCGGGAGCCGGCGTCGCGCAGGTGCAGCTGAGGCAGCCGTTCTCTTCGATCGCGTAGCCGTGCTCGCAAGTGGTCTCGCAGGCGACCGGCAGGCAGGCGAGCCGACACGCGCCGTCCGCACCACAGGCGGGGCGAACGTTGTCCGGGCACGACGCGTGCGGCGGCGGACACGTCACCCCGTCGCACGCCCGGTTCAGCGAGTCCTCGTGGGTCACCGCGAACATCGGGCAGCCGCAGCAGGTCACGCCGAGCGCGACGCAGTCCTCGTCCACCTGGCAGACCGACTGTTCGGGAGCCACGCCGCTGTCCCCCCGAAGCGGGTTACAGCTCGCCAGCAGGATCAGGACCACCAGGCGCACGGGCTGGTTATATGCCGAAGGCACGCGGCGTGCCGGCACCTAACTGTTCGACATCCGGTCCGCCGGCCTCAGTTTTCCGTGACGATCAGACCGATCACGTAGCGTCCGCGCCGCGATGGGCTCCAAGATCATCACCAAGACCGACCGCCAGATGGAGGATCGGATGCTCGCGGTCGCGGACGACCCCGAGCGCGCAGATACCCTCGCGAAGGCGCGTGCGTTCAAGCGGACCTGGCTCGAGCTCGCCGAGGCGCTGCACCGCGCGAGCGATCGACGGCTGTGGGAGAAATGGGGCTTCCCCGACTTCGACGCGTACTGCCGCAAGGAGCTGCACCTGCGCAGCGCGACCGTCGCCAAGCTGCTCGGCAGCTACCGGTTCCTCGAGTCGAGCGCGCCGCGCGTGCTCGAGCGCGCCCGCACGGATCGCTACGAGGCGCCGATCCCGAGCCTGGCCACGGTGGAGTTCGTCAAGCGCGCGACCGATCAGGGCGCCGCCGACGAGGAGACGCTCCAGACGATCCACCGGGTCGCGTTCGACGAGGGCGCCGAGGCCCCGGTGCTCAACCGCAAGTTCGGCGAGGTCGTGTTCCCGCAGACGCCGCGCGAGCGCAAGGACAAGCTGCGCGCCTCGATCGCAGCGGCCGCGCGCCGGCTGTCGACGCTGATCGCCGAGGAAGAGGCGCCGGTGCCCAAGCAGCTCGCGGTCAAGATCGAGGAGCTGGTCGGCGAGCTGCTCGAGTCCGTCGAGAACTGAGCTCGGGCGCCCAGGCGATGCCTAGGCGATGCCTAGGCGATGAAGTACCGCACGGCCTTGGTCAGCAAATAGACCGAGTAGACCATCAGCGCGATCCCGACGAATCGGGGGATCCACGCCGCCTTGTCGCCGAGCACCGACTTGCCCTTGTGGGTCAGGTAGGCGACCAGCGCGAACCAGCCGAAGCTCCCGATCATCACGCCCGCGGCGAACGCGGAGCCGCCGGTGGACGAGGCGTCCGGGATCAGCCGCGCGATCAGCACGACCCAGGTCACGATCGCCGCGGGATTGAGGATGATGAGGGCGAGCCCGACGGTGAAACCGGACCACATCTCGCGGCGCTGGAGCGTCGTCGACGACAGCTGCGCCTCGTCGGGCGGCGGCTGCGCCGGGGCGACCGGTTGGCTGCGCGCCGTCAAGAAGCCATAGGCGAGCAGCACCAGGCCGCTGACCAGGAACAGAATGGGCGGGATCGACGGGTAGCTATCGAGGAACGGCTTCACGCCGATCACGCCGAGCGCTGCGTACAGCCCATCGGCCAGCGCGCCGCCGAGCCCGACCGCGATCGCGCGGCGCAGGGTATGGCGGTACGCAGCGTCGATCACCGCGACGTTCACCGGGCCGATCGGCACGCCCGTGAGCGCACCCGCCGCAGCCCCGATCAGGAAGAACATCAGCACGGGAACCCCCGTGCTATAGCAGCACCGTGGTACCGGCTGCTAGAGACCCAGACCGTGCGCTGCCGCCCGGCCACCCGACGGTGACCTGGCTGGGGCACGCGACCGCGGTGGCTGATTTCGGGCGCGCCCGAGTCTTGTTCGATCCCCTGTTCCGCTCGCGTGCCCGCGCCGCCGGCAAGACCGATGCGGTGCTCGTCACGCACTCCCACGTCGACCACCTCAATCGCTGGAGCCTCAAGGCGGTCGATCGCGACACCCACCTCGTGGTCCCCAAGGGGGCCCGCCACATCGTCTCGGATCTGGGATTTCGCCAGGTCACCGAGATGTCCGCGGGCGATCAGCTCGAGGTGTCCGGCCTCGAGGTGACCGCCGTGCCGACGCGCCACGACTTCGGGCGCTGGCGCAAGGGTGATGCTCCCGAGGCGCTCGGGTACGTGGTCGCCGGCGGCGGCGCCACCCTCCACCACGCCGGCGATGTCGACTTCTCGGATCACGCGGTGTTCGACGATATCGGGAAACGCCACGCGATCGATGCCGCGCTGCTCCCGATCGGCGGGATGATGCCGGTCTGGTACTACCGGTGGCGGCGCGAGGCGCTCGATCGCGGCATCCACATCGACCCGGACTGCGCACTCGACATCTTCGAGCGGCTCGGCGCCCGCACGCTGGTGCCGGTGCACTGGGGCACCGTCCACCTCCGGCTCGGCCTGCCGAGCATGCCGCGCCGGCGGCTCGCCAAGATCGCCGCCGCCCGCGGCGTGGACCGCGTGCGCGTGCTGGCGCATGGTGAGAGCCTCGGACTCGGCGAGCACAGCTAGACGACGCCGTTGTAGCGCAGGACTCCCACCAGCCCGAGGATCCCGAGCAGGATGCCGATCGCGTAGCCGAACAGCTTGTCTCGGACCAGCGGATCCCGGCGATCCGCGCCGCGCAGCTTGGCGACCAGGACCACGTCGTAGAGCGCCCACAGCGAGCCAAGCGTCGTGAGGATCGACAGCGTCCACTTGAACGCGTTCGGCGAGATCAGGTTCACGACGCGACCTCCGCCGGGACCGGCGCCGAGATCGGATCGGGGATCGGATCGATCAACATTCGCTTGGCGTCGTGCGCGACGATCGCGACCATGAACGGGACGAACGCCCAGTAGTAGAACTTGGTCTCCATCCCGCTGGTCGCGAACCCGATCAGGAACGCGATGAAGCCAACCGCGCGCTCCATCGCGTACGACTTGTAGTTCACGGTGCGCCCCGCGCGCTTGGCGTACACCAGGCGCAGCCCGGAGTTGAGCGCGCCGAGGCCGACGGTGACGACCACCGGGATCACCGGCGCCCAGCCGTACGCGGCGATCAGGATCATCGCGAACCCGTAGCAGAGGCCGTCGGCGATCGCGTCGAACACCTCGCCGAACGCGCTGCGGCAGTCGAACAGCTTGGCGACCGCGCCGTCGAGCTTGTCGAGGATGCCGCAGATCAGCATGAACAGGGTCGCCCACTTCGGGTACCCGTTGTCGACCGCCCACACGAACGGCGGCAGCGTCAGGAACCGCGACGCGGTGACCGCGTTGGCGGGATTGAAGGGCGAGACGACGCGTGGCGCCGCCCCGGCAGCAGCCGTGGCCATGCTAGCCGGCCTTCACGTCCGACGAGATCGCCGGGGGGACGTCCTGCGCCAGCCCCGGATCGACGAACCGATACCGCTTCCACGCGAACCGCACCCGCTGGAACAGCGACACGTGGCTCATGATCGCCACCGCCCAGCACCCCGCGAGCAGCGGCCGCGGGTCGTGGAGCAGCGCGGTGAAGAACACGCCGAAGCCGTAGTAGATGATGAACTCCGCCGAGCCGAACAACCCGACGACGTCCACCGGGTGGCCGATCTTGCCCTTCTCGCGCCAGATGTCCTGCTGGCTCTCGGCGTAGATCGACAGCTTGATGATCACGTTGGTCAGCGCGCCGGTGATCCCGAAGCCTAGCACGATCAGGATGTGCGGGTAGTCGGCGCTCAGGTTGAGGCAGCCGCCCGCGTACATCACGCCGAGCACCCACCGGTCGCAGACGTCGTCCATCACGGCGCCGAACGTCGACCGCTGGTTGAAGTTGCGGGCCTTGAAGCCATCGATGTGATCGACGATCCCGCGGACCAGCAGCAGCGCGAGCCCGAGCCACCACTGGCCGTAGAAGAACACCACGCCGCCGACCAGGCCGATCAGCGCGCCGATCATCGTCCACGAGTTCGCGTGCAGCGGCAGCCGAGCGAGCCCCGACACGATGGGATGTAGGATCCGGTCTAGCTGCTTGCGAAAGGCGAACAGATTCATCGGCGGATGGGACTCTATCCAAAAACCTGGCGGCGGGAAGTACGGATGATCGCCCCGACCCGCGCCTACGCGCCCCGGACGGTGCGTAGGGTGTTTCGCAGTGCGGCGATGAACTGGTCGATCTGCGAGGAAGTGATAGACAGCGGCGGCTGGAGCCGCAGCACGTTGCCGTGCCAGCCCGAGATCGTGATCAGCATGCCCTGGTCGTGGAGGTGATCCTTCACCTTCGCGACCTCGCTCTTGCCGAGCACCTTCTTGCTCGCGCGGTCCTCGACGAGCTCGATCCCGCCGAGCAGGCCGGTGAACCGCACGTCGCCGATCCACGGGTCGTCGAGGCCCCACGCCGCCTCGGTGAAGTAGCGGCCCATCGCCGCGGCGTTCTCGACCAGGCCCTCGTCGATGATCGCGTCGATCAGCGCGAGGCCCGCGGCCGCGGACACCGCGTTGCCGCCCGACGTCGGGGTGGTGCCGCCGAAGAACGGCGCGCACACCTCGGTCGACGCCGCGGTCATCGCGAGCGAGCCCACGCCGCCCGACAGGCCCTTGCCGCCGGTCAGGATGTCCGGCTCCAGGCCGTAGTGGTCGCAGGCGAACATCTTGCCGGTGCGCCCGAGGCCGGTCTGGATCTCGTCCGCGATCAGGAGGATGCCGCGCGCCTTGCGGATCCGGTCGAGCCGGTCCCAGTACTGCTGCGGCGGGGCCAGGCCACCGACCGCCTGGATCGGCTCGGCGATCAGCGCCGCGGTGCTGGGGTGCGCGTCGAACAGCGCCTCGACGCCGTCGAGGCACTCGGCCGCGCACGACTCCGGCTTGTGGTCCTTGCAGCGGTAGCAGTACGCCATCGGGACGGCGTAGTTCTCCGGCCCCATCGGCTTGCCCGCGGACTCGCGGTACTTCTCGCTCGCGGTGACCTCGAGCGCGCCGAGCGTCAGGCCGTGATAGCCGTTCTGCAGATAGGCGATATCGGTCTTCTTGGTGTACTGACGGGCGAGCTTGAGCGCGAACTCGTTCGCCTCGGAGCCGCCGGTCGAGAACAGCGCCTTGTGGATCGACTTCGGGGCCAGCTCCATCAGCCGCTGCGCCAGCCGGATCGCCGGAATCGTGCCGTGCTTGCCGGAGACCTGGAGCACCTCGTCGACCTGGCGCTTGGCCGCCTCGGCGATGCGCGGGTGGCAGTGGCCGGCATTGTTCACGAAGTAGCCGGCGGTCAGGTCGAGGTAGTCCTTGCCGTGGATGTCGGTCACGACACAGCCGCGCGCCTTCGCGATGATCACCGGCTCCCCCTTGGGGTGGGTCCAGGGGCGCATCACGTACTTCTGGTCGGCGGCTTCGATGGCGTCAGCGTCAGGGGTGGGTTGGCCCATGGGTTCTCCGTGGCTGGGGTATCTCACGCGGCAAAGCCAAGTCAAGTTCCAGAGTTAGATTGCCGGGTGCTGCCGTAAGGCGCTCAGATCGACGCGCGGAGCTCCGGCTCAGCCGGCGCGCCGAATCGCCGCTCCACCGGATCCCAGATCCGGACGTGGTCCCCCGTGATCCGCCCGTGCTCGATCTCGAAGATTCGATACCGCCCGGTGCGCTCCGGCTTGTTGTGGAAGTACGTGCCGGACGCGACGCCGCGCACCGGCACGTCGCCGTGGGGCCCCGGGAGCGCTTCGAACATGTCGCGGTGCTCGTGGCCGTGCACGATCAGCTCGGCGCCGGCCTCGGCGATCACCTCCGCGAACGCGGCGTGATCGCGCAGCCCGCGGATCCGGCTGCGCGCCCGCGGCCCGGCCGGCGGATGGTGGATCGCGACCAGGCGGATCTTGCCGGCGAGCCGCGGATCGAGCAGCACCTGGCGCAGCCGGGCGAGCTGGCCCTGCCCCACCACGCCGTACGCGGTGAACCACGGCGTCGCGCGGCTGGTCGACAGGCCGATCACCGCGAGGTCGCCGCGGACGCGGACGATCGGCCAGTGCAGGATGTCATCGGCGGAGTGGCGATGATCCTCGGCCCACTCCCAGCCGGGGTCGGTCGTCGCGAACGCGCCGAACGTCTCGTGGAACAGCGGCACGCCCTGGGCCACGTAGGCGTCGTGATTGCCCGGCACGACGGTGACGTTCGTGGTGCCCTGCGCGAGCTGGTCGAACCGGGTGCGCGCGAACACGAACTCCTGGCGGAGCGCCAGGTTCGTCACGTCGCCGGTGCACAACACGTGCTCGATGCCCTGCTCGTTGAGATCGGCGACCATGTCCTCGAACGCGGCCACGTGATAGTGGCGACTGCGGTTCGAGAGCAGGTTCATCGCGCCGATCCAGCGCTTGTTCGCGAGCTCCAGCCACCTCGCTCCGTCGTGGGAGAGCAGATGGAGATCCGAGCAGTGCGCGACGCGCATCGGAGATACCTAGCACGCAGCGCGGGAGTTTTGGACCCCCGACGGCGACAGCAATCCTCTGATCGCGCCGAGTGTGCG
>JBQCJR010000005.1:0-4778 GCA_051952595.1 Kofleriaceae bacterium
ACGCTGCGCGCCGCGGGGCTCTCGCTCGCCGACGCCCGCGCGCTCGCCGCCTCGGGCGGCCGGGTGCCGCTGCGCGCGCCGATCGCCGGCACGGTGACCAGCGTCGCCGCGGTGGTCGGCGCGAGCGCGCCGTCCGATGCCGCGCTCGTCGAGCTCGCGTCCGGCGGCGCCACCCGGATCGAGGCGCGGTTGCCGCGCGTGCTGCCCGAGGGCGCGCGGCTCGACTTCCTCGCGGTGGGCAGCGCGCCCGTCGAGGCGACCCTGGTGTCGCTCGCGCCGGTCCGCGATCCGGACGGCACCACGCGGGCCTGGCTCGAGCTCGCCGCGCCGGCCGCACCGGGCACCGCGGGGCGGCTGCGCGCCCGGGTCGCAGCCGGCTCGGCGGCGGTCGTACCGGCGAGCGCGATCGGCCGCGACGAGACCGGCACGTTCGTATGGCGGCGCGACACCACCGCCCGCCGCGCACCGGTCCGTGTGCTCGCGACCTCGGGCGCCGACGCGCTCGTCGACGGCATCGCGGTAGGCGACCAGGTCGCGGCGGTGGCGAGCGCGATCGAGGCGGCGAGCGAGCAGGCGAACGCGGCGCCGAGCGAGCCCGCGAGCGGCCCGGCGAACGCCGCGCCGAGCGATCCAGCCAACGCCGCGCCGCCCGCCGCACCGTCCGGCGCGACCTCCCCCGGCGCGGCGCCAGGAGCGCCGCGATGATCGCGCGCCTCGTCGGCTGGTCGGTCGATCGCCGCGGCACGGTGCTCGTGCTGTGGCTGATCGTCGCGATCGCCGCCGCGCTCACCGCGCGCAAGCTCCAGCTCGACGCCCTGCCCGACCTGACCAACAACCAGGTCCAGATCCTGACCCGCGCGCCCGGCCTCACGCCCGAGGAGGTCGAGCTGCGGGTCTCGCTGCCGATCGAGACCGCGCTCGGCGGCCTGCCCGGCCTGTCGACCCACCGCAGCTCCTCGCGCTACGGCCTCTCGGCGATCACCGCGGTGTTCGACGACGACGTCGACGTCTACCGCGCGCGCCAGATGGTCTCCGAGCGGCTCGCGGGCGTCGCGCTGCCGGCCGGCGTCGACGCGCCCGAGATGGGGCCGATGACCGGCGGGCTCGGCGAGATCTTCCACTTCACGCTGACCTCGGCGACCCGCACGCCCGCCGAGCTGCTCGAGCTGGCGCAGCTCCGGGTCGTGCCGCTGCTGCGCAACGCGCCCGGCGTGGTCGAGGTCAACACCTGGGGCGGCGCGCAGCGCACGCTCGAGGTCCGCGTCGATCCGATCCGGCTCGCGCACCACAAGCTGTCGCTCGACGCGGTGCGCACCGCGATCGAGCGCGCGACCGGCTCGGCGCCCGGCGCATCGCTGCCCGCGAGCGATGGCCAGGTGCTGCTGCGCGCGGTCGCCCGCCCCGCGTCCGCCGGGGATCTCGGCGCGGCGATCGTCGCGCGCGATGGCGACAGCGTGGTCCGGCTCGCCGATGTCGCCGATCTGCGCGAGGGCGCGCGGCCGCGGATCGGCGCCGCCACCGCGAACGGCCGCGGCGAGACCGTCTACGTGATGGCGCAGATGCTGCTCGACGCCAACGCGCGCGAGGTCACCGCCGGCGTGCGCGATCGGATGCCCGAGCTGCGCCGGCTGCTCCCGCCCGACGTCGCGGTGCACGTGGTCTACGATCGCAGCAAGCTCGTCGACGGCACGCTGCGCACGATCGGCCGCAGCCTGATCGAGGGCGGCATCCTGGTGATCGGCGTGCTGCTCGTCATGCTCGGCAGCTGGCGCGCCGGGCTGCTGGTCGCGCTCGCGATCCCGCTGTCGATGCTGTGCGCGACCGCCGCGATGGTCGCGCTCGACATGCCCGGCAACCTGATGAGCCTCGGCGCGATCGACTTCGGCCTGCTGGTCGACGGCGCGGTCGTGCTGGTCGAGAACGTGTTCCACACGCTCGGCGATCCCCACGCCGCGCACCCCGGCGACCACGCGCCGCTGCGCCAGCGGATCCGCGCGGCGTGCCAGGCGGTCGCGCGCCCGGTGTTCTCGTCGGTGCTCGTGATCCTGCTCGTCTACGTGCCGGTGCTCTCGATGACCGGCGTCGACGGCAAGCTGTTCCGCCCGATGGCGGTCACCGTGGTGCTCGCGATCGCCGCGTCGCTCGTGTTGTCGCTCACCTTCGTGCCCGCCGCGGCGAGCCTGGTGCTGCGCGAGCGCGACGTACCGGCGCGCCCGCCGCTGGTCGTCCGGCTGATCGATCGCGGCTACGGCTGGCTGCTCGTCCGGCTGCCCCGGCTGCGCGTGCCGATCGCGATCGCCGCGATCGGCCTGCTCGGGTTCGCCGGGGCGCTGTTCGCGCGGACCGGCAGCGAGCTGACCCCGCAGCTCGACGAGGGCGATCTCGTCGTGCAGACCACCCGGCGCCCGGACACCAGCATCGACGCCGCCGTCGACGCCGCGCTGCGGATGGAGTCCGCCCTGCTCTCGGTGCCCGAGGTCGAGCAGGTGGTGTCGCGGATCGGCAGCCCCGCGGTCGCCACCGACGTGATGGGCATCGATCAGGCCGACGTGTTCGTCGCGCTCGCGCCGCGCGATCGCTGGCGCGCCGGGATGACCCGCGATCGCCTGATCGGCGAGCTCGGCGCCAAGATCGACGCCGCGACGCCGGGCTCCGATCCCGCGTTCACCCAGCCGATCCAGATGCGGTTCAACGAGCTACTCGGCGGCGCGTCGTCCGACGTCGTGGTCAGCGTGTACGGCGATGACCTGGCCATCCTGCGCCGGCTCGCCGATCGCGTCGCCGCGCTGGTCGCCGCCGAGCCCGGCGTGGTCGATGCCCGCGTGCTCGCCCCCGCCGACGTGCCGCTCGCCGAGATCCGGCCGCGCCCGCTCGACGTCGCGCGCGTCGGGCTCGACGTCGCGGAGGTGCTCGCCGCGATCCAGGCGCTGCGGTTCGGCGTCGAGGCCGGCGTCACCTACGACGGTCCGCGGCCGATCCCGATCGTGCTCGCGCTCGCCGGGGTCGACAGCGACTGGGACCTCGAGCGGCTCGCCGTGCCGACGCCCGGCGGCGCCGCGGTGCCGCTGCCCGAGCTCGCCGATGTGGTGCGCGCGCCGACCGCGAGCGTGGTCCAGCACGACCTCGGCCGCCGCCGGATCTCGATCGGATTCAACGTGCGCGGCGTCGATCTCGGCGGCGCGGTCGAGCGCGCGCGGGCGCGGGTCACCGCCGGGGTCGAGGTGCCGCAGGGCTACGCGATCAAGTGGGGCGGCCAGTACGAGAGCCTCGAGGCCGCCAAGCGCCGGCTGCTCGTCGTGGTGCCGCTGGTGATCGCGCTGATCCTGGTGGTCCTGCTGGCCACGTTCCGCCGAATCCGCCACACCCTCATCATCTTCACCCACGTGCCGTTCGCGTGTGTGGGTGGGATGATCGCGCTCGCGGCGCGCGGCCTGCCGGTCTCGATCTCGGCCGCGATCGGGTTCATCGCCCTGTCGGGGATCGCGGTGATGAACGGCGTGGTGCTGCTGTCGCAGGTGCGCGCCGTCGAGGACGCCGGGCTCGCCCCCGCCGCGGCGATCGAGAGCGCGGCCCGCGGCCGGGTCCGCCCCGTCCTGATGACCGCCCTGGTCGCCGCGCTCGGGTTCGTTCCGATGATGCTCGCCAGCGGGGTCGGCGCGGAGGTCCAGCGACCGCTTGCCACGGTCGTCGTCGGTGGTCTACTCACATCCACGATGCTGACCCTCGTGGTGCTCCCCGCGGTGTACCCGTGGCTCGCCGCGCGGAGCCGCGCGCGATGAAGGTGCTGCTGGTCGAGGACGATCCGAAGATGGCGCGGCTGGTCCACCGCGGGCTGGTCGAGGAGGGCCATCAGGTGGACATCTGCCACCGCGGCGGCGACGCGGCCGACCAGGCGACCCGGGTCCGCTACGACGCGATCATCCTCGACTGGGGGCTGGAGGACATCGACGGCGTCACCGTGCTGCGCGGCTGGCGCCAGCGCGGGCTCGCCACCCCGGTGCTGATGCTCACCGCGCGCGGCGCGGTCGGCGAGCGGGTCACCGGGTTGCGCGCCGGCGCGGACGACTACCTGGTCAAGCCGTTCGACTTCGAGGAGCTGCTCGCGCGGCTCGACGCGCTCCGCCGGCGCGCCGGCAGCGGCTCGCTCCAGCTCGGCGCGCTCCAGATCGACGAGCGCCGCCGGGCGATCGCGTGCGGCGGCCGCGAGGAGGTGCTGACCAACCGCGAGTGGCAGCTGCTGCTCGTGTTCGTCGAGCACCCCGGCGACGTGTTGACCCGCGCCGAGCTGCTCGCGCGGGTGTGGGGCCGCGACTTCGACGGCGAGCCCAACGTGGTCGACGTCTACGTCGGCTACCTGCGCGGCAAGCTGACCAGCGTCGGCGCGGACCACGTCGCGCTGCGCTCGGTGCGCGGCGTCGGGTTCCGGCTCGAGATCCGCAGCGAGCGATGACGGTCCGCAAGCGCCTGGTGCTGTTCGGGGCCGTGCTGCCCACGCTCGCGCTGGTGCTCGCCGTGCTCGCCGCCGGCTGGCTGTTCCGCCGCGACCAGCTCGAGGAGCTCGATCGCCGGCTGCTCGCCCAGGCCGCGGTCGAGAGCGTCGGGCTGTTCGACGCTCCCGGCGGCGCGCCGCACGTGCACGTCCAGGACTCGCCGATCGCCGACGAGGTCGAGGCGTTCGCGCCGGACGCCGGGCTGTTCGACGACGCCGGCCAGCTGGTCGTCCGCGTGCCGGACCCGAGCCGGCTGCCCGCCGAGGTCCCGCTGCGCGGCGAGATCGG
>JBQCJR010000006.1:0-7165 GCA_051952595.1 Kofleriaceae bacterium
AGGCCGACACGACGCACGTGCGCCGCTCGTTCCAGATCTACACGGCGCGGTCCGGCGAGTACGGCAACGACAAGTACGAGCGGGCCAACTACCGACGCCCGACGGGCGGGGCGCACCACAGCGAGCCGACCGCAGAGGACTTCATCCGCTACAGGTCGTACCTGCGCGCCGCGCGCGACCACATCGACGACACGCTCGACCTGATGGAGCTGCACCTCGCGCTCGACCCCGAGCTCAAGGACATCGAGGGCATGAAGCGGGCCGCGTACGCTGTCGACACCGACACGACGCCCGGGGCGAAGGTCGGACCGTCGCTGTTGCCGCACGTCGCGCCTGCCTGCGCGAGCCTGAACATGGCGGTCACGCAGGCGACGGACTGCGGGCTCCTGCCGCGCGATCCCGGCACGCCGTGGCGCGACGCCAAGCCCGAGCCGGCCGAGGCGCCGAACGCCGACCTGATCGTGTCGCGCCAATGCGGCAGCAGCCACCGCTTCGACAGCGACATCCCAGGGATGCGCGTGCACTGCGTTCTTGGTGACGGGCATGACCGAGAACACGAAGACTTGCGTGGGCGCTGGTGGCGGGCGTCTCTCTAGAGATCTCCCCCGGCGGGCTGAATGTCAGAGGCCTGGGCTACGAAGTCCAGGAGAACTGCATGTCAACTTAACCCAGACCTAACCGAACCGTGGTTGCGCCGTCCGCAGCCGCGTGGGACATCCGAAATGCGACGCGCGAGCGCGCTGAAAGGTCCAGATGTTCACTTCGACCGACACCTTCGAGCCCGCCGAGTCCGCGACTCCCCCAACGACGAACCAACTCGACTTCGAGCAGTGGTGCGTCCCGTTGTACAGCGAACTCGTGAACTTCGCGCGTCGCCTGGCGAGCGGGGACTCCCACCGCGCCGCGGACGTAGTCCAGGATTCTCTCGTGCGGGCTCTACGGGCGTGGCACCGCTTCACGCCGGACGAGCACGCCCTCTCGACGGACCACGCGGTCCGGGGGTGGTTGTACCTGATCGTGCGGAACACCTTCATCGGCCACTACCACTCGGATCGTCGGCGGCGTGGGTTCATTCTCGACAACCGGCTTGAACCGCCAGCGCAGCTACAAGACCAGTGGGTGAACCCGGAAGAGTCCAGCTACGAGTTCTGGTCGGACGACCTCCGCCACGCGCAGGACCCGCGGGTCACGATGGACCGCGAGCCGGGAGACGAGGTCGCCGAGGCGATCGCGAGCCTGCCGCCGCACCACCGCCGGGTCGTCGAGATGTTCTACCTCCAGGGCGCGGGGGTGGACGACATCGCGCGCGAACTCGGCGTGGCGCGCAAGACGGTGCACACCCGCCTGTTCCGCGCTCGCGAGGCGCTCCGCCGGAAGCTGCAGGACTTCGCCGTCGAAGTCTACGGGCTACGTGGCGCCGAGCAGGATCCGGTCAAGCCGCCCCAGCGCCCACATCCCAAGGCCGACCGCGTCGAGCGCGTCGTGGCTCGGGACGATCGCCGAGAGTTCGAGGACGCCGATTCGGCTCCGCAGCACGTGACCGCGTGGTGAGGCCCAGGGGTCCCCGGTCTCGACCTTCGGGATCCCGCCGATCCATTCCCGCGGCAGCGGGCTGACCACCTGCTCGACGTCGAGCAGCGCCGCCACGGCCGTGCCGATCGCGGCGAGGGGGATCAGGTCGTTGGGGTCGCCCTTGCTCTTCGTGGCCCGGTAGACCTGCGGCCACTCGAACACGAGCGCTCGCGGCGCCGGCCCGCCGGTCTTCTCCAGGGCCCACGCCGCGATCAGCTTGGCGATCTGCCTGCAGCGCTCGGCCCGCTCGAGCTTCGCGAGCGCGCGGGGCACCGGGACCCGGGACGCCGCGACCAGGCGGCCGCGGTCGAACAGCGCCGCGGCGGGGTAGCGGGTTCCTGGGTCGACCGCCAGGAGAGGGGCGCTCGCGAGCTCGCGAACGCGCGCGGGGTCCAGGGAGATCACGACGGGGTGGTGGTGGTGGTGGCGGCGTGCTCCGCGCAGACGCGCTTGACATCTTCCTCGGAGAGCCCCTCGCCGAGGATCACGTCATGTTTGGTGGGGAGTCCTCGCGGCATGTACCAAGCAACGTATTGTCCGTCCGGGGTTTGCGGGATGTAGTATTGGTGATCGGGGGTCGCGAGGAAGCCCCAAAGCCCCGGGCTCCAGGTGAGTGCTGGGGCGTCCACCACCTGCGCGCACGACGTCTCGGTACCTCGCTCGAGCATCGCCTTCAGGCAGACGATGACCTCGTCGAGCGCGATCCGGTAGCCGGGCGACTGGAGGTCCGGCAGGACGCTCATCCGGTACCTGACCTTTCGGAGGGCCGCCTCGATGCCTGCCCTCCAGCCGGCGGAACCCTCGTGCTCGGACTTCATCGCGGCACCACAATCGCGAGGTAGCCACCGAGGTCGTCGCGGAGCGCGTACTCGAGCCCGTCCTCCAACGTCTGGTGGAAGGTCTCGAAGTCGACGTAGCCGCGCAGCACGAGCGCGATCGGGGTCGGCTCAATGGCCTCATTGTCGAGCGTCACGAACGCGATCTGGCCCTCGGTGGTGCCACCGTTCATCCACGAGCCGCGCTCCCGGCCGCTGACGCTTACCCAACGGTCGACCACGCGGAGCCGGGCGCCTGGACCTACGAGCGGCTGCTCGTCGTACGCCCTCCAGCCGGCCTGGTCGGCAGCTCGGTAGCCGAGGCGGTCTCGGACACGCACCATGTTGATGTTGAGGTCGGTCTTCCAGGGCAGGAGCCGGGCGATCTTGCTCTCGGGATTCGACGACGATCCGTTGGCGTTCTCGCCGCACTTCGCGATCGCCAGGCGGAGCGTGGCGTCGGGCCCGTAGTCCACGGACATGCGCCCGTTGAATTGCCCGATGCGCGCGAGACGTCCTCCCTTGTGCAACGGCTCGCGCTTCCTATCCGGCTGCGACGAATCGTAGTCCGCCGTGATGACCTCGGCGAGTGCGGCCTCGAACCGGAGGATCTGCTCCTCCGGCACGCTGACGTCCGCGTTGAGCACGGTGTCCAGGACACTATGCAGCGGCTCCCCATTGTTCTTGGGGGTCTTGCGACGGACGTGGTCGGCCCACCACTTCGAGGCGTACGCGACGGCCTCGTCGGTGAGGTCCGCGAGCGCGGGGCTCTTGAGCTGGTCGGTGTCGGATGGCACTGGGTTGCTCCTACTTCTTCGAGCGCTCGCGCCGACGCGTGCCGGCGAGGACATGGTTCAGGTGTGCGACGAGGCCGAGCACGACGTAGCGCATGAGCCTCGCCACGTTGTGCTCGACGCCCCGGCTGTGGAGCGCGGAGTCGTTGGACGCGAACTCGGCGACGGTGCGGAGGACGGCGTCGCCGTCGATCCGCCTAACGCCGGCACGCTTCGCAGGCCGGCGCTTCGCGCTACGGGTTGATCGTCGCGGTCGTGTCATTTCCCGTGATCGTCAGTTCGAGGTGATTCTCGAGGTTCCAGTCGGCGACCGCGCCGCGAACCCCGCCGCACTCGGCGACGACCTTCGCGACGTCCGCGGCGGTCGGGTTCTCGGGCGCGTCCCCGCCGGGCCAGAGGTCGTCCACGTCGAGGTCGACGGACGCGTAGACCGAGAGGGTGAACGTGACAGGGCGCTTCACACGACCTCCCAGTCGTCGGCGAGGAGGTCGGCCTGCGACGCGAGCCATCCCGGCTGGTACTGCCCCTGAGCCGTGCGCATCACGATGCAGGGTTCGTACTTGCGTCCCTGGAACAGAGCGTGGATCAGTAGGTCCTCGATGTAGATGTGCATGTTCTTGCCGTCCCACCCGGCTCGGCGAATGCGTCGGCCCTGCTGGCGCTCGACGAGTGCTTGGCTGAAGTCCATGGGGTTGCTCACAGGTCGGCCGCCGCCTTCCCGAAGTGGCGCTCGGCCTCGCCGACGGCGCGCAGGATCCGCGCCACGAGGACAAGGGCCTCGCGCGGAGTGAGCCACTCGCGCTCGGTGGGGTCCGAGTCGCCGGCGAGATCCACGGTGATCACCGGGTCGGACATGACGACCTCGAAGCGAGCGACCGGGTCGACGTCTGCGGCGTGCTTGACGTCGTAGTCGCGGATCTCGGCGATGTCCTTGGGGGTCTCGGCGAATCGCTTGATGAGCATGGTGAGCACCTCCGTGCCATCGTTGGGCACGACCGCCACGGCGCGGTCGTCCCAGAGCTGGAGCATCGCGCCGTCCTTGTGGCACTGGACGGGGAGTGCCTCGCCCAGGTGCTCGACGCACCACGCCTGGATCAGCGCGCGCTGCGCGGAGACGTCGTTCCACTCGGGCGCGACGCGCGCCGTGACGATGCGCACCTCCTGGCCCTCGGCGAGCCACCGCTTCACCCGCTCGAGCATCTTCGGGATCGGGAACCCGACGTCGTCCACGCCCTGGCCGGGCTCGTGGTACGCGAGCGTGCGGTCGAGGTCGACGCCGATCCATCCACGGCGCGTCACTTGAGCAGTCCTTCCGCGGTGAGCCGCGCGCGGACCTGGTCGGTCAGGTGCTGCAGGTACTCGATCATGAACTCCGCAGCCGTCCTCATGTTCGGCGCTGGGGATTCGCGGCCCGCGCAACACGTGATCCCGAGGTCGACGGCGCCCCAGACGTGTTCCCCCGGCCCGGGGACGCTCTTGACCCGGACGATGAACGCTCGCTCGCTCGCGGAAATCGTGGTCTTCGTGGTCACGTCGACGGTCACAAGGTCACCTCACAGGTGACGCGCAGCGAGTCCATCGAAGGTATGGTCACGGGAAAGCCGACGTACTTGATGACATGCGTCCCGACCGGCCCGATGTGCGCCAGGTAGTACTTGAGCTGCGCGATCGACAACTCGATGTCGACCATCGCGCGGTGCGCCCCGTCGTCGGCGCGCGGACGGGACTCGTGGATCGCCGGCCAGAATCGCCTGGCGACCTCGTTGAACGAGGTCACGTCGACGTTACGGTAGTGGAGCGCTCTCTCCGCCGTCGGCAGGCGCGTCGCCATGAACGCGCGGTCGAACGAGATGGTCGAGCCCGCGAGCTGCGGAGGAACCCTCGTCTGCCGAGTCGCGTACCCGGCCCGAATCCGAACCGGATCCGTCTCCGGGCGCTCGTCGACGCGGGTCGCGTGGTTCTTGATGAACTCGGCGAGATCGCTGTCGACCGTCGCGAGCGCCTGTCCTCTGCGCGACTCGGCCCAGAGGCCGGTCTTCGCGTGCATCTCCACGACCGCCTGCGCAACGGTGTGGTGCATCCCGGGGGCGACGAGCCCGGTCGCGAGGGCGTGGCACACCTTGTCCGCGCGCGGCGAGTACACCACGCGGTGGAAGCGCGCGACCTCGTCGAGATTGTCGTCGGTCACGATGGCCGCCACCTCGAGCACGTGGTCCGTGCTCGCGTCGAGGCCGGTGGTCTCCAGATCGATCCAGAGCAGCATCAGTTGGAATTCCTGTGTTGTGGAGAGTTGAGAGACGAGAGGGAGTGCCTACTTCTCCGCGAGGCAGTCGCCGTTGGTGTTGTAGGCGTCGAACGCCCACGGGCACGTCGCCGTGTGAGGGCAGTCGTCGCAGGTGAGGGGTACGACGTGGGCCCAGCGGTGGAGGGTCTCGACCACACGATCGACCTCGCCCGCGAGCGGCTCGACCTGGATGCGCTCCGCGACGTAGACGTTCAGGGACCGGAGCAGCTCCGTCGCGAGCTCGGTCTTGTCGAGCTTGGATGGGTCGACGTCGTAGTTGTCGAACGCGGGCACCGTCGCGACGAACTCGCCGACGCCGGGGAGGCGGATACAAACCTTGATCGGGGTCGGAGCAGACATCTAGCCTGCGATCTCGCGCGCGGCCACCATGTCGAGGTGGCCGAGGATGTCGGACAAGCTACCGTCGGTGAACCCGGCCTCGATCTCCGCGATCGCGTAGCGGAGTGCAGCCGCACGCAGGTACTGCAGGTCGCTGGGCGAGGCACCGGTCTTGCGATCGATGTCCTCCGCGGCCTCGACCAACTCGGCCTCCGCGATCTCCAGGTCGACCGTATCGCACGAGCGCCGCGGTGCCTTGGTGTTCTCGGCGGAGTCCTCGGCGTCGCGGAGCACGCCGCGGGCGCCCGCCAGTGCTTCGCGTGCCAGGTTCCAACCAAGACGAACTTGCTCGAGAGCGTCGTGCCCGTACTGGTAACCCGTCGTCGCCCAGGTTTCCTCAAAGGAGACGTGCGCGTCGATCGGCTCGACCTCGCGCAGCGTCGCGCGACACGCGTCGGCGTACGCGACCGCGGTGGCTCGCAGTTCGCCGATGGTGTCGCGCTTGGTCAGTATCAAGCCCGACGTGGACCGAACGTGCTCCTGTGCCGCGGCCTCGAGCGCGGCCCACGCCCACAGCGCGTTCACTGGTCCTCCTCGTCGGCGCGCTGCGTTGCCTTCAGGAACTCGGACTTGGTCGGCAGGTCGTCGAGCGAGAACAACGCCAGGAGCCGAACCGGGTAGTAGTCGTCCTTGGGCGCCAGGTTGGCGAAGCGCTCGCCCTCCTGAAGGGGGTGTTGGTTGAACCCCTTGAACACCTCGAAGGTCCGATTGTCGAGGTCGACGACGTACGCGTACTCGCAGAAGAGCGAGTTGCCAGCGAAGTTGATCTGGTTCTCCAGCAGCCCACCGCCATCTGCTGCAATCGCCTGGAGGACCTCGGCGCCGAGGTCCCGCGTGAGCAGCGGGAAGGTGTTGTGGAACTTCTCGGCCTGTTTCCGGGTCATCGAACCGGAGGGGCACCCGATGTGATCGAGTGCGGCGTCACACTCCTCTTCGGTGATCCACCGGCAGGCGAGCATGTTGGACACGAACCGACTTTCCGAGACGGGATCTCGAAGCCACTTGCGGCAAAACTCGAGCGCCGTCAGGCCCTGTCCGCTCGGGTAGTGGTCCCACTGCCCGTACTGCGCGATCCGATACTCGCCGTCGAACATGACGGCGGTGAGTCCCCTGGTTCCCACGCGCTACTCCTTCCCCAGGTACTTGGTCCACGGCACGTGATCGCCGTCGACGAGGAATCCCCAGTCCTGGACCCGGGGGCCGGTGATGAAGAGTGTCCACACATCGCCGCGGAGCTCGCGGACGCGGTGGTAGTCGGTGTCGGTGAGGCGGTTGAAGAACCGCACGATGCGCTAATCAAT
>JBQCJR010000007.1:0-10343 GCA_051952595.1 Kofleriaceae bacterium
GCGCGGCGTGTGGCAGCGACACCAGGTAGCGCGGGCGATCCGTGGGCCACGGGGTGAGCCGCTCGATCGAGTGGACCAGGAAGCCCTCGCATCGCGCGTACCACATCAGCTGGGTGACCACGCGCGCCGCGGCGAGGCACGGCCGGCCGGCGGCATCGCGCTGGATCGCGTCGGCGGCGGCGACCACCGGCGCGCGCGCGTCGGCGAGGAACCGCTGGTACGGGACCACGGCGATCGCCGCGCCGAGCCACGCCGCGAGCACCAGCCCGCCGGCGATCCGGCCGGGCACCGGACCGGGCCACCGCGCCGCGACCGCGCGGGCGAGCGCGACGCCGAGCACGACCAGCAGGCAAGACGCGACGAAAACGTAGCGCGGCTGGGCGTGGCTCTGGATCCCGATCGAGATCAGCTGGCCGAGCGCCACGCTCCCGAGGAACCACGGCGCGCGCCGCCGCGCGGTCGCGAGGCCCGCGAGCCCGGCCACCACGAGCGGCGCCACCAGCGCGCCGTAGAACCGGAACGGGTTCGAGGTCAGGTAGGTCACCAGGCCCTCGCCGGGGTACGCGCGGCGCGGCATCTTCGAGCTGACCTCGAGGATGCCGAGCAGCGAGCCGGTGGTGCGCAGCGAGTGCACGAGGTGCGGCACGACGAGCAGCGCGAACAGCGCCGCCGCGGCGATCACCGGCAGCGGCCGGCGCGCGATCGGCCGCCACCGCAGCGCGAGCGCGGCGAGCCCGGCGAGCGCGATCACCGGCGCGGAGCCGTAGCGGAGGTAGAACGCCGCCGCGAACGCCGGCGCCGCGAGCGCGATCCGCCAGCGCGGGCCGCCCTCGCGATCGAGCTCGTGGACCAGCGCCGCGATCCCGGCGAGCACACACGCGGTCGCCGGCAGGTCGCTGATCAGCTAGGCGCTGCGCAGGGTCATCGGGTGCGCGCCGGAGATCACCGCCGCGGCCCACGACCCGGTGCGCGCGTCGAACGCCGCGCGGCCGACCGCGAACACCGCGAGCACGACGCCGGCGCCGAGCAGCGCGCTGGCCAGCCGCAGCTGCCAGTCCGCGCCGCCGAGCGCGACCCCGAGCTCGGCGATCGCGACCACGCCGCGCGACCGGTACAGCCACGGCGGCGCATCGCCGCGCGCCGCGAGCGCGAACGCCGACTCGTCGTGGCCGAGCGGCGCGCCGGCGATCAGGCCGATCAGCGCGATCGCGAGCCAGCCGAGCACGGCGGCGGCGAGCAGGCGGCGCGCGAAGCTCGGGGTGGGCATCCGCGGGGCCGTCGGGCTAGCGCGGCCGCACGATCGCGCGCGCCGGCGCGCCATCGGCCCCGGCGATCTTGAGCGGCAGGCAGATCAGGTCGCACGGCCCCTCGGGCGCCGCGGTCAGATCGAGCCCCTCGAGGATCCACACGCCGCGATCGATCAGCGCGTGGTGCACCGCGAGGCCGTTGCGCGTGGTGAACCCGCCGACCGAGAGGTAGTCGATGCCGACCATCAGCACCTGGCGCTCGCCGAGCCACTGCGCGGCCTCGGTCGACAGGTGCACGGCGTCCGGCACGAACTCGGGCGAGCGCTGCCACGCGGCCGGCGAGTTGCGCGTCTTCAGCAAGATCCGCTCGCCGGCGGCGACCCCGGCTGCCTCGAGCTCGCGCACCGTGACGTGGACCGGGTCGTGGATCTGGATCACCCGCGCCGGGCCGATCAGTGCATCGATCGGAATGTCATCGACGCCGCCGCCCTCGGGCCGGAAGTGGACCGGCGCGTCGACGTGGGTCCCGGTGTGCACGCCGAGCGCGATCCGCGACACGTTCGCGCGCGCGCCGTGCGCCATGTCGAGCACGCGCTCGACGGCGACCGGCGGATTGGTCGGCCAGTGCACCATGCCGTCGCGAATCGCGACCGAGACGTCGATCCACTCCGACCGGGCCATGGGCGGGACCTTGCACCCCGCCGCGCCGGTTTTCAACTCGCGCCGCGCGCCAGCTGCGAGCGATGCGCGACCACGGCCCACTCGATCCGCTGCGGGGTCGCGAGGCCCAGGGTGACGATCGCCGTGGACAGCTGCACCTTCATCGAGCGCTGGTAGGTCTGCGCCGCGCGCAGCCGCTCGCGGGTCAGGATCCCGGCGGCCACCAGGTAGTCGCCGAACCCCGGCGGCTCGGGCAGCGCGCTGCGCGAGATCAGGCGCGTCGACGGGCGTCGCGCGGGGGCGGCCGGGGCCGCGGGCAGCGCGTGCTTCGCGTACGGGCTGGTCGGCCGCTCGTCGTGGGGGTCGGGCGGGCGGGTGCCACGCGCGAATCGCGGCGCGGGCGGCTCGTCGAGCGCGACGGTCGCGGTGCGCACCGGATGAAAACGACCAGCCGCAGCAGCGGGTGCCGGGAATTGTTGTGCCACCGCGGCTGGTCGAAGCGAACCCTCGACGACGAGCAGCCAATCGGCGGCCTCTCGATCGTCGGGCTGGAGGCGCAGGGCCTCGCGCAAAAAGATCGCGGCGGACTCGTTCTCGTCGCGCCGCGCGGCGAGCACGCCGAGCAGGCGGTACGCGATCGCGCACCGCGAATCGAGGCGGATCAGCTCGCGTAGATCGGCCTGGGCGTCCAGATCGCGGCGCAGCGCGATGTGCGCCCGCGCGCGGATCAGGAGCAGCGGCGCACACGCCGGCTCGTCCTCGAGCGCGTCGGTGCACATCGCCACGACGCCCGGGTAGTGCCGCCCGTCGAACAGCTCGGTCGCCGTCGCGATGACTCCTCGATCCACGCGGTCCAGAACAGCAAGTGACGGGCCATGGCCAAATCCGGCGCAACCATTCGAAACATCTATGTTTCAACGCGGCCACGAGCGGGGGCTCGATCACCCGGCGAGGGGCCCGTCGTCCCCACTTGGAGGCGGGTCGAGAGACCCGCGCGAGGTCTCGTGGCACGGCGCCGCGGTGGCTCGCATACTCGATCGGTGCGCGGGTCGTGGCTGCTGCCGATGTTGCTGGTGACGGCGCACGCGAGCGCGCAACCGCGGCCCCAGCCCGCTGCGGCGGAGCCGGAGCGCGACTTCTGGCGCGAGGTCACCGATCCCAACGGCGACGAGGTGCGCGCGCTGATCACCAAGGCGCGCCGCGCGATGAGCCAGCCGGACGACGCGCTGAGCGGCGACACCGAGTGGGCCGTGGAGCAGCGGGCGCGGTTCTACACCGACGCGTACAACCTGCTCCGCTACGCCCGCAAGCTCGCTCCGGAGAACGTCGAGGTGCTCGCGCAGCTCGCGCGCGCCGCCGACGAGCTCGGCAAGACCCGCGAGGCGATCGACGCGCTCGAGGCCGCGGTCCGGGTGACCGGGCCGGACAAGGCGGGGCCCGAGGTGGCCGGGCGGCTGGGCGCGATCTATCTCCGGCTGGGCGATCGCGAGACCGCGATCCGGTGGCTGCGCCTGGCCCAGGGCGCGCTGAGCAACCGGGAGCACGCGTACGCGCTGATCCACCTGTCGAACGCGCTGGCCGCGCAGGGCGAGCCCGCGGCGGCGATCCACCTGCTCGCCAACGCGCTGCCCGACCAGGCCGTCCCGCACTACGGCCCCGAGCTGACGCTGGTCGCGTTCTCGCTCGCGGTGCAGTTCGATCGCGACGAGCAGCCCGCGGCGGCGTTCGAGGTGATCGACCACATGCAGACCACGATGCAGGCGCAGTACGACAACGAGGTCCGCGACGCGATCGCGCGGCTCGGGTTCGCTCCCGCCGAGGACCTCCACTACTACCGCGGCCTGCTCTACGAATCCCTCGGGCACTTCGTCGAGGCCCGGGCGGAGTGGTCGCTCTACGCGGCCAGCGACGGGCGATGGCGCGGTCGTGCGCTCGACCACATCGAGGCGATCGACCGGCTGCGCCGCGCCCGGGCCACAAACCCCGCGACCACGAGCGCGCCACCGCGCGGGATCCCTCGTAAACTCCCGAGGCCATGAAGCGCGCCCTGCTCGCCGCCGCGTTGCTCGCCAGCGCCTCCGCGCGCGCGGACGTCTGGCAACAGGCGACCGCACCGGCCTCGGCCTCGGTGATCAAGGAGGCCTACGAGGCGGCGCTGCGCAAGGGCGACGAGCACGTGCTCCAGGCCAACGCGCGCAACGGCTCGCGGTCGGAGATGAAGCGGCAGATCAGCCTCGCGCTCGAGGCCTATCGCAGCGCCGCCGCCACGCGGCCCACCGCGGCCGAGCCGCACTTCCGGATCGCGGCGGTGCTGTACTCGTTCTACCTCGACAACTGCTTCGATAGCCCGTTCTTCCAGCGCTCGCCGCTGCGCGACTGCGATCGCCCGGACCTGATCAACGCCGCGGTCGCCAAGGACACGATCGCCGCGTGGGACGCGGCCGAGGAGCGCGCGCCGCTCGATCCGCGGTTCTCGGCCGGCGCGGGCGAGAACGTGCTGTTCTCGCGCGCCCTGCTCCACACCAAGCTGAACACCCGCGAGAGCCTGATCGCCGCGGCGCGCGACTACGAGCGCTACATCGAGCGCTCGGACGGCAGCGCCGACAACCTCGACAACGCGGTCAGCAACCTCGCCGAGACGTACATGATGCTCGGGCGGATCGAGGACGCGATCAACGCGTACCGCGAGGCGGCCGAGCGCCGCGGCGGCGCGGCGGATATCTCCACGCTGTACGGGCTCGCGGTCGCGCTCGATCGCGGCGACCGGTTCTCCACCGCGCGCCGGCTGATCGTCCAGCAGGGCGAGCAGGGGTACGAGGCGTTCCGCCACAAGGTCGACCTCGGGATCAGCTTCTACGTGCCCCAGGGCGAGGTCTACTACTACTACGCGCTCGCCGCGGAATCGCTCGGCTACACCGAGCGGGCGATCGACTACTGGCGCGAGTACATTCGCAGCGGCGCGCACCCGCAGTACCAGCCGCGCGCCAAGGAGCACATCGACGCGCTGATCGCGAAGCGGCGCGCGACCGGCCGCCCGGCGCCGCCGCGCGATCCGATGTGGGATCAGCGATGAGAAGCACGCTCGCGTGCGCGATCGCCGCGATCGCCGCGGCCGCGGGGCCGGCGGCCGCGCAGTCCCGGCGCTATCCGCCGGAGCCGGTGGATCAGGACGCGGTGGCCGGCGCGAAGTCCCGGCTGTGGGACGCGGCGACCAACCCGCAGCGCACGCCGTACGCGGCCCTGACCGCGCGCGCCCGCGAGAGCCTGGAAGACCGCACCAGCGATGGCCCCAAGGCGGCGGTGGCCGCGCTCGACGAGGCGATCCGGCTGGTGCCGGACGATCCCGAGGGGTACCGGCTGCGCGGCGAGGCGTACCTGATGCTCCAGAGCTGGGCGCGCTGCGCCGAGGATCTCCAGGCCGCCTCCGCGCGCGCGCGCGACGAGGCAATCGATCGCAAGCAGGTGATCGAGCAGCAGCGCCGGCTCGGGATCTGCCAGGCGCGCGCCGGCCGGCTCGCCGATGCCGAGCGCACCCTGGCCGAGGCCGCCGCGACCGGGCTGGCCGGCGGCGAGATCTGGACCCGGCTGGGCGAGGTGCGGATCGCGATGGGCAAGCTCGAGGAGGCGATCGTCGCGCTCGAGACCGGGATCGAGTACGAGGCGCCGCCCGCGCTGGTGCGCTGGCTGCTCGCCGGCGCGTTCGACCGCGCGCGCCGACCGGGCGACGCGGCCGATGCGGCGCGCCGCGCGATCGCGATCGAGCCGCAGCTCGGAACCCTCGAGAACCCGTCGGTCCCGTTCCTCGGCGCCGGCGAGCGCGAGTACCTGTTCGGGCTCGCGTACGCGGCCGGCGAGACGCCGCGGCCCGAGTTCTCGCTGCTGTACTTCCGCCGGTTCCTCGAGCTGTCGCCCGAGAGCCCATGGCGCCGGCGCGCCGAGGAGCACCTCCGCGAGCTCAAGACGAGCGAGCTCCCCGAGCAGGTCGAGCGCAAGAGCGGCAACGCGCCGCTCGACACCATGGTCGCGCGCGCGGCGGTGCGCCGGGCGATGCCGGCGATGCGGGCGTGTGTCGCGAAGGTCTCCACGGTGTTCGAGATCGAGATCACCAAGGTGGGCCCGCGCACCCCTGCCGGGTCGCGCGACGCGCCGCGGTTCTACGCGCCGCCCGACGGGATCAAGATCCTCCACCAGATCCCGACCGAGCAGCCGCGCGCGGAGATCGACGCGGCGATCCGCTGCCTCGAGCCGCTGGCCGCGCGCCTCGTGATGCCGCGGATCAAGGACCGCGACGCCTGGTACCGCGCGGTGTTCTACGTCGTCGGCCCGTAGCGACGCTCCGGATGACACCGCCCCGCGATGATGCGAACATCGCGGCCATGACCGCGGCGGTGTGCTCGGCTCCCGTGGGTGCGTTCGCGCTGGTCGTGGCGACGCTGGGATGTGGCTGTGGGTTCGAGGGCGCGCGCGGCCTGCCGGGCGACCCGCCGCGCGACGGCAACGGCGACGCGACGAGTATCGATGCGCCGGGGATCGACGCGCCGACCATCGACGCGCCGCCGACCTGCGATCCGGGGCAGTGCCTCGCGGCCGGCGGGACCTGCAACCCCGCCACGGATCGCTGCGAGATCGATTTCGGGAACGGCGGGCGCGCGGTGTGCCCGCCGGGCCACCACTGCACGATCACGTGCGACGACTCGCCCGGCACGTGCAACGCTGGCGTCGACTGCGCCGCGGCGTCGTCGTGCGAGATCACGTGCCAGGGGTCGTGCCGCAGCGGCTCGATCGTCTGTCCGGCGACCGGACCGTGCGTGGTGCGCTGCCTCGGCGCCCGCGCGTGCGAGAACTTCGGCGTGACCTGCGGCAGCGGGCGCTGCGAGGCGCACTGCATCGGCGATGGCGCGTGTGCGGTGCGCGGCGTGCAGTGCGGCACCAGCTCCGAGTGCGTCGCCGAGTGCGACGGCATCGGCGCGTGCGCGAACGGCGGCATCTCGTGTGGGACCGGCTCGTGCACCGCCGAGTGCGACGGCAGCGCCGCGTGTGCCGTCACCACGTGCAGCGCGACGCCTTCGGCGTGCAGCTACCAGTGCTGCGACGGCGCTTGCGCCAACTGGGCGTGCGCCGGCTGCACGCGGACGGATCAGTGCAACTGATCCGGTGGCTGTGCGTCGGCGCGCTCGCGGCGTGCCAGTCGCCGCCGCCGTCGCCCGGGTCGGGCGGCTCCGGCGCGGGATCCGGATCCGGATCCGCGAGCCCGCGCCCGCCGATCCAGGTCCAGAAGTACGCGCTCCCTGCGACCCAGGTGATGGAGGCGCCGCCGATCGCCCTGCCCCGCCAGGAGCGGTTCCGCTTGCTCGATCCCGGCCAGGGCGCACGCACCGTGCTGCGCTACGCGCCCGCCGTCGAGACGATCGAGTACCAGACCGAGACCCGACTCGTGTCGCGCGCGCTCGACCACGGCCAGTTCGGCAAGCCCGTCGAGCTCCCCGCGATCCGCGATGGCTTCGCGATCACGCCGTCGAGCGGGCTGATCGAGCTGCGCGCGCTCGCCGGCGAGAGCGCCGCGTCGAAGGACGAGGCCGCCCGCGCCGCCGCCGAGCAGTACCTGGCGTCGTGGCGCGCGCGGCTCCAGAACCGCCGCGCCACCGTCGGGCTCGACGCGCGTGGCCAGCTCGGCGCGATCACGTTCAACGACGACCCCACCGGGGCGCGCAGCGCACCCTCGCGCGACGAGCTCGCGCAGCGCCTGCTCGCCGTGATCGTGCCTCTCCCCGAGGATCCCGTCGGCCGCGGCGCGCGCTGGGAGGTCGTGACCGTGCTGCGCCAGGGCCCCGCGTACGTCCGGCAGACCGCGACCTACACCCTCGTCGAGCGCGGCCCACACAGCTGGAAGCTGCACGTCGAGCTACTGCGCGTCGCCGAGGAGCAACGCGTCTCCGATCCCGCGCTGCCACCCGGCACCGTCGTCGACCTCGTCGCCATGTTCCGCCGGCTCGAGGGCGACATCGAGATCGATCCCGCGCGCCCCCTCATCGCGAGCGGCCGCCTCACGATCGAGTCGCGCCTGCACGCCAACATCAAGCCCGCCGGCCAGCCGGCGGTCGAGAAGTTCCTCGAGGACACCGGCGAGATCGCGTTTTCGACGCGCCGGCCGTAGCGCGAGCGCGCGGTGGTAACGCGGCCGATCGAGAGAGAACGCGGACACGCGCGCTGACGGCGGCGGGGTGGGCCCCGTCGCTCGACACCTGCGAGAGGCGGCGCCGGCCTGACCGCGCCGGCGGACGGCCTTACTCGCTCGGGACCCACCCCGTCCGCCTCGCGCGCGCGTTGACGTCTCACGGAGCCAATCCCCATCTCATCGACCAACGAGCTCAGGACTGCCTGACACATCGAACACGACCTCTGTTGCCGGCACCACCCGCGCGAATCGCGCGAGCACCAAGTCGTGGTGCTTCACGATCGCTCCGAGATCGGGTTCGATATCCGCCGTACGGCACAGACCAGCAAGGCCGACAAGTCAGCGCCGGAGCGAAGTCGAATGACAAAGGTGAGTTCCGATTCGACAATGGCGGCAACCACCTGCGCCAGATATCGGAGAATGCCTCTTCCGATGGAGGTAGACCAACTTCTGGTGGGTTGGCATAGGATGCCAGGCATGAGAAAGCGTGCGAGCGTGGCGATGGCGGTCGGTCTTGTTGTCGGTTGCGGCAAGGCGGATCACGACGCGCAGAGTACGGCCGCAGCGCCGAGCCATGGTACGGCCAAAGAACGCGCGACGAGCACTATCGAGATCCCGGCTGGGTTATCGCCGGCTCATCGTGCCGCCGCTGAGCAAGCAAGGGATGCGTTGCTCGCGGCATGCGCAAACACACCGCTAGACCGAAACGAATTCAAGGATGTATCGCTTACGACGAGCAACGCGAGCGGCTACCTAAAGGACCGCTTCGACTGGGACCTGATCGTGACCATTGCCCTTGTGTACAAGGAAGGCCTTGACCAACGCAGGGGCGGTCATCGAGTGACGTTTGACATGGGAGCTGGGAAACGGCCCGGTATCGTGACTAGGAAGTCCCAGGGCATTCAGCTCTGCGGATTCACGGGCAGGGCGCGTGGCGTCCGCTCGGACAAACCGTGCGATCCGGATGGAGCAGAGGACTGCATTCTCGATGTACCCGCCCTGAAAGCTCTGGATGCGGCGCGTCCGCCGGCAGTTGTCGAGAGTCAGAGGACGGCGCCCGTCGCCTGGTGCTTCGGGCATGGATTCGATCCACCGCCTTTCTGGACGTGCACGTCTACCGAGAAAGCATGCAAGAAGGCGCGCGCCGCAGAGAAGCGCGAGGAGAACGGCGACTACAAGGTCCGGACCGAGTGCAGCAGAACAGAATCCCTCTACTGTTTTGCTGCGGAGATTGGCCGAATCGTGTGTGCTCCAGACGCTGCCGCCTGTACCACTTCGAGGAAGGAATGGACGAACTCCGGCACGGCAACGCCGTGCGAGGTGGCGACGTCGGCGAATCTCGACGCATCTACCCGCACCGAGCCCTGACCACCGGTCGGTCTCCGCGATTGCTACGAGGACCTCCACCGCGTGTCGTTCGCCCCCGCGGCGATTCAATGCTCGCAATCAGCCAGTCGATGGCGCGCCGGTGTTGGCCGACAGTTGAGCGTCAAAGGCTCGCCGATAGGCAGGCCGCGCCTCGCCGCGGGCGACATAGGCGGCCAGGTTTGGATACTCGTCCAGAATGCCCGATGATCTCGACCTGAGCAGCACCGATACCATCATCAGGTCGCCCGCGCTGAACGCACCATCGAGCCAATCGTCATCGCCAAGGCGAGCGGAAAGCTGCTTCCACCGATGTCGGACACGCTCCTCGACCAAGGGCAGGCGTTCCTTGGTCCAAGGCTTGTCACCCTCCAGCAGCTTGGCGGTTCCCAGCTCCAGAATCGGTGGCTCTACCGTGCTCAGCGCGGCAAACATCCATGTGATTGCGCGCGCCCGCGCATTGGCATCTTCGGGCAACAACCCCGCATATCGCTGGGCGATGTGAAACACGATCGCCCCTGTCTCGAACAGCGCGAGATCGCCTTCCTCATACGTCGGAATCTGGCCGAAAGGATGAAGCGCCAGATGCGCAGACTCCTTCATCGCACGAAACGAAACATAGCGAACCTGATAGGGCTGCCCCACCTCCTCGAGCGCCCAGCGAACGCGCGTATCACGCGCCAATCCCTTCCCACCATCGGGTGAGCGTTCGAAGGCAGTTATGGTGATGGTCATCGAGAGCCTCCTTGCCGCGAAGCATCGGCTGCGACGGCAGGCCTTGCAACCCGCCCTCGAGCTCGAAGGTCTCGTCTCTCGCCAACGCGCGCGCGAGGCGGACGGGGTGGGTCCCGAGCGAGTAAGGCCGTCCGCCGGCGCAGTCAGGCCGGCGCCGCCTC
>JBQCJR010000008.1:0-2086 GCA_051952595.1 Kofleriaceae bacterium
GCCCCATGGTAAAAATTGGTTTGTGTTTTTTTATTTTTTGGCGCTGGGTGCTGTCGCGCGCCACGTTCACGCTGGCGGGCGCGGCGCGGTGACCGACCGCGGTGCCGCGCAGCGTGACCAGCCAGCCGCCGACGTCGAGATCGATCCGCAGCAGCGCGCCGGCCTCGACGCGCTCGGCGCTGGCCACGAACACCGTCCAGTCGCGGGGATCGAAGATCTTGATCCACTCCGCCTGGTTGGACAGTCGTAGCTCGAGCCGGACCGCTGTCACCGCGCCATCGTAAACCACGCGAATCGACGCCGCGCCGCGAACGCTACCGAATCGTCACCTGCAGCGTCAGCGGCTTGCCACCTCGGACTACCTGCACCGTCACGGCGCGTGCGGCCGATGCGCGCGCGTAGAGCTCGGCGGCGTCGTCGAGCGAGCGCAGTGGCTTGCCGTCCACGGCCGTGATCAGATCACCGGCGCGCAGACCGGCCTTGGCGAACATCGCGTGCTCGCGGACCGCGTCGACCTTCACGCCGCTCGGCGTGAACGAGCCCTGGATCGCGGAGGTCAGGCCGGCGAAGTCGGCGAGCGCGGTGTCGACCTCGGCGCGCGAGAGCTGAAAGCTGGCGGGCGCCGAGCCGGCGGAGATCGCGGGAGCTGCGCTCGTGGAGCTGCCGGTGGAGATCGCGGGAGCTGCGCTCGCGCCGGTGGTGGGGGCACCAGCCGGGGGTGCGCCGCCGGCAGACGTTGCAGCGCCGGCAGAGATTCCGGCGGTGGGCGCAGCACCGGCAGAGATCGCGGCGCTGCCCGCCGTGGGCGCAGCACCGGCAGAGATTGCGGCGCTGCCCGCCGTGGGCGCGGAGCCGGCAGAGATCGCGGCGCTGCCGGCCGTGGGCGCAGCACCGGCAGAGATCGCGGCGCTGTCCGCCGGGGCGGCACCACCGGCAGAGATTCCCGCAGTGCCCGCCGGGGCCGCACTTCCCGCACCCGCGTCCAAATCCCACTCCGATCGATCGCCGTCCACCGCTCCCGCGGATGCCGACCGGACCCCATCGCTCGACACGCTCCCGGGATCGATCCAGTGCGGCGCGCTCACCGACCGGACGGGCGGGTCACCGTACGGATCCTCCGGCGCGGAGGTGTCCTCGCTGGGCTCCGCGTACGGATCGACCGGCGCCGCCGCGGCTTTGCCGGCCGCGACGGGTAGGCGACCGCTGCGCTCGCCCCGCGGCGGGTCGGCCGCGATCCGCTCGGCCATCCGCTGCTGCCAGCTCTGGTCCGGGGCGGCGAGCACGACTTGCGCGCCGTTCGCGACGAGCGTGACCTCATCCTCATCGATCGACTCGACCACGTAGGGCCCGATCGACATCCCGGGCTCGACCAGGACATGTGTGCCCTTGTTGCGGTCGAACAGCAGCGCCTGGTTGCTGTCGGGCAGGAGCTTCACGACCCGGAACGGCACCTTCGCCCTGCGCGCGGCGGGCTGGCTCTCGGGAGCCTCGACCGCTCTGGGCTCGTCCGCAAACGCAAGCGAGCTTCCAAGAATCATTGCCAGGGCTCCGGCGACGAGGCGCATGAAGCCCGAGTGCTGCAAGCGCCGATCCCACGCCTGCGAGCGCCACCTATCCGAAACCCAGCCCTGCGCGATGCGCTTGTGGCCGGAGCTTCACACCTCGTGTGTCGCGCTCGGGCGCAGCTCCGTCGGAGCTACGAGCCCTTCGCAGGGCGCGACCTGTCGGCGAGCCTGACGCTGATCGACCGCCGCCGCGCTCGCCGCGGCCTCAGGCCTTCTTGGCTTCCTTGCCGTCGAGCTCGGACAGATCCAGGTCCTCGAGCTCCTTGAGATCTTCCGCGGTCAGGCCACCCAGGTTGCCGGCGGAGATGTCGTCCTTGGCTTCCTTGGTCGGCACGCCGCCGGACTGCAGCTGCTTCGCGCTGTCCTTGGGCGCCTCGAGCAGACCCATCTTGGCCTTGAGCTCGGCGAGCGCATCGTCCTCGCTGGCGCCGCCGCCCTGCTCGAGCTGGAGGAACTTCGACTCGAGCGTGTCGCCGGACAGCTCGCCCGCGAGCTCGGCGCCGGCCTCGGCCTCCGCCGCC
>JBQCJR010000009.1:0-4600 GCA_051952595.1 Kofleriaceae bacterium
CAAGGAGGTGCGGCGCGCGCTGGTCGCCGACCTCGAGGCGGCGCTGGTGCGCGTCGATCGCACCGTCGACGAGGGCCCGGTGGTCGCGCGCCTGCGCGTCGCGGCGCGCGCCGAGATCTCCGAGGTCTCCGAGATCTCCGAGATCGCTCACACCGCCGCCCCACAGCCGGCCCCGCTCGTCGTGCCGCTGTGCCGCACCGACGCCCAGCTCGACGCCGTGCTCGACGCCGGCGCCACCGAGGTCGAGCTCGATTGGATGGAGCTGGTCGGGCTCGCCAAGGCGGTCGCGCGCGCCCGCCAGCGCGGCGCGCGGGTCGGCGTCGCGACGGTGCGCGTCCAGAAGCCCGGCGAGGAGCGCATCGATGCCCACCTCGCGCGGCTCGAGCCGGACCACGTGCTCGTGCGCAGCTGGGGCTCGCTCGCCTACTTCCGCGGGCTCGCCGATCGCCCCGCCCTGCACGCCGACTTCTCGCTCAACGTCACCAACTCGCTGACCGCGGCGTGGGTGCTCGCGCGCGGCGTCGCCACCGTGACCGCGTCGCACGATCTCGATCGCGAGCAGCTGCTCGCCCTGCTCGACCACACCGCCGCGAGCCGGGTGTGCGTGACGATCCACCACCACATCCCGACGTTCCACACCGAGCACTGCGTGTACGCGCACCTGATGTCGAACGGGCGCGACTACCGCTCGTGCGGCCGGCCGTGCGAGCAGCACGAGCTCGCGCTGCGCGATCGCGTGGGCCTGGTCCATCCGGTCGTGGTCGACGTGGGCTGCCGCAACACCGTGTTCAACGCGCAGGCGCAGAGCGCCGCGAGCTTGGTCCCCGAGCTGCGCACCCGCGGCGTGCGGCGATACCGCCTCGAGCTGGTGCGCGAGTCCGCCGGTGAGGCCGCCGCGCTGTTCACCGCGTACAGCCAGCTACTCGCCGGCGCGCTCTCCCCCGCCGAGGTCGTGCGGCGCGCGTCCGTGCACGAGCAGTTCGGCGTCACGCGCGGCACGATGCGCACCCTGACCGTCCTGCGCTGAGGCGTCAGAAAGCCGCCGCGCGCGTCGAAGCCTGGTCGCTCCCCACCGCCGGCAACGGCTGGCAACCCAGGCAACAACAATGACTTAGCTCCGACCGGCCGGATTGGCCCGACCTCTGCTCTGACGGCCGGCATGACCCAACACGCTCGCGGCGTCGCTGCTGGCCTGATGCTCCTGATCGCTGCTCCCGCGTCCGCCCAGCCGGCACCCTCCGTCGAGATGCAGGCACCCTCCGTCGAGGCGCCGCCGCCCGTCGTCGTGCTCGCCCCCTCGGCGCCGCAGAACGAGCCGTGGAGCAACGTCTCGCACATCAACGGCCAGGTCGTGCCGGTCGGCGAGCGCGGCAACTACCTCCGCGAGTGGAAGAAGACCAACATCTCGACCAACCCGTTCGGCTGGATGTTCGGCTTCTACGGCGTCTCGGTCGCTCACGCCGTGCACGACAACGTCACGCTGCGCGGCGACGTCAACATCATGAGCCTCGACGGCGAGAGCGGCTACGAGCTCGGCGTCAGCGCGCCGATCTACTTCAAGCGCGTGTTCCAGGGGCCGTTCATCGAGCCCGGCATCATCGTGCGCGACCTCAGCTGCAGCGATTGCGTCGACGCCCCGATGATGGGCCCCGAGATGCTGGTCGGCTGGCACTGGACCTTCGACTCCGGCCTCAACGCCGCCGTCGCGGTCGGCGCCGCGCGCAACCTGAACCACGAGGAGAACACCGACGGCAACGGCGGATTCGACACCGAGTTCTCGCCCGCCGGCTACTTCCGGATCGGCTACGCGATGTGAGTCAGGCCGCCGCTTGGAACCGCTCGGGTACCGACGACGCGCGGGTCTCGGGCGGCAGCATCGGCTGGACCTTGGCCGCCCAGCGCGTCGCACAATCGAGCCCCGCCATGCCCGGCAGCAGGGCCATCTTCTTCTCGATGTAGCCCATCACCTCGAAGATCCGATCACCCGGGAACAGCTGCGCGACCAGCCGCGCGCCCTCCTCGTCGGTCTTCACGCCACCACCGACCGGCGCGTAGAACGCGTTCGCGATCCAGCGCACGAACTTCTGGGCGCGCACCTGACCTTCGAGCTTCTTCTTCGCCTGGCCGAAGTAGTACGCGAAGTGGCGCCGCTCCTGCTTGGCGATCCGCCGGCACAGCTCGGCGAGCACCGGGTTCTTGGTCGTGTCGGCCAGCTCCTCGTACGCCTGGGTGGTCAGGCACTCCTGGAGCGCGCCCCAGAACATCCACAGCGCGACGAACGTCTTGGGCGCCGCGCGCGCGAGCATGCCCTGGATGAAGTCCTCGAACCGGGCCTTGAACCGCGCCCCCGACCGCACCTCGGACGAGCGCTCCGTCGCGCTCTGGACCGCGACGCCGCACTCGTTCATGAACCGCGTGATCGCGTACGAGTGGAAGTACTCCTCGTAGTTCCACATCGTGAGGAACGTGAGCAGCTCCGGGTCGCGCGCGACCTTGAGCTTGGCCACCTCGAGGAAGTAGTGGACGGTCTGGCTCTCGATGTCGGCGAAGTAGTGGAGGCTCTGGATCTCCCGCTCGGTCAACCCGATGCGGCGCGCCGTCTCCCAGTCGAGATCGTCGAACTCGACCTTGTGCGAGACGGCGAGGTGCTGAGCGATGTCTGACACTGCTGTTCCTCATCCGGCAACCGCTGCCGGCTTCACCAGGTACGTGGCATCAGCGCTTTCGGATCACCCCCGAGATCGCCGGCCAGCGGGCAGCGTATCACCACGGCCGTCAACCGTCAGCCGGCCACGGCAGCAGGTGCGACGCGACGCGTTCTGGTTCGACCGCGCCCAGATCGCCGAGGAAGTCACGCGCTGCGGCGACGCGCGCGAACCCCACCGCGCCGCCCTCGATGCGCGCACGACGCCAGCGCGCGACGTGCACGTAGCCCATCATGCCGTTCGCGACGAGCAGGGGCTCCGCGGCCGCCAGCTCGGCGCGCGCCGCGTCACGCGATCCGCTCCATGCGTGAGTCGCGGCTCTCGCGAGGTGTCCGAGCGCGACCGCCCAGCTCGCGTCCTCCTTGCCCAGCTCGTCGCCGAGCGCACGCGCCGCGCGGATCCGCTCGTCGGCGCGCGTGCGATCGCCGCCCAGCGAGGCCAGCGCCACCCGCGCGCGCAGCATCGCGAGCTCGCAGCGCAGCTGTTGGATTCGCGTACAGCCGAGCGCTTCGATCTGTGGCCACGCCGCATCGAGTCGCGCCGCGGCGCGCGCCGGATCGCCGTCGTAGAGATCGATCTCCGCCGCCGCCGTGATCGCGCGCACGTGTGGCAGGTGGAAGCCCGGGCCCAGCGTCGCCTCGGCGATCGCGAGCTCGGCGCGCGCGTCGCTGGGGCGGTCCGCGAGCAGCCACGCCTGGATGCACCGGCCCGTGCGCAGCCCCTGCTGCGCGACCACGTCGGCGCGCTCGATCGCATCGCGCAGCAGCAGCAGGGTCAGCCGCGACATCTCGCGCCACTCGCCGAGATAGAACAGGGTCGCCAGCCAGAACGTATCGCCGATGTCGATCTCCCAGCGCACGCCCGCGCCGTGGTCGCGCAGCATCGCGAGCCCCGCCTCGAGGTAGCCGCGCGCGTCGCGCCACCGCCCGCTCCGGTGCGCCGCGATCCCGATCGCCGTGTCCGCGAGGCCGATCACCTCCGGGTGGCCGAGGCGCATCGCGATCTGCTTGAGCCGCGTACCCACCGCCTCGACCGCCGCGCGGTTGCGGCTGCCCCCCGCCGCCGCGTAGCAGAGTTCCTGGGACAGCGCGAGGCAGACCCGGACCGGCTCGCCCGCGTCGAGGGCGGCGCGGATCAGCGCCGACTGGACCACCCGCCCGAGCGCCGGATCGGCGAACGTGAGCCCACTCGCGATCGAGTGCAGCACGTCGATCACGAGCAGCTGCGCGCCCGGCACCTGGGTCGCCGCGCGCTCCACGTAGTCGAGGCCGCGCAGCTTCGCGGTCATCCACTGCGTCGCGAGCCGGGTCCGCGCCGTTCGCGCGTCGAGCGGGATGCGCAGGCCCACGTGGTCCAGCAGCTTCTCCGCCGCCGGCAGCGCCTCGTCGAGCCGGCCACACCGCAGCAGCGCCTCGACGCTCAGCCGCTCGAGATCGATCGCCTCGCCGTCCGGCAGCAGCTCGGCCGCGTGGGCGTAGACCCGCGCCGCCTCGTCGAGCTGACCGCCGCACACCAGCGCGTGCGCCTTGCGGCGCAACAGGTCGCGCTGGCCCGTCGCGTCCCACGGCCCGAACTCCAGCGCGACCTGGTAGAGATCCGACGCGCGGCGGAACGCGAACGCCGCCTCCGCCTCGATCGCCGCGGCCACCGCGTGGTGCGCCGCGTGCGCCGGGTGGCCCGCCGCCAACCAGTGCTCGACCACCGCCTGCGAGTCCAGCTGGTCCTGCACCGCCTCGAACGCGCGCGCGATCGCCTCGTGCCAGCCCGCCTTGGTCTCCGCGTCGAGGCCCGCGAGCACCGCCGCGCGCACGTAGTCGTGGGCCGGGGGGCCGGGCAAGTGGGCGGCGACCCGGCGCCGCGGCGCGAGCCCCGCGACCCAGAGCGGGGGCGCCGCG
>JBQCJR010000010.1:0-5338 GCA_051952595.1 Kofleriaceae bacterium
GGGCGCGGAGCTCGGACCGGCGCTGGTCGAAGCGTTCCTGCGCAAGAAGGGCGCGACGGCGATCCGGCGCAGCGCGGGCCACGAGCCGCGCCACCAGTCGATCTCGACGACGCTCGATGGACAGCCGGTGGTGATCGACCTGGTCGCGAGCGGCACCTCCACGGCGTTCGAGGGCCTGGCCGCCGGGCAGTGCGACATCGGCATGGCGTCGCGCGAGATCAACGCGCGCGAGCTGGCGACCACCGGCAAGGCGGGGCTCGGCGATCTGCGCTCGCCGGCGACCGAGCACGTGATCGCGCTCGACGGGATCGCGGTGATCGTGCACCCGAACAACCCGCTGCGCTCGCTCGATCGCGCGGCGCTGCGCGAGGTGTTCACCGGCAAGCTGACCGATTGGTCGCAGCTCGGCGGCGCGGCGGGGCCGATCACCCTGCTCGCGCGCGATCATCACTCGGGCACGTTCGATACGTTCAAGCAGCTGGTGCTCGACAAGGCGGACGTCCCGGCGGGCACGCGGCGGTTCGAGCAGAGCGATGCGCTGGCCGACGCGGTCGCGAGCGATCCGGGCGCGATCGGCTTCATCGGCCTGGCGTACGTGCGCTCGGCGCGCGCGCTGGCGGTCGGCGATCCCGGCGCGCCGGCGATGTTGCCGACGTCGTTCACGGTGACGACCGAGGGCTACCTGCTGGCGCGCCGGCTCTACTTCTACACCTCGCCGCGGCGCGCGCCGGTGGTCGCCGAGCTGGTCAGCTTCGCGCTCTCGTCGCAGGGCCAGGCGGTGGTCCGCGAGGCGGGGTTCGTCGATCTCGACGTCGCGATCGCGGATGGACCGGCGTGCGATCGGCGCTGCCCGCCGCGCTACGCGGCGCTGGTCCGGCGCGCGCGGCGGCTGTCGGCCGACCTGCGGTTCCGCCACGGCAGCGAGGAGGTGGATAGCCGCGCGATCCGCGACCTCGATCGGATCGTGCACTTCCTGCAGCGCCGGCCGGGCGCCGAGCTGGTGCTGCTCGGGTTCTCCGATGGCTCGGGCGATCCGGCGCAGAACCTGAAGCTGTCGCGCCACCGCGCCGAGACGATCGCCCGCGAGCTCGCGACGCGTGGCATCCGCGCGACCGCGGTCGACGGGTTTGGCGCGGCGATGCCGGTGGCGAGCAACGCCACCGAGGCGGACCGCGAGCGCAACCGGCGCGTCGAGCTGTGGCTGCGCGAGTAGCCCCGGATCTTCCGGGCCTCGCTACCGCGGCGTGCGCAGCTGCGGATCGGTGCGCGGCTTGCGCGCGCCAACCGGGATCTGGCGGGGCAGCCGGACGGTGAACGTCGTGCCCTCGCCGAGCTTGGTGTCGACCTCGATCGTGCCGCCGTGGCGCTCGACCAGCTCGTGGACGATCGAGAGCCCGAGCCCGGTGCCCTCGCCGACGTCCTTGGTGGTGAAGAACGGGTCCCAGATCCGCGGCAGCACCGCGGTGGGGATGCCCTCGCCGTTGTCGCGGATCTCGACCTCGACCCAGCTGGCGTCGCCGCGGGTCTCGATCCGGATCACCGCGTTGTCGCGCCCGATCAGCGCCTGCGCGGCGTTGGTCAGCAGGTTCATGAACACCTGGTTGATCTGGCCGGCGTGGCCGCGCACCCGGCCGACGTTGCTGTAGTGCTTCTCGACGGTGACGTTCTGCTTGAGCAGGTGGCGGAGCAGCTCGAGCGAGTCGTCGATCGAGCGGTCGACGTCGAAGTCCACCACCGATTCGTCATCGGTGCGCGAGTAGTTGTGCAGCGCGGTGACGATCGCCTTGGTGCGCTGGGCGCCGCGCTGAACCACTCGCACCATGTCGCGCACGTCGCGCGCGGCCTCGCTGCGGGCCGCCGGATCGGCGGCGTCGATCTCGCCGATCGCCTCCTCGAGCGGACCGACGGTGTTGACGATCGCGTTGACCGGGTTGTTGATCTCGTGCGCGATGCCGGCGACCAGCTGACCGATCGACGCCAGCTTCTCGGAGCGCACCAGCTGCTCCTGGGCGCGGGTCAGCTTGTCGAGGGTCTCGGCGAGCTCGCGGTTCTTGCGCGCGAGGTCCGCGGTGCGCATCTGCACCGCGCGCTCGAGATCGAGGTTGACCTCCTCGGTGGAGCGCAGCTTGTCGCGCCGCGCGCGCCGCATCTCCTCGAGCGCGAGGGTGAGTCGCCCGATCTCGTCGGCCTCGCCGCCGGGCGACACCGGATCGGCGAGCTCGCCGCGGGCCATCGCATCGGCGCGCTGCTCGAGCCGCCGGATCGGCGCCATGAACTGCGACACGGTGAACGCCACGATCCCGCCGCACGCGCCGAACAGGATCAGGAAGAACACCAGCAGCTCCTTGAGCGGCCGCACCATCGACTCGCCGCGGCCGCGATAGCTCGGATAGAACACCGCGACCGAGCCGAGATCGTACTCGGCGCCGTGCCAGCGCAGCAGCAGGCGGCCGGAGCGGCCGGTGAGCTTGGCGTCCTGCATCGCGATCAGCGCGTTGTGCTGGCGGACCTGCGCGACCACGTACCAGGGCGGCGGCGGCGCCCCCATCGGGCCCCCGCCCACGGCGTGCAGCTGGTCCTCGCCGTCGAGGTAGTACATGACCGGCGCCTCGGGCGCCGAGGCGGCGAGCCGGGTCATCGCGTCGCGCACCGCCTCGGTGGTGGGCGGCACCGGCTCGCTGGCGACGTCCTTCTGGACCTCCGAGCGCAGCCACGCCAGGCCGAGCCGCGATTGCTGGCCGGCGGCGGCGTTCGCGAGGTTCTTGTACTGCACGAAGCCCCACAGCAGCGCCATGCCACACGCGAGCAGCACGACGCCGCCGAACGACAGCAGCAGCTTCGAGCGCATCGACAGCGCGGGCGCGATGCCACGCACCGGGACGCGATAGCGCTGGGTCAGGTGGGCGAGCAGCGGCCGCAGCACCTCGCGGTGCCACAGCTGCTCGTAGATCGCGCCGGCGACCGCGAGCACCAGCGTGGCGACGAACACGATCGTCGTGTCGTCGAGATCGAAGCCGAGGTGGAGCCGCGCGACCACCGCCCCGGCCGCCGCGATCACGACCCACACCGCGATCGTCAGCATCGCGAGGCGGTACGGCAGCGCCTGGGCGCGCTTGTAGATCGCCGCGGCGGGGGGCGCGGAGGCGATCCGCTCGCCGCGCGACGCCGCGAGGTAGCGCCGCAGGTCGCGGGTCATCAGCCGCGCCCCGCCCGACCACAGCGCGAGCCCGACCAGCGTCGCGATCGAGAAGAAGGTCTCGAGCTGCAGGTACTGCGGCAGGTTGATCGGCACGAAGTAATACGCGAACGCCGACTGCGCGGCGAGCACGCCGCCGGCGACGATCATCGCGACCAGCAAGAACCGACGGAAGTGGCTATCGTCGAACCGCTTGAGCGGCGAGCCGGCGGCGAACAGCTGCGCGCGGACCTCGCCGAGGATCTGCGCCCACCACACCGCGCGAATGCTCGAGATGATGTAGGCGTGCACCGCGGCGAGCGTGGTCAGCTCGGCGACCCGCTGGAGCGGCCAGCCCTCGTACGTGTAGAGGAACACGCCGGTGAGCGCCGCGGCGCTCGACCACAGCCCGGTGCGCAGCAGCAGCACGCGCACGGGGCCCTTGAGCGTGATCCGGTACGCGCGCGCGGCGAGCTCCTTGGGCACCCGCTCGCCGCGGCGCCGCGCGAGCACGGCGTGCCACAGCGGGATCAGCCACGTCGCGATCGCGGCGAACCACACGATGCACGCGCCGATCCCGACCGGCAGCGCGGTGCGCAGCAGGGTGTCGCCGGGCAGCGCACCGAGATCGAACGCGACCCACAGCGGGTAGCCGACCAGGATGGCCTCGGCGAGGCCGAGCACGATCGCGGGGACGAAGAACCGCCGCTTGAACGGCACCGCGACGAGCGACATCGAGCCACCGGGGTCGCGCGCGAGCTCGCGCTGAGAGTCGCGCGTGCCGGGCTCCGTGCTGTCCCCCACACCGCTGCGATCCGGACCGGTTGGCATCGCCGCCAAGAATAGCGGGATGTCGCGCCGCTGTGCCGTCGCCGCGACGGGATGTCATGATGACGGACGTGCTGCGGCAACACCCGATCCGCGCTTGCCTGATCGGGCCGCTGGTTGCCGCCGGTGTCGCGGCCGCCGACCCGATCACCGATCGCGACTACGCCATCGACTTCTACGACGGCGTGGCGATCGGCGATACCTCGCAGGTCGGCATGGGCGGCGCCGGGGCGGCGCGGCTGATCGGCTCGGCGGGCACGCTGCTCAACCCGTCGGCCCCGGCGGTGCGGCGGACCACCGACCAGGACGGCTGGAGCTGGGACTATCACCTCGATTTCCTCACCGGCCGGTTCTCTTCGGACTACGACAACAACGGCATCGTCGCGCCGGAGGGCAGCGGCGCCTCGTTCTTCACCAGCGGGCTCTCGCTGCGGATCGGCGCGTGGGCCGGCGCGATCACCGTGACCGGCCAGACCACGCCGCTCGCGGGCTCGACGCTGCCCGAGCTCGAGGCCGAGGCGCTGCGCACGCGGTTCGCGCTGGCGCGCTACATCGACGAGATCGATCTGGCGGTCGGGATCGGCGTGCAGCTGGTGCAGTTCCAGATCGCGCCGGTCGACCAGGACGCGCTGTTCGCGATCACCGGCGGCGGCGTGCTGGTGGGCGCGACCTGGCTACCGGCACGCCAGCGGTTCCGGCTCGCCGCGGCGTTCGACGGCGAGATCCGCGGCGGCGACGTGGTGAGCGCGCGCTGCGATCCCGAGAGCTGCGAGGGCTACATCCTGCCGTCGCACGTGGAGTCGGCGGGCCGCGTGATCCTCGGCGGCGCGTACCGCTGGGGGCCCACCGCGTGGAACCAGCAGGTCGCCACCCGCTGGCGCGACGAGCGCTCGCTGACGGTGGCCGCGGATCTCGTGGTGACCGGCACCGCGCCGCGCGGCCACGGCCTCGAGGCGTTCGGGATGCAGCAGCTCCAGCCGTCGGGCCGCTCGCTCGCGGTCTCGCTGCGCGGCGGCGCCGAGCTCGAGTGGTTGCCCGGCCGGCTGCGCGTGCGCGCCGGCAGCTACTGGGAGCCGGCGCGGTTCGAGGAGGTCGGCGGGCGGCTGCACGCGACGGTCGGCGCCGATCTGCGGCTGTTCGCGTTCCGGGCGTGGGGCCCGCGCCGCGGCCGGATCTCGGTGACCGGTGACGTCGCGCGGCAGTATCGCAACCTCGCGGTGTCGATCGGGCTGTGGAATTGAGACGGATCGCAGCTCATTGCATCCGCTCGCACTTTTCTACGCCACGCTGGACGATGTCGATGGCGATCTTGTGGCCTGGCTCCTCGGCCTCGAT
>JBQCJR010000011.1:0-11097 GCA_051952595.1 Kofleriaceae bacterium
CGACGAGCTCGGCCAGCGAGCGGCCGAGCTCGAGGATGATCGCGGTCGCGACGGGGCCGACGCAGCCGATCGAGCGGGTCTCCGCGGCCTCGGGCGCCGGTGCGGTGCCCGGCGAGCCTGGCGCGACGCGGTCGACCGGGGGGATCCCGTCGGTGGGTCCGGCGACCGGACGTGTGACACCGCCGTCCACGCCGGGTCCGGCGACCGGACGCATCACGCCTCCTCCGCCGCCTTCGTCGGGCCCGGCGACCGGACGCATCACGCCGCCACCGCCGCCCACGTCGGGGCAGCCCACCGCGCGGATCGCACCACCGCCGGTGCCCGGCGCGCCGCCGCGTCCGCCCGTCGCCCCGCCGCCGCGTCCTCCCGAGGGTGCGGGTCCGACGGTGACCAGCGCGATCCGCTCGATCCTTCCGCCTACCTCGCCGATCCCGCGCCCGATGGCGCCGTCGCAGACCTCGCGACCGAACCCGATCATCCCCGGCTCGTCGATCGATCATCCGTCGGTGCCCGTCGAGTCGATGTCCGGCCCGTTCCCGCGCGAGCCGGCCGCGCCGCCGGCGCGCCCGACGCCGAAGCCGCGCGCCGCGACCGAGGCAGGCCTCGGCGTCGCCCGGCCGCCCTCACAGCGCCCGACGGCGATCCCGGTGCAGCGCGATGCCACGGCGCCGCGGGTCGGCCCGCCTCCCGGCATGACCGACGCGGACGTCAATGCGCTCTACACCAAGTACGTCAAGGCCAAGCAGATGGTCGGCGAGGACGCGGGCCCCGGCGCGTACGGCAAGCTGCTGAAGACGATCAACGCCCAGGCCCCGAAGATCATGGAACAGTATCAGGCCAAGGGCGTCGACTTCTCGGTGGTCGTCAAGGACAACCAGGTGATCATCAAGGCGAAGCCCAAGCCGTAGTCAGCTCGTCCTGCATCGGCGAGCTGTTCTCGATCGAAGGCGGCGCCGCGGTGCGCTCGAGCTGGATGACGGCCTGGCAGTCCGCGGGGAGCGAGAGATCGGGGTTGCCGTTCTGGTCGGGTGGGAACAGCGCCGCACAGCTGTTGGACGAGAGCTGGTCCATGCAGCGGTCGTAGGACGCCTTGACGCTGACGGCGCGGCCGCAGGGCAGGACGCTCTGGATATCGGCCACGCACGTGCCGTGCGCGAGGCCCACGCAGTCGACCGCTCGGTCGCAGATCTGATCGACGAGATCGTCGCACTTGTCGACGGGCGAATCACTGCCACCACAGCCCGCCGCGAGCGCGAGCGCGAACATCGCAAACCACTTCATCGTGACTCCTCCTGGGGTGAGGGCGACCACCCGGTCGCACCACTCACGTGCGGAGTGCATCACGTCGTCAAGCTGATTGCCAATCGAATTGGCCCATATGTCCGGCCATTCGGCCAGGGCCGGTGCCTGGAAGCCCCTGCTACATTGGGGCATGTCGTTCTCGGCGGAGTTTCGCTGCATTGCCGGCTGCCCGGGCGGCCACGCACTCGACGAGGTGATCTATCGCTGCCCGCGCTGCGGCGATCTGCTCGAGGTGGTGCACGATCTCGCGGCCCTGCGCACGCGCTCGGCAGCGGAGTGGAAGCAGCTGTTCTCCGAGCGCTGGCGCTCGGTCGAGGAGCCGTGGGGCTCGGGAGTCTGGGGCAAGCACGAGTGGGTCGCGCCGCAGCTGGAGCGGCAGCACATCGTGTCGATGCTCGAGGGCGGGACGCACCTGACGCCGGTGCCGCGGTTCGCGGCGGCGCTGGGGCTGGGCGACGTGCGGGTCAAGCAGTGCGGGACGTCGCACACCGGCTCGTTCAAGGACCTGGGGATGACGGTGCTGGTCTCGATGGTCCGCCAGATGATCGCCGCGGGGCGCCCGATCCGCGCGATCGCGTGCGCGTCGACGGGCGACACCTCGGCGGCGCTGGCGGCGTACGCGGCGGCGGCGGGGATCCGCTCGGTGGTGATCCTGCCGCGCGGCAAGATCTCGACGGCGCAGCTGGTCCAGCCGCTCGCGGCGGGCTCGCTGGTGCTGGCGATCGACACGGACTTCGATGGCTGCATGCGGATCGTCCAGGAGCTGGCCGAGCGCGAGGGGGTGTACCTCGCGAACTCGATGAACTCGCTGCGGCTCGAGGGCCAGAAGACGGTGGCGATCGAGCTGGCGCAGCAGCTCGGCTGGCAGGTCCCGGACTGGGTGGTGATCCCGGGTGGCAACCTGGGCAATGTCTCGGCGCTGGGCGCGGGGTTCGAGATGCTGCTCGCGCTGGGGCTGATCGATCGCTGGCCGCGGATCTGCGTGGCGCAGGCGGCCCACGCGGCGCCGCTCTACGCGAGCTACCGCGCGGGCTGGGCGGCGCTCGAGCCGGTCAAGGCGACGACGACGCTGGCCTCGGCGATCCAGATCGGCAACCCGGTCAGCTTCAAGAAGGCGGTCCGCGCGCTGCGCGCGTTCGAGGGCGTGGTCGAGATCGCGACCGAGGCGGAGCTAGCGGATGCCTCGGCGCACGCGGATCGCGACGGGCTGTTCACGTGTCCACACACCGGGGTCGCGCTGGCGGCGCTGGCCAAGCTGGCGGAGCGCGGCGAGGTCACGCGCGATCACCGCGTGGTCGTGATCTCGACCGCGAGCGGGCTGAAGTTCACCGACTTCAAGGTGGGCTACCACGAGGCGCGGCTGGCGGGGGTCGCGTCGCCGAAGCACCGCAACGTGCCGATCGAGCTGCCGGAGCGCTACGAAGCGGTCCGCGACGCGCTCCAGCGCGGGCTCGCCTGACCCGCGCATAGATCAGCGATCTCGGAGATTTGGCGAGAGGGCGGCCGGGCGGAGGACGTCTGTCGCCGAAATCGCGGAACTTTTGCCGCGCCGGCGGGTGATACCGGGTACCGATGCCTGCTGCCGCGCCCGCCGCCCGCCCGGCCGAGCCGCTCGACGAGCTGACGCTGCGTCGCGCGCAGCGCGGCGACGAGCGGGCCTGGCGCGCGCTGGTCGAGCACTACCAGCAGCCAATGCACGCGCTGATCTGGCGGCTGCTCGCGGGGCGCGCGCGCCACCGCACCGAGGATCTGGTCCAGGAGACGTTCGTGCGTGTGTTGCGCGCGTTGCCGGGGTTCGATCCGGCGGGTCCAGCCTCGCTCCGGACCTGGCTGCTCACCATCGCGACGCGGCTCGCGCTCAACGAGCTGCGCCGCCCGGACCACGCGGTGCTCGAGGCCGAGCCGGTCGCGCCGCGCGGCGATCGCGCGGATGTCGGCGCCGAGCGGCGGCGGCTCGCGGCGGCGATCGAGGCGGGCGTCGCGGCGCTCCCGGATGGCCAGCGCGCGGTGTTCGTGCTGCGCGAGTACCACGAGCTGGACTACGCGGAGATCGGCGCGGCGCTCGATCTGGATCTCGGCACGGTGAAGTCGCGCCTCGCGCGGGCCCGCGCCGCGCTGCGCGCCTCGCTCGAGCGCGCCCTGCCGGAGCTCGGAGGAAGGTCATGACCCACGACGATCCGCGCGATCCGCTCGACGGGATCGATCTCCACGCGTGGCAACCACCGGCGCCGCCGAGCGGGCTGGCGGACGCGGTGCTTGCCCGGATGCGCGAGCCGGCGGGCGCGCCGGCCCACGAGCTGGCCGAGCGGGGGGCGCGGCGGCGCTGGATCGGGATCGCCGCGGCAGCGGTGGCGGTGGCGAGCGTGGTCGCGATCGTCCGCTGGGGCACCACGGAGGTGCCGTCGAGCGGGCGGGGCGAGCTGGTCGCCTCGCGCGCCGCACACCTCGCGCTGGGGCCGTCGTCGGCGGAGCTCGATCGGGGCGCGGAGGTGCGCTGGGCGCGCGATCGGCGCCGGATCGTCGTCGAGCAGCCGCGCGGCGCGGCGACCTGGCGGGTGGATCGCGGCGACACGTTGCGGATCGATGCCGGCGCCGCGGTGGCGTCGATCGAGGCGACAGGCGCGAGCCTGCGCGTGGAGGTGCACGTGAACAAGATCGATGCGAAGGTCGTCGGTGCGAGCGGCGTTGCGGCGGCGGCGGTCGCGCTCGTCACGGTGGTGGTCTACGAGGGCCGGGTCCAGGTGACGAGCGCGGGTGAGACGGTGACGGTCGCGCCGGGCAGCGCGATCGAGATCGTGCCGCAGCAGGCGCCGCGCGAGCTGCGCACGGTGGCGAGCGAGGCCCCCCGCGAAGCTGCGGACGACGCGGGCTGCGACGAGGTCGCGTGTGTGGTCTCGGGCTACGAGGGGGCGTGCTGCGAGCGATACCTCCCGCCGGAGATCGAAGTCCGCCGCAGCCTCGCGGCGATCAGTCCGGCGCTCGCCGCGTGTGATCTCGGACCCGGGCGCGACCCGCTCGAGGCGACGCTTCAGGTCGCCGCGGATGGCTCGGTGCACGACGTCGTGGTCGCGCCGGCCTCGGACGAGCGATCCGCGTGCTACGTCGGGGCGCTGCGCACCGCCAGGTTCGTGGCCAAGGGCAGCGCGCGCGAGCTGCGGCACGTGATCGAGCCGCTGCCCGTGCCGAGGTCCGCGCCAGCCGCGGCTTCGGCCTCGACGGCGAAGGCTCCGTCGTGCAACGCGCCCGCGCTCGAAGCGCGCGGCAAGGAGCTCTTCGAGGCCGGCAAGTACGCCGCCGCGGTCACCGCGTTCGAGCGCGCGATCGTGTGCGACGACGATCCGGTGACCCGCCAGCGCGCGCTCATCGCCGCGTGCAACGCCAAGCTCTTGCCCCGCGCGCGCGTCCACTACGCCGCGCTGTCCCCGGTGCGGCGCACCCAGGTGCTGCCCGTCTGCGTGCGGAACGGGATCGCCGAGTCACAGCTCGCGTGTGATGCCGCGGCGCCGTTCGACCGCGGAGCCCAGGCCCACGCCAAGGGCGACAACGCCGGGGCGCTGGCGTGGTTCGAGCAGTCGCTCGCGTGCAAGGAAGAGCCGAAGGTCCGCCAGCGCGCGCTGCTCAGCGCATGCAACGCCCGGAACCTGGCGCGCGCGCGCCATCACTATGCGCGGCTCACGCAAGTGCAGCGCGATCAGGCGCTCGTCTCGTGTGTTCGCAACGGCATCTCCGAGGAGACGCTGCGGTCGCGATAGGGAGCGGAGGGCGGGTAGGGCGCAGAGCGCTGTGGACATGACGCGCCTGTGACCTGCGAGGAGGTGGCGCCAGGTTGCGCGGTGGTTCGCAGCTCACAGTGCGCTTGGACAACCGTCGGCCCTCGCAGGCCGACGGTTGACCACATGACCACAGCGCCTGCTGCTACCGAGGGAGATTTTCGGTTGGATAAGAAGAGGAGGGCGGGTAGGGCTAGCAGGGCGGACCCGGGGTCTCGTGGATCGAGAGGGTCGGGTGGTGGCGCGACCAGCCGGTCGAGAGCAGCCACGTGCGGGGTGTCGAGACGAGGAGCGGCTGGTACGTGGGCGGCGGGACGAAGCGGCCGCAGTCGAGCTCGCGCCAGGACGGGAACGAGATCGCCGAGGAGAACGGATCGATCATCCAGGTGCGCGTGTGCGGCGCGCGATCCTCGCGATGGCGACGCCAATTGTTCAGGACGTAGGCGAGGCAGTGGCGGACGGCGCGCGGAGAGGTCAGCGGGCGCGCGTGGTAGTGGTCTGGGAAGACAGCGCCGCGACGGCCCGTGATGGCATTGATGTGCTTGGCGGCGGAGATCTCGAAGCCCTGCATGCCACGCGCGAGGGCCCGCTTGTGTTCGGCCTCGGCGATCAGGTGCACGTGGTTGCCTTGGATGCTCAGGTGAGCGATGCGGAAGTCAGCGCGGCGCGCGGTCACGATCGTCGCCTCGCGGAACGCGCTGAACATCTCGTTCGTCCGCAGGCGCGTGACGTCCTCGGCCACGCGGATCGTGACGTGGACCGGATAGCGCGCGACGTGATCGGGCCGCCGCTTGTGCGGCTGACTCGAACGGGCGCCCTTCGGGGGACGCCCCGCACCTGGCCTCTTGCCACCGCGCTGCTTGAACCGCAGCTCCTGCTGCACCTGCCGCATGCCCGCTCCGTCGACGATTTGTCGATTTCGCCGATATCCGTACCACGACCCTCTGACATCCACGTGCACGCGATCTCCGACGAACGAGCCATTGAATTCGCCGATATCGAGCCCGACGTGGAGCGGCATGAGCTCGCCGATATCGAGCGGGATGAGATCGCCGGTATCACGTGCACCGATCCACCGCCGACGAGTCGTCGAGCTCGTCGATATCACGTGCGCCCGATCCCCGACGACGAGCCATTGAATTCGCCGATATCCGCCTTCGGCGATGCTCCGATCAGATGTCCGACATTCGGACGATGCGTCCGAGCATCGGACATTCAGCGCGATCGACAGGCCGTTCCAGCTCTTCCTCTTCCCCGGATCCAAGAAATCTTCCTCGGTAGCAGCAGGCCCTGTGGTCATGTGGGCAACCGTCGGCCTGCGAGGGCCGACGGTTGTCCAAGCGCACTGTGAGCTGCGAACCACCGCGCAACCGGTGCCTATGTTGGCGCAGGTCACAGGCGCGTCATGTCCACAGGGCTCTGCGATCAGGCGTCTGCCACGAGCACGACTTTGCCCTCCGTGCGGCGCTCCTGCACCCGCGCATGCGCCGTGGCGACCTCCGAGATCCGGAAGCGCTCGATCGACACGGGGAGCGCGCCAGACGCGACGATCTCCGCGAGCTCACCGAACGCCGCGCGGCGCTCGGCCTCGGGGACGCGGAGGTAGGTGAAGCCGCCGAGCGACTGGCCCTGTGCGAGGAGCGCGCGGATCTGGTCGGCCGAGACCGGCTCGGCGGCGATCAGGTTGTCGGCGCCGAACATCACGAGCCGGCCGCGGGGCGCGAGCGCGCGCAGGCTCTCGCCGCCGATGGCGCCGCCGGTCGCTTGCAGCACGACATCGGCGCCGGCGCCGTCGGTGTGCCGCCGCACCTCTTCGGACCAGGCGCCGCCGGTGTAGGTCACGACCGCGTCGGCGCCGAGCGCGCGTGCGCGCGCGTGCTTGTCGTCGGAGCCGACCCCGGCGATCACCCGCGCGCCGAGCCGCCGGGCCAGGCGCACCGCGAAGCTGCCGACGCCGCCGAGCGCGCCGGGCACGAACACGGTGTCGCCGCTCGCCACGCGGGCGTTGCGGAGCAGGAGCAGCGCGGTGCGTCCGGTGATCGCGAGCGCGACGGCGTCCTCGAACGCGAGCGCGTCGGGGAGGCGCGTGAGGGCGCCGGCGTCGACCTGCGCGCGCGCCGCGTAGCCGCCTCCGGTGGGGAGCTCCGCGACGACCCGCGCGCCGATCGGCAGGCCGCGCACGGCGTCGCCGATTGCCTCGATCGCTCCGGCCACCTCGAACCCGAGGATGTGAGGCAGCGAGGGGGCCGGCAGCGCCCCGGAGCGCACGAGCAGGTCGGGGTAGCTCACGCCGGCGGCTCGCACCGCGATGCGGACCTGGTGGGGCTCGAGCGGAGGCAGCGGCACCTCCTCGAGCACGAAGACCTCGGGACCACCGGTCCGGTGGATGCGTGCGGCGATCGTTGTATCCGGAACCATGGTTCCACTTAATAGGAACCACGGTTCCGGTTGTCAAGGACGTGCTAGCGTGGGAGCGGGCATCCCGATGCGCGCCGACGCGATCCGCAACCGCCAGAAGCTGCTCGACGTCGCCGAGCGTCTGTTCACGACCAAGGGCGCGAGCACCGAGATGGACGAGATCGCCCGCGAGGCCGGCGTTGGGGTTGGCACGATTTATCGTCACTTCGCGACCAAGGAGCTCCTGCTCCGCGAGATCGTGGTCGGGCCGATCGAGGCGCTGATCGATCGCGCGGGAGCGCTCCGCGATGCACCCGACCCGGGCGCGGCGTTCTTCGAGCTGTTCGACGAGCTGGTGGAGCTCGCCACCGCCAAGCATCAGCTCGTCGAGGTGTTCTCGCAGGGCTCGCGGGTCAGCATCGGCACCCCCGACGAGGTCCAGTCGCGGCACGCGCGGTTTCGCGCCGCCTTCGGCGTCCTGCTCGAGCGCGCGCAGGCCGCCGGCACGGTCCGGCGCGATATCGGCGTGTCGGAGCTCGTCGCGATCGTGAACGGCGCGTTCCCCTATCTCCGGCGCGCCGGCGGCACCCGCAAGGAGCACCTGCGGCTGCTCGCGTTCGTCGTCGACGGGCTCGCGACCACGCCCCGATCGGCCGCACGACGCGGCGCGCCTGCACGGCGAACGTGATATTCAGCCGAGATGCGTGGACAGGGACTCGCATCGTGCATCCTGGTGTTCGCAGGTGTCGCGGCGTGTGGAGATGACGGGCCCGGTCCGTCGTCGAACATCACCACCGAGCACTGCGACTACGTCCAAGTGGCCCCGACGGCGCGCGCCGGCGGCACGGTGACCGCGGGGCCGCTCACCGCCGGCGCCGCGGAGCGCGTGCTGCACGTCCCGGTCGGCACCGCGCTCGGCGGGTACACCGGCCGCGCCGGGTTCCTCAGCTCGGCCGGCGTCGTCGATGCGCGCAAGGTCGCGATGCCCGGCTCGTTCAACCCCTCGATCGGCGTGACCGCCGCGCCGCGGGTCAAGGCGCTCGCGCTCTCGGCCGGCGGCGAGACCGTCGTGATCCTGAAGGCCGACCTGATCTTCGCGTACGAGGGCCTGGTGTTCGATCTCGAGCAGCGGCTCGGCCCCGAGCTCACCGGCAAGGTGCTGCTCGCGACCTCGCACAGCCACTCGGCGTGGGCGCAGTTCACCGGCCACGGCCCGCTCAAGCTCGGCGCCGGGCAGATGCGCGATGTCGTGTATCACCGGCTGCTCGACGCGTTCGAGGCCGCCGCGCGCGACGCGCTCGACCACCGCCGGCCCGCCAAGCTCGGCGTGTTCGCCAGCGCGCAGTTCGATCCCACCGATCAGATCAACCGCGATCGCCGCGACGACAACGACCACCTGCCCGGCGGCGACCGCGGCGAGGACCACCTCTACCTGCTCCGCATCGACGGCACCGACGGCGCGCCGATCGCGATCGTCCCGATCTTCGGCCAGCACCCCACGCTCAACGGCGAGGACAACCCGTTCGCGTCCACCGACGCCACCGGCGCGCTCGAGCGCGTGCTCGAGGAGCAGTTCGATCGCCCCGTGGTCGTGATGCACGTCCAGAGCGCCGGCGCCGACACGTCCGCCGTTGGTCACGGTGGGCTCGACTGCAACGCCAAGCCCGGCAAGCCCAGCGATCCGTGCTTCCACTGGACCGCCGAGGAGGGCCACGGCCGCGCCGCGCTGCCCGAGCTGATGGCCGCGTGGACGCAGGCCGGCACCACGATGCGCGATTCGATCGAGCTCGAGATGGTGTCGCGGTCGATCGAGACCGGCCCGTACCCCGAGACGTTCAAGATCCGCGGCGGCGCGCTCTCGTACGCGCCGTTCGACGGCAAGACCGAGCCCGACGGCGTGGTCTACGAAGGCAGCGCGCTGGTCTCGCCCATCGACGAGTTCAACGCGCCGCTCGGCGCCGCGCTGTGCGAGACCGCCACGCCGATGTTCCCGACCGCGAGCATCCCCGGCACCGAGGGCATCCTGCCGTACGGCTCGTGCCTGCGCCTCGACCTCGCCGCGCCGATCCTCGGCCCGATCTTCGATATCGACTTCGGCGTCGACGAGCGCCACCCCGTGTGCGAGACCACGCGCACCACGATCTCCGCCCTGCGGATCGGCGACTACGTGCTCGGCACGCTGCCCGGCGAGGTCAGCATCCTGCTCGCCGACCTCGTGCGCGAGAAGTCGCCCCTCGGCCAGAACGCGATCGTCGTCGGCTACGCGCAGGGCCACGTCGGCTACATGCTGCGGCCCGAGGACTGGATGCTCGGCGGTTACGAGCCGAGCGTGACGTTCTGGGGCCCCCTCGAGGCCGAGTACATCGCCGAGCAGCTGCTCGCGCTGATGCCACTCGCGATGACCTCCGAGCGCGAGGACGGCGCCGCCGGCGGCACCACGCGCGTCGCCGTGCCGACCATGGTCGATCGCCTCGAGGTCGACGATCCCGCCCCCGATGCCGGCACCGTGCCCGCGACCGTGCCCGACGTCGCGTGGGCGCGCACCGGCACCCCGGCGCAGGCGCAGCCCGCCGCGCAGATCCCGCGGGTCAGCGGGATCGCTACGTTCGTGTGGATCGGCGACGATCCGCAGGTCAAGACCCCGCGGGTGACCCTCCAGGTCGAGACCGCCGGGCAGTTCGTGGACGTCGCGCGCTACAGCGGCCGGCCCGTCGAGGATGGCGAGATCGTGCTCGCGTACACCCCGTCGCCGCTCCAGCGTCGCGGGCCGCAGACCCACGTGTGGGTCGCCGAGTGGCAGGCCGTGCCGTGGATCGGCGGGTTGAACGATGGGCTCGACGGGCGCGGCGGCGTGCCGCTCGGTCGCTACCGGTTCCACGTCCAGGGCAGCACGTGGTCGCTCGACAGCGCGCCGTTCGAGGTCGTCGCCGGCGGGCTCGTCGCGCAGGGTGCGCAGCGCGCCGGTGGTGCCGTGCGCGCGACCATCGCGCTGCACGCGCCGAAGGGCTGGCGGTGGATGGATCCCTCGGCCCCGTCGAACCAGCCGGTCCCGGTGCGTGGGCAGCAGGTCACCGTCGCGCTGCTCGGCACCGGCGGCGCCGTGCTGTCGTCCAGCCAGGTCACCTCGGACGCCAGCGGCGGGATCTCGGTGCCGGACAACGCCAGCGCCCTCGGCGTGCGCGTGACCGACCGGTTCGGCAACACCGCGACCGCGACCTTGCCCTAGCGTTGTCGACGCACCGCCACAGCGCCGGCCCACACCGTGATGCGCCGGCCACGGTCCTCGCGTGAGGGCCGAGTGATCTCCCGCAGTTGGGGCTGGCCTCGCGCTTGCTCCAAGCGCAGTTTCACACGATGCGATCGATCCTCCTGCTCACCGTGCTCGTCGGAGCCAGCGCGTGGGTGGTGGTGCGACATCTGCCCCAGGATGCCCACGCCGAGGCCGGCCGCGCGCGTCCGGTGGAGAAGACGCAGGAGATCCAGAGCATCGCGATCGATGGCCGCGGCCTGCCGCTCGCCGCGCTGCGCGCGACGCTGACCTCGAAAGTCGGCGACTCGATCGACCCGCGGCGGCTCGAGCGCGATCGCGCCGCGCTCGCCGCGGAGCTCGAATCGCGCGGCTACCTCG
>JBQCJR010000012.1:0-2515 GCA_051952595.1 Kofleriaceae bacterium
GAACCGGAGGTCGCTGTAGGCGATGACTCGCTCGCGACCTCCTCGCTGCAACGCGCCAACGCCGAGTCGCCGGACGCCACGTGCGGCGATCAGGTCGAGGATCCCGGCGAGCAGTGCTGCACCACGAGCGACGCCGAGAACCACGCCGCGGATTTGCCTGCGCACTACCTGGCGAATGCCATGGCCACGGTGTGCGTCTCGCCGGTCACCTCGACCTCCAGCGGCGTCACGGTTCGCGCCTGCACGACCTCGACCTGCTCGAACGGCAACGCGGGATGCGATGTCGCGTTCGCGTACAGTGACGCCGCGCTGAACGGCGATGCGTTCGCGGCCGAGCTCGCGATCACGGCCGTCGTGCCGGTTCGGGTGACCGTCCTCGGCATCTCGCGGACCTGTACCGCGACCCTGACCGCGACCGGCGCGCCGTACAGCAACACGGTTGCGTTCAGCGATGATGGCTACTCGATCGCGACCACCGCAGGGCCGGGGGCGTTCTCGGCGAGCTACTCCGTGAGCGACAACTGCGGCGGCATCTCGCAGCTAGCGACGCAGCTGAAGACGGTGTACGAGTCCGCGCTGCGCACCGCCGTGCTCACGGATGGCAAGGCAGTGCTCGAGAGCCACGCAACCGCGTGCGCCTTTTGAACACACGCGCACCCGCTCCAGCTCGGCGCTCCGCGACGTGGGGCCACTCGTGGTGTCGGATCCGGAGTCGCTAGAGAAGGTGCGGCTCCGGGCGCGCTTCGCGGCTCCCATGCCGGAGTTGGTGAGCGGCGAGCCCGCGGACACGGAGCTGCAAGGCGTCCTGTCGGGAGCGCTCTTCCGCATCATGGATGAGTACGACGCGGGGGGCGGTGGTTCGTTCTCTACACTTGGGTGCGCGCACCCGCGCTCACCGAGGTCTCGCGAGGGCCTTCAGCATGGTGTCGATCTCACCGACCACGTCCGGCTTGCCCAGCGCCTGGTAAGCCGCGCGCGCTTGGGTCGCGAGGACACGCGCGCGATCGGTGCGCCCCACTTCGGCGAGGACCTGGGCCGCGGTGAGGGTGGCCTCGGCCCGCTCGTCCGGCAGGGCCGCCACCGTCGCGGCGTACTCGGCGACCGTCGCCTCGCATGCTTGTTCGGCCTCGGCTGCGCGCCTCCGCGTGAACAGCAAGAAGCAGCGACTCGCCTGGATCCGCGGGACGAACAGCGGTTGCCGGCCTCGCCGGGTGACCGCCACGGCGAGCGCCTGATCGTACCAACCGAGCGCCTCGTCCCACCGCTCCTGGTCGGCTTCGAGGTGGCCGAGCCGATCGTAGGCTTGGAGATCGAGATCATCGCCGCGCGCCGCCGCGCGCTCGTCACCGACCAGCGCGAGCACGCTCCGGTAGTCACGCTCGGCGTCGGCGAACCGGCGCTGGCGATAGGCCACCTCGCCCCGCCGCAGGTACGGCAAGGCGAGCCTCGGATCGTCGGGCGGCCACCAGCGCGTCAAGATCGCGAGCGCGCGATCCGCGGTTCGCGCCGCTTCGGCCAGGCGATCGGTCCGGCGCTGGATCAGCGCGAGGTCGAGCAGCGTGACGCCGACCTCGGGATGCGTGCCGCCGAGGAGGCGCGTGCGATCCGCCAGCACCTGATCGACGAGGGCCGCGGCGGCCGCGAGCTGGTCGTTGGCCGCGAGGGCGTCGGCGAGTGCGGCCTTCGCATCGAGCGTCGGCAGCCCGGCGGCGCCGTGTCGGGACGTCCGGATCGCGACCGCTCGCTCGAGGTGGAGGATCGCCGCGGTCCGTTCGCCGACACCGACGCGCACCATGCCGCTGACCTCCTCGAACCGCGCGCGGAGATCCGGATCGTCACCGGCCTGCCCGATCAAGATCTCGAGCAAGGGCAGCTGGCCACGCGCGTGGTCGTAGTTGCCATCGAGTTGGAGTCGTCGGACCACGAGCTCGGTCGCGATCGCGGCGATCATCGCGGGTGTGCGGGCGCGGATCGCGTCGGTCTGTGCGGCATCGAGGGCAGCGATCCCCTCGACGAGGTTCCGTTCTTGCGCGTGGCCCTGCGCGATCGCCAGCTGCACGCGGGCACGTTGATACGCGGAGAGCGGGGGCGTGCGTGCGAGCAGCGCCACCGCGCGAGCTCGATCGGCGGCGTGGTCGACCTGCATCGTGGCGCGCGTTGCGAGCTCGTCGATCTCGCGCACGAGCGGGAGCTCCGCGGGCGTCGCTCGCCCGAGGCTCTCCGCTGTCAGCGCCGCGATATTCTGGCAGCGTTCGAGCGAAGGGAGGCCGAGCAACTGGACCACGACGCGATCGAGATCGATCCTCGCCGTCAGCACCGAGAACACCGCACGCTCCTCGGCGAGCGCGCGCTCGAGGCATCCCTCGCGTAGCTCGAACACGGGCACCGATTGGGTCCGCGCGAGGTGCGTGGCCTTGCAGCTCGCGGTCGCCTGGTCGATCCAGGCGGCGGCTCGCGCGTCGAGCGCGGCGGTGACGCTCGCGAAGCTCGCCTGCCAGTCGGGCCGACCACTGTT
>JBQCJR010000013.1:0-7742 GCA_051952595.1 Kofleriaceae bacterium
CGCGGCCAGCGTGGACTCGAGCGCGATCGCGATCCCGTCGGCCTCGAGCGACTGCCCCGGGGTCAGCCGGTGGCGCTGGCCGGTCGAGGCGATCAGCACCTCGATCGCCTCGTCGCCGCGGTGGACCACCGCCCAGTGCGGCGGCGCGGTCGGCAGCCGGACATCGGCGGTGGCATCCGCCCCGAGGCTGGTGATCCGCTTGACCAGCGGCAGCCGGAGTGGCTGCGCCCCGCGGAGCGGAGTTACCACCATCACCAGCGCGGCCTCGGGGCTCATCGCGCGCATCGTAGCAGTGTGAGAGGCCTCACTGAACGATCGCGACGCCGCGTCCATCGAACCGCTGAGGTCCCATGACTGGCATGACTGGCATGACCACGCCCAGACTCGTCCTCGCGGCGCTGACGGTCGCGTTCTCCTCGATCGCCCCGGCCACGGCCGATCCGGCGCCGATGCGCTCGCACGCGCCGATGCGCGCGCTGCCATCGCCGTCGACCCGCCCGCTCGCCGCGGGCCGCGCGCTGTACGTCGATGGCCGCACCGGCGACGATGCCGGCCCCGGCTCCCCGGCGCGGCCGTGGAAGACGATCGGCGCCGCGATCTCCCGGCTCGCCCCCGGCGATACCCTCGTGCTGCGCGGCGGCACCTACTACGAGTCGGTGGTGGTCAACGCGTCGGGCAAGCCGGGCGCACCGATCACGATCCGCTCGGCGCCGGGCGAGCTGGCGATCCTCGATGGTGGGCTGCGCGAGTTCGCCGAGTCGCCGGGCACCGCGTGGGAGCCGGCGCCCGGGGGCGCGCCCGGCGAGTTTCGCTCGAAGGCGACCTACCCCGCGCTGTCGCGGCGCGTGGCGGAGCGCGGCGTGTGGCTCCTGGGGAACTTCGCCGATTCGATGGTCCCGCTGCACGGCTACAAGTTCGAGGCCGATCTGCGCGCGCGCAACGAGTACTGGAACGTGGTCAAGGACCAGGCCGGCACCGGGATCTACGTCGGGCCGGGGATCTGGCTCGATCGCAAGACCCACCGGATCCACGTCCGGCTCGCCCACACCACGCTGAAGAGCCAGGACAACTACCGGGGCGAGACCGATCCACGCAAGGTCCCGCTGGTGATCGGCGCGGATCGCAGCGCGCTCGTGATCGATCGCGCGCACCACGTGCGGATCCAGGACGTCGTGCTGCGCGGCTCGGCGGTCCACACCGTGCACGTCGAAGGCGCGAGCGATCTCGAGCTCGACGGCGTGACGATCTACGGCGGCGCCCCGGCGCTCCACGTCCGGGCCACGGATCGCCTGCGGCTGGTGCGCTCGGCGCTGCGCGGCATCGCGGCGCCGTGGTCGTCGCGCGCGAGCATGAAGTACCGCGGCGCCTCTCCGTACCTGCTCGTCGCGGATAGCCGGCTGCCGCAATCGCGCGACTGGGAGATCGCGTACAACGAGCTGACCGATGGCCACGACGGGATCGTGATCGACAGCCTCAAGTCGCTGCGCTTCCACCACAACCTGGTCGACAACTTCAACGACGACGCGCTGTACCTCGTGCTGGCGCCGCGCCAGGCGGTGCCCGAGGACATCCGGATCTACGAGAACTGGATCTCGCGGGCGTACAGCGCGCTCGCGTTCGCCGAGGATGGCTCGCCGAACCAGATCGGCCCGGGGGTCTACCTCTACCGCAACGTGTTCGATCTGCGCGTCGGGACGTACGGCTGGATCCCGCAGGACGAGACGGGCGACAAGGTGCCGGTCGAGCTGCTCGCGAGCCGGATGTGCGGCGATCACGGCAGCCCGATCTGGGAGCCGCTGTTCTTCTATCACAACACCGTGATCAACGCGGGCAAGGCGGTCCGCGACTACTACGGCCTGCAGATGGTGATGGGCATGCGCGGGACCAAGCGGCGGCTGTTCAACAACGTGTTCGTGCAGGTCGATGGCGAGCCCGGGCTCAACTTCGCCGGCGCCGCCGGCACCGATCTGCAGGTCGATGCCAACCTGATGTGGGGGCTCGGCGCGAAGCCGACCGGCGCGGCGTTCTTCGCGGCGTTCCGCGGCTCGCCGCTGTTCGAGAGCAGCAAGCAGCAGTACGCGCCGGGCTGGGGCGCGCGCGATCAATTCGCGGATCCGCGGTTCGTCGCGCTGCGCGACTTCGAGCCGGAGATCGATCTACGGATCCAGCCGGGCAGCCCCGCGATCGACGCCGGCATCGCGCTGCCGGCGAGCTGGCCGGACTCGCTGCGCGCGGCCGACAAGGGCAAGCCGGACCTCGGCGCGCTGCCGCTTGGTGCACCGAGGCTGCGCGTCGGGCCCAGCGCCGCGCCCGTGCCGAAGTGACGCGAGGCAACCCCGGGGCAACTCCGGATCGGCGTGCTAGCGTGCCCGTCGATGAAGCTCGCTATCGTCGGCACCGGTTACGTGGGGCTCGTCACGGGGGCCGGGTTCTCGGACTTCGGCCACGACGTCACCTGCGTCGATATCGACGAGCGCCGGATCGAGGCGCTGCATCGCAACGAGATCCCGATCCACGAGCCGGGCCTGCCGGAGCTGGTGCGCCGCAACGCCGCGCTCGGCCGGCTGCACTTCACGACCCGCACCGCGGAGGCGGTCGCCGGCGCGCAGCTGGTGTTCATCGCGGTCGGCACGCCGTCGGGCGAGGACGGCTCGGCGGACCTCCAGTACGTGCTCGAGGCCGCGCGCGCGATCGGCCGCGCGCTGACCGGCTTCGCGGTGATCGTCAACAAGTCGACCGTGCCGGTCGGCACCGGCGATCGGGTGCGCGACGCGATCGCCGAGGTCACCACCCAGCCGTTCGCGGTGGCGTCGAACCCCGAGTTCCTCAAGGAGGGCGACGTGGTCAACGACTTCATGAAGCCGGCGCGCGTGATCGTGGGCGCGGAGCACCCGCGCGCGATCGAGCTGCTGCGCGATCTGTACAGCAGCGTGCTGCGCACGAGCGATCGGATCCAGGTGATGGACCTCCGCTCGGCGGAGCTCACCAAGTACGCCGCCAACGCGATGCTCGCGACGCGGATCTCGTTCATGAACGAGCTCGCGCGGCTGTGCGAGCAGATCGGCGCGGACATCGAGACGGTGCGCAAGGGGATCGGCGCGGACCCGCGGATCGGCGGCAAGTTCCTGTTCGCCGGCGCCGGCTTCGGCGGCTCGTGCTTCCCCAAGGACCTGCGCGCGCTGCTCCACACCGCGCGCGAGCACGACGTGCCGCTCGGCGTGGTGGACGCGGTGGAGCGCGCGAACGAGCGCCAGAAGCGGCTGCTCGGCGAGCGGGTGATCGCGCACTTCAAGCAGCAGCTCGCCGGCAAGCGGATCGCGCTGTGGGGCCTGGCGTTCAAGCCGGAGACCGACGACATCCGCGAGTCGCCCGCGCTGACCTTGATCGGCCAGCTGCTCGCCGCCGGCGCCACGGTGACCGGCTACGATCCAGCGGCGATGCCGAACATCCGCGCCGAGCTCGGCGGCGCGATCGAGCTGGCGAGCGACGCCTACGCGGCGGCCGAGGGCGCCGACGCGCTGGTGCTGGTCACCGAGTGGCACGAGCTGCGCGCGCCGGACTTCGCGCGGCTCAAGGCGCTGATGCGCACCCCGGCGCTGTTCGACGGCCGCAACGTGTGGTCGGTGAACGAGGCGCGCGCGGCGGGGTTCTCCTACGCCGGCATCGGCCGCGCGGTCAGCCAGTCCCAGTAGCGCTGGATCCCGACCTCCGGCCGCGTGGTCGGCTGGTAGCCGAGCGCCGCCTGTGCGCGCTCGATGTTGGCGTAGGTGATCGGCACGTCACCGGGCTGGTCCGGCTTCCACTCGATCCGCGCCGGCTTGCCGATCACGCCCTCGATGATCTCGACCAGCCGGCGCAGCTCGACCGTGCGGGTGCCGCCGAGGTTGAACAGCTCGAACCGCCCCGGCTCGATCCGCTCGATCGCGGCGACCACGCCGCTCACGATGTCATCGATGTAGGTGTAGTCGCGGCGCGACGAGCCATCGCCGAACAGGGTCACCGGCGCGCCGGCCGCGATCGCCTTCACGAACTTGGGGATCGCCATGTCGGGGCGCTGGCGCGGCCCGTACACCGTGAAGAACCGCAGCGCGAACACGCCGATGCCGAACAGGTCGCGGTACATCGACAGCTGCAGCTCGTTCATCCGCTTGGTCGCCGCGTACGGCGAGGCCGGCGTGACGCACGGATCGTCCTCGCGGAACGCCGCGGTGCTGCCCGGCCGCGCGCCGTACACCGAGCTCGACGACGCGAACACCAGGCGCTGCAGCTTGGCGGTGCGCATCGCCTCGAGCAGCGCGCCGGTGCCCTCGATGTTGGTGCGCAGGTAGCGCATCGGCTGGACCAGCGAGGGCTGCACGCCAGCCAGCGCGGCGAGGTGGCACACCACGTCGACGTCGCGATCGAGCAGCCGGGCGAGCGCGTCGCGATCGCACAGATCGCCCTCGATCAGCTCGAACCGATCGGCCGGCAGCCGCGCGAGCTCGGCGGCGTTCGCGCGCTTGACCGAGGCCGGGTAGAGGTAGTCGTCGAACGCGTCGAACCCGGTGACGCGCACCCCCTGCGCGACCAGCCGCTCCGAGAGGTGCGAGCCGATGAATCCAGCGGCTCCGGTGACCACGACATGCATGCGCGCAATCTTGCGTACCGGTCCGGGGATCGCAAATGCTAGGGGCCACGATGCAAGCCGGCTGGCGCCTCCGACTCAAGCAGGCCTTCGATCGCTCGATCGCCGCGGCCGGGCTGGTCGCGACGGCGCCCGTGATCGCCGCGACCGCCGCGGCGATCCGCCTCACGATGGGCTCACCGGTGTTGTTCCGACAGGTCCGGCCCGGCCTGCGCGGCCGGCCGTTCGAGATCCTGAAGTTCCGCACGATGCGCGAGGCGGTGGACGCGAGCGGCCGCCCGCTGCCGGACGGCGAGCGGCTCACCCGGTTGGGTGCATTCCTCCGCTCGACCAGCCTGGACGAGCTACCGCAGCTGATCAACGTGCTGCGCGGCGAGCTGAGCCTCGTCGGGCCGCGCCCGCTGCTCGTGCAGTACCTCGAGCGCTACTCCCCCGAGCAGGCGCGCCGCCACGACGTGCTGCCCGGGATCACCGGGTGGTCGCAGATCAACGGGCGGAACTCGCTGTCGTGGAACGACAAGCTCGCTCACGATGTCTGGTACGTCGACCACTGGAGCCTCGTGGTCGACGCGCGGATCCTGCTGTGGACGCTGCTGCGCGTGGTCCAGCGCCAGGGCATCGCCCGCGACGGGCACGCCACGATGCCCGAGTTCACCGGCGCGTGAGCGCGATCGCGTGCACCGCCCGACCGGGATCGATTAAGCTCGGGGCGTGAGAGCCGCCATCGGGTTGATCGCGCTCGCCGCGTGTGGGTTCACGCCCGCGCCGGCGGTGACCGATGCGCGGCCCGATGGCGAGGTCCCGCCGATCGATACGCCGGTGGGCCGGACGCGTGATGGCCTGATCGCGTTCTGGACGTTCGACGAGGCCAGCGGCGCGACGATCGACGACACCAACGGCAACCGCCCGCCGATCCGGCTCGATCTGAGCGACGCGGTGACCTGGACGGGCGGCCGGATGCTGGTCGATAGACCGGTGCTCGGGTCCTCGCCGAACGGGTCGGCCACCCGGCTGACCACCGAGTGCCTGAGCACCCGCGGGGTCACCCTCGAGGCGTGGATCGAGCCGCTGCTCGTGATCCAGGGCTCGAACGGCGCGCCGGCGGTGATCGCCGGGGTCAACGCGACGATCAACTCGCGCAACATCTCGATCCTGCACGCCGGCGATCGCTGGCTCGGCCGCGTGCGCACCAGCCAGACCGCGCCGCAGTCCCAGAACGGCGCGCCGGATCTGTTGCCACCCGCCGGCCAGCAGGTCGCCAACGGCATGAACCACGTCGTGGTGGTGGCCGATGCCAGCAGCCGCGCGCTCTACGTCAACGGCGAGCGGCTCGCCGAGACCGCCCCCGAGGGCCCCACGGCGTGGGAGGGCGCGTACCGGATGGTGCTCGGCAACGAGCTGGCGATGAACCGCAGCTGGCTGGGCACCTACGCGCTGGTCGCGATCTACAACCGCGGGCTGACCGAGGACGAGATCCGGGCGAACTTCCAGGCCGGACCGGACGCAACGAAGTAGTCCCCGATGTCTGCCCTCGTTGTTGTTGGAGCCGGCGGTCACGCCAAGGTCGTGATCGCCACCGCGCGCGCGGCGGGCTTCGAGGTCACCGCGGTGGTCGACGATGACCAGGCGCGGTGGGGCGGCGCGCTGCTCGGCGTGGCGATCACCGGACCGAGCCTGTCGCGGCTCGATGATCCAGACGCCACGTGTGTGCTCGCGATCGGCAACAACGCCACCCGGCGGTGGCTCGGCGGGATCGCGCGGTGCCGGTTCGCGACGCTCGTGCACCCCTCGGCGGTGGTCGATCCCACGGTCCGGCTGGGGCCGGGCACGGTGGTGTTCGCGGGCGCGGTGATCCAGCCGGACGCCGCGATCGGCGCGCACGGGATCGTCAACACCGGCGCGTCGATCGATCACGACTGCGTGCTCGGCGACGCGGTGCACGTCGCGCCGGGCGCGCGGCTCGCCGGCAGCGTGACGCTCGGCGACGAGGTGTTCGTGGGGATCGGCGCGGTGATCGCGCCGGGGCGCGCGGTCGGCCCGCGGACCACGATCGGCGCCGGCGCGGCGGTGGTGCGCGACCTCGGGGGCGACGCGGTGGCGGTGGGAGTCCCGGCGCGCCCGAGAGCCCGCTGATGCGCGTGGTGGTGATCGGCGGCTGGGCGCCGTCGCTGATCAAGTTCCGGGGCCCGCTGCTCGCCGCGCTGGTCGCGCGTGGACACCAGGTGACCGCGATGGCCGCCGACGGCAGCCCCGAGGTCACCGCCGCGCTCGGCGAGCTCGGCGTCGCGTTCGAGCCTCTGTTCCTCCAGCGCGCCGGGCTCGATCCACGCGCCGATCTACGGACCCTCATCACGCTGACCACGCGACTGCGCGAGCGGGCCCCCGACGCCGTGCTCGCCTATACGATCAAGCCGGTGATCTACGGCATGATCGCCGCCGCGCTCGCCGGGGTCGGCCGGCGCGGCGCGATGATCACCGGGCTGGGCTACGCGCTGACCCGCGCGCGCTCGCCCAAGCAGCGCGTGGTCGCCCAGGTCGCGCGCGGGCTGTACCGCCTCGGCCTCGGGCGCAGCCACGTGGTGTTCTTCCAGAACCCGGACGATCGGCGCGAGCTCGAGCAGCTCGGCGTGGTGCCGCGGCACGTCCGGGTCGCGATGGTGCGCGGCAGCGGCGTCGACCTGGACCACTACGCGCCGTCGCCGCTGCCGGATGGCCCGCCGCGGTTCCTGTTCGTCGGCCGGCTGCTCCGCGACAAGGGGATCGGCGAGTTCGCCGAGGCCGCCGCGCGGGTGCGGGCGCGCCACCCCGACGCGCGGTTCCAGATCGTCGGCTGGATCGATCCGAACCCCGAGAGCGTGTCGCGCGCCGACCTCGATCGCTGGATCGCCGCGGGCGCGGTGGAGTACCTCGGTGCGACCGACGACATCCGACCCCACCTACGCGCCGCCCACGCGCTGATCCTGCCGTCGTACCGCGAGGGCACGCCGCGCTCGGTGCTCGAGGCGATGAGCATGGGCCGCGCGGTGATCACCACCGATGCCCCGGGCTGCCGCGAGACCGTGGTCCACGGCGAGAGTGGCCTGCTGGTGCCGGTCGGCGATGCCGGCGCGCTCGCCGA
>JBQCJR010000014.1:0-6268 GCA_051952595.1 Kofleriaceae bacterium
CTCGCGGATCAGCCGTGCGGCCCGCGCGCCCGCGCCGGGCACGATCTTGAGCGCGACCCGCCGGCCGAGCTCCGGATCGCGCGCCTCGTAGACCGCGCCCATCGCGCCGGCGCCGAGGAACCGCTCCACGACGTAGCGCGACACCGCGTCGCCTGCGGCGAGCGCGACGTGGCGCGCCGGCTCGCCGGTGCCGCTGGGCCACGGGCTGTGCGCGGCGGGCGAGGCGTCATCGGCAGGCGTGCCCTGGCCCCGCGCGACCGCCCCGATCAGCTGGCGGCAGGTCGCGCAGCGATAGTAGTGTACGTCGACGCGCTGGCGATCGGCGTCCGACAGCCGGTCGGAGAACAGCAGCGCGACGGTGTCGGCTTCCAGGCAGGGCAACGCCGCAGATGGTAGCGCAACGCTCGCTAGAAGAAGACGCTGACGTGCGCGTCGACCCGGTTCGCTGTGCCGCCGGTCATGCCGTGGTACGCGGTCCGCCAGTACAGGTACTCGAGGCCGAGCTGGATCGCCTGCTTGGGCTTGTAGCGGAGGGCCTGATAGATCGTGCGGTTGCGCTCGCGATCGCCGATCTCGAGATCCTCGGCGCGCGCGACGTCCGCGCTGGCGCCGACCGCGAGCAGGTGGCGGCTGCTGGGCATCATCGCGAGCTCGATCCAGCCACCGAGCCCTTGGATCGCCTTGCCGGTCGCCGCATTGACGCCCTGGCCGATGCCGCCGCCGAGCTCGGCGAGGTTGCTGCCAATGTAGCCCTCGCCGTGCAGCGCGGCGAACCGGCCGAACGGCAGGTAGACGTGCGCGGCGACCGAGTGGCTCGCGGTGCGCTCGCCGCTGGCCAGCTCGGTCCGGCCGACGTGGCCGGAGACGCCGAGCCGGGCCTGCTGGCGGAGCATGGGGCCGCTCATCTCGACGAGGAACTGGAGCATCGGCGCGCCGGAGGCCATGCCATCGACCCGGCCATCGCCATCGCGATCCTGCGGATCGAGCACCGCGGGCGCCGCGGCGGCGACCGCCATCAGCAGGTGGCGAAGTGGCCGCATCGACAGCCGGGCCTGCGCGCGCCGATCGCCGAGGTTGCCGGCGTGGCGCAGCTGGGTATCGTTCTGCACCGTCGGGAACAGCGGCGAGACCAGGTCCCAGGTCTGGCCGGCGAGCAGCTCGATCCGGCGCTGGTCGCCGACGTAGATCGACGCGTAGGCGTGGCGCAGCCGGATCGCGTTGAGCCCCGCGCCGCCGGCGAAGTCGATCTCGAGCTTGCCCTCGCCGCGGAAGACCGAGCGGTGGATGTTCCAGTCTTCGATCGAGAGCCCGACCCGCGACAGCCGGGGCGTCATCGTGAGCTCGCTGTCGATCTGGCCGGCGGCGGGCTCGCGCAAGACGAACGTCGGATCGTCGACCGCCGACATCCGCGAGTCGTTGACCAGCAGGTCGAGCCGCGCGAACCCGTAGACCGAGAGCGGAGGCGTCTCGTCGTCGGCGTGGGCGAGCTGGGAGGAGCCGGCGAGCAGGCAGGCGCAGGCGGCGAGCACGTGGCGCATGGTCTCCCCGCAAACGCGCGTCGAGCCGATTCGGTCGATCGCGGCCAAGCTTTCTTAGACCAACGGTGTCGGTCGCGCGTTGGTCGGATCGGGGCGCCAGCTACTCGAGCGAAGGCGGCGGTGGCGTGAACAGCTGGAGCGACTCGCCGACCAGCAGCACCTGATCGTTCGCGAGCGCGACCGCCGCGGTGAACGGCTGATCGTTCGGGATCACCGCGATCGGCTGGAGCGTGCCGGCATCGAGCACCTCGAGATCGAGGTCCGCGCCGACCGCGACGACGTGGCGCGAGGTCGCCGCGACCACCGGGTACGGCGCGGGCGACGCGAGCTGGCCTGGCATCGCGACCTGGTGGCTGGTCGCGTCGAACACGACGATCTCCGGCGTGGTGCCGCCGAACGCGCCGATCCGGCCGCCGGGCAGCGCGACGAGCGTGCTCTCGGGCTTCTGCACCGCGAGCGGCGCGCCGAGCGCGTCATTGCGGAACGGCACCAGGTTGCCGCCGCTCGCGTCGTCGAGCAACAGGGCGGCGAGCGCGCCGTTGTCGTCGGTGGTGCTGGCGCCGCCGGTCGCGCGCGCCTGGTCGAGCGTGCGGATCGTGGTGCCGGCGATCTGGATGATCGGATCGCCGGTGATCAGGAAGCTCTCGGCGCCGATCCACACCGCGCGGGCGCCGATCCGCGCGAGCGCCGGGAAGTCGCCGCGCTCGAGATACGCGCCGCGCGGCTGCACGGTGGTGTCGAACCGCCACGCGGTGCCGGTCGCCGCGCCGGTGGCATCGCGCCCACCAAACAGGTGGACCGATCCGTTGGCACCCGCGCCGGTCGCGACGCCGAACCGCGGCCCGGGCAGCGCGAGGCCGTCGACCAGCGAGTGATCGTACGCGTTGTAGATCTGGAGGTGGTCGAGCGGCGCGCCGGTCGAACTCTCGCCGCCGGCGAGCACCGCGCCGTAGGGCAGGGCCGCGACCGAGGGTGCGCGGCGCATCGGCTCGAGCGCCTCCGGAGCGGCGCCGAGCGACATCGGTGGGGCGAGGTAGACCACGACCCGCGCGTCGATCCCGGTGAACGGCACCAGCGGCGATGCGCCGGAGGCGACCAGGCCGCCGCTGGCGTCGAACCCCTCGATCACGAACGCGCCGGTGATCCCGGTGGCGTCGAGATCGAGCACCAGGTCGAAGCCGCGGTCGGTGCGATCGACGAGGAACACCTGGCGCGGTCGGGTGATCGTGACCCGCAGCTGGGTGACTGCGTCGAGGATCGTCGAGCCCGGCGCGGTCGCGAGCTCGAGCGCGATCGTGCCCTGCTGGCCCTGCGGGCAGCCGGCGAGCGCGAGGGCGGCGAGCGCGGCGGCGGCGGCGCGGATCATCGCACCAGCCCCTCGACCTGCGCGGCGGTGACCCCGGTGACCCGCAGGGTCTTGCGCCGCGACGAGGCCCCGGCGATCACCTCGACCGCGCGCCGCGGCACGCCGAGGGCCTCCGCGATCAGCTCGATGACCGCCGCGTTGGCCTCGCCGTCGACCGGCGGCGCGGTCACGCAGACCTTGATCCGGCCGTCGTGGCGCCCGGCGATCTGGGCGCGCGAGGCCCGCGGCTGGACCAGGATGTCGAACGTCACGGCGTCCGCGGTGGGCTGCGCGGGCCGGGCCATCGCTACTTGCTCCCGCGGCCGAGCTCGCGCGCCCGCTTGGTCGCGGTCTCGACGGCGTTGATCAGCGTGGTGCGCAGCCCGCCCTGCTCGAGGGTGTGCAGGCCGGCGATCGCCGTGCCGCCGGGCGAGGTGACCATGTCCTTGAGCCGGCCGGGGTGCTCGTCGGTCTCGAGCAGAAGCTTGGCCGAGCCCATCACGGTCTGCGCGGCGAGCCGCTGGGCGTTGCGCCGCGACAGCCCGACCTTGACGCCGGCATCGGCGAGCGCCTCGAGGATCAGGAAGATGTACGCTGGCCCGGAGCCCGAGAGCCCGGTGACCGCGTCGAGGTGGCTCTCGTCGAGCGACACGGTGATCCCGACGGCGTCGAAGATCGCGCGCGCGGTCGCGAGCTCGGGCTCGCTGGCGTGGCGGCCGGGCGCGATCGCGGTGGCGCCGGCGCCCACGGTGGCCGGCGTGTTCGGCATCGCGCGCACGACGCGCACGCCATCGGCGAGCACCTCCTCGATCGCCTCGGTGCCGACGCCGGCGGCGATCGAGATCACGAGCGCGCCGGGCTGCAGCTGATCGGCGACCTCGACCAGCACCTTGCCGAGGATCTGCGGCTTGACCGAGAGCACGAGCACGCCGGCGCCACGCGCGACCTCGCGGTTATCGGTGGTGACGGCGATGTCGTAGGCGGCGCGCAGCTCGTCGAGTCGCTCGCGGCGCGGCGCCGAGGCGGTGATCCGCTCCGGCGGGACGTGGCCGCCGCGCACCAGGCCACGCACGAGCGCCTCGGCCATGTTGCCGGCGCCGATGAATCCGATCGAACGACTCGCCAGGATCGACAAGCGTCAAGCGTAGCGCAGCCACGCCGCGATGTCGCCGAGCGGGACCACCTCGTCGATCGCTCCGGCCTCGATCGCGGCCCGGGGCATGCCGTAGATCACCGAGCTCTGCGCGTCCTGCGCGCAGGTCTTGCCCTCGGCGCGCTTGATCGCGAGCGCGCCGGCCGCGCCGTCCTTGCCCATGCCGGTCATCACCACGCCGAGGGTCCGCCGGCCGTAGACCTTGACCGCCGAGCGCATCGTCACGTCGGCGGATGGGCGACAGCCGTGGACGGGTGGCCCGTCGGTGAGCACGATGGCGCCGCGGTCGTCGAACTCGAGGTGGCGATCGCCGGGAGCGATCAGCACCAGGCCGGCCATCGGGCGATCGCCGGCCTCGGCCTCGCGCACCTCGACCTGGCTCTGGGCATCGAGCCGCTCGGCGAGCGCGCCGGTGAACCCCGCAGGCATGTGCTGCACGACGACGATCGCGAGCCGCAGCTCGGCGGGCAGCGCGGGCACGACCTCCGACAGCGCGGCGGGGCCGCCGGTCGAGATCGCGATGCAGCACACCCGGGGCAGCCCGCCGGGCAGGGTGGCGCGCGCGAGATTGCCCGAGGGGCGCGCGGGCGGCTGCGGCACGAGGGCGCGCGGGCGGGCGGCGGCGGCGGCGGTCAGCTTGCGGATCAGCTCGTCGGCGATCTTGCTGAGATCGATCGAGACCTCGCCGGCCGGCTTGGTGACGAAGTCGACCGCGCCGGCGGCCAGCGCGTCGAACGTCTCGCGCGCGCCTTGCTTGGTGTGCGCCGAGAACATCACGACCGGGGTCGGCCGGCGCTGCATCAGCGCGCGCACGGTGTCGGCGCCGTTCATGCCCGGCATGTTGAAGTCCATCGTGATCACGTCGGGCGCGAGCCGGTCGACCTGGGCGAGCGCGTCGGCGCCGTCCTTGGCCTGGCCGACCACCTCGAAGCCACTCGGCGCGACGGCGCGCGCGATCGCCGCGCGCATGAACAGCGAGTCGTCGACGATCAGCAGGCGGAGCTTGCGGGTCATCGCGGATCCTCCTCGGCCTCGGCGAGCGCCTCGATCACGTAGCCGGTGACCGGCTCGGTGATGCCCTTGAGCGACAGGCCGGCGAGCTCGCGCACGCGCGCGCGATCGCCGAGCACCTCGCGGGTCGATCGGCTGACCAGCACCTCGCCGGGAGGGCAGCGCGCCTCGTAGCGATTGGCCTGGTTCACCGCGTCGCCGATCACGGTGTAGTCGCGCCGGAACACGCGCGAGCCGAGGTCGCCGCGCACGACCGGGCCGGTGTTGATCCCGATCCGCATCGCGAGCGCGGGGGCGCGGCCCTCGTTGAACCGGCGCAACGCGGCCTGCATCGCGAGCGCCGATCGCACGGCGCGCTCGGCGGCGGGCGGCTGGCCGCGCTGGTCCTCGTAGATCGCCATGATCGCGTCGCCGATGAACTTGTCGATGTCGCCGCCGTGCGCGGTGATGATCGGGCACATCACGTCGAAGTAGTCGTTGAGCAGGCTGATCAGCTCGCCGGGCGCGAGCGTCGCGGACATCGGCGTGAACCCGACCAGATCGCTGAACAGGATCGAGGCGGTCCGCTCGTCGGCGCGGAACGCGCGCAGCGTGCCGGCGCTCGCGCGCTGCTCGGCGGCCTGGCGCGCGCCCTGGGAGATGAACACCGCGGACGCTTCCTTGTACGCCAGCAGCCGGCGCTCGGCGAGCGTGCGCTCGACCAGCGCGATGCACTTGTCCTGCGAGAACGGCTTGACCAGGTACGCGGAGGCGCCAGCCGCGCGCATCTGCGCCATGTCGCGGCGCGAGTCGCGCGCGGTCAGCATGATCACCGGGATCTGGCGCAGCTCGGGATCGCGGCGCAGCGCGTGGACCAGCTCGAACCCGCTCATGTTCGGCATCTCGTAGTCGCTCACGATCAGCGCCGGTGGCGTGGCCCGCGCGCGCGCCAGGGCGATCGCGCCGTCCTCGGCGGTGGCCACCACGAAGCCCTGGCGGGCCAGGCAATCGGCGACGTAGTGGCGCTGCGCCGGCGAGTCATCGACCACCAGCACGCGCTCGCGCGACGCCGGCAGCGAGCCCTGGACCAGCGCGCGCACCCGGGTCGACAGCTCCTCGGGCACCACCGGCTTGACGAGATAGTCGTCGGCCCCGGCGTCGAACCCGCGCTCGAGGTCGGCGGCCTCGCCGAGCGAGCTACAGATCAGCACCGGCAGGTGCGTGGTCGCGGGGTCGCCCTTG
>JBQCJR010000015.1:0-2545 GCA_051952595.1 Kofleriaceae bacterium
GACTTCGAGCCGGTGCACGGCGCGCACTGGCGGGCGAGCGCGTGCACCACCGCGGCGCCATGCACGCTCGCCGGCGGACAGACCCGGACGATCGACGTCGAGTTTCGGCCGCAGCGCCACGGCGATCTGTCGTCGGTGCTGACCGTGCACTCGGCGGTCGGGACGCGCACGGTGACGCTCGCCGGCAGCGCGACCGGCGGCGTCCTGAGCGTGCTCGAGCCGACCGGCGGCGAGATCGACTTCGGCGTCATTCCGCTCGATGCGCCGCGCACCCGCACGGTGCGGCTCGCGAACCCCGGCAACGCGGCGATCACCGCGACCGCCGCGGTCACCGGCGGGCCGGGCTCGCCGGGCTCGCCGTTTGCGGTCGCCCCGGGCTCGCTCGCGCTGGCGGCGAACGGCGGCGCCGGCGAGCTCGAGGTGACCTGCCGATCGCCGGTCGCCGGCTCGTTCACCGGCTCGGTCGCGCTCGCGTCCGATGGCTACGCCGGTGACACCGCGATCGCCGTGCGGTGCACCGTGGCCGATACCCGCCTCGAGGTGTCGCCGGGCGAGCTCGATTTCGGCGAGGTCCGGATCGGCAGCGACGCGCCGTCGATCGAGGTGGTGCTGCGCAACCCCGGTCCGCTGCCGCTCGCGCTGGCGTCGGTGGCGCTCGAGGGGGCGCCCGATGCGCTCACCGCGACCAGCGTGCCGCCGCAGACCCTCGAGGTCGGGGCCACCGCGGCGCTCACGCTCGCGCTCGCCACCGGCGAGGACGTCGCGCTCGAGGCCGGGCCGAGCCAGCTGGTGATCCACGTCGATGGCGAGCAGCTGCGGCTCCCGGTGCGCGGCCGCGTGGTCACGCCCGCCGCGCGCATCGCCCCCGATCGGCTCGATCTCGGCACGCTGTGCATCGGCAGCCCGGTGACCGGCGCGCTCGCGCTCCGCAACGTGGGCACGGCGACGCTCCAGGCCGCGGCGCCGGTCATCGATCCGGCGCAGGCGTTCGCGCTGCGGTTCATCGATCCGTCGAGCTATCCCGCGATCCTCGCCCCCGATACGAGCGCCGCGATCGAGGTCGCGCCGTCGAGCACCACGCCCGGCCACGTCGAGGGCTTGGTGTCGTGGGACGTCGATGTGCCGAGCGCACCGCTCGCCGTCCCGGTGGTGGTCGAGTTCATCGCCGACGGCACCGCGGTCTCGCCGCGCGAGGTGCGCGCCGAGAGCGACGTCGGGATGACCACGCCGTGGCGAACGGTCACGCTCCAGAACTGCTCGTCCAGCCCGGTCGCCGTCACGCTGGCCGGCGTGGTCGCGGTGGTGCGCGGCGCGAACGCGTGGGACGTCACGCCGCGCGCCGAGCAGCGCACGCTCGGCCCGCGCGAGACCATGGCGGTGCAGGTGCGGTTCGCGCCGAAGCGGCCGGGCGCGCACCAGGCCTACCTCGATCTCTCCGTCGGTGGCGCGCCGCTGCCGGTCGACCTGATCGGCCACGCGTTCGGCGTCGAGCCGGAGCGGACCAGCTTCTACGCGTGCGCGTGCTCGACCAGCGCGAACCCAATCGGTGGTGCTCCGATCGCCGCCGCGCTGGTGATCTCGTTGCGCCGTCGCCGCAGGTCGCCAGCGATGCCTCGATCGGGCATGCTCGGGCGATGAAGACCCGAGCTGCGATCTGTTTCGAGCCGAACCAGCCCCTCGCGATCGAAGAAGTGGACCTCGAGGGCCCGCGCGCGGGTGAGGTCCTGGTCGAGATCGTCGCCACCGGCGTGTGTCACACCGACGAGTTCACGCGCTCCGGCGGCGACCCCGAGGGCCTGTTCCCGGTGATCTTCGGTCACGAGGGCGCCGGCATCGTGCGCGAGGTCGGCCCGGGCGTGACCACGCTCGCCCCCGGCGACCACGTGATCCCGCTGTACACGCCGGAGTGCCGCAACTGCAAGTCGTGCCTGTCGCGCAAGACCAACCTGTGCACCGCGATCCGCGCGACCCAGGGCAAGGGCCTGATGCCCGATGGCACCAGCCGGTTCTCGTACAAGGGCCGGATGATCCACCACTACATGGGGTGCTCGACGTTCGCGAACCACACCGTGCTCCCCGAGATCGCGCTCGCCAAGGTCCGGTCCGACGCGCCGTTCGACAAGATCTGTTACATCGGCTGCGGCGTGACCACCGGCCTCGGCGCGGTCCTGTTCACCGCCAAGGTCGAGGCCGGCGCGAACGTCGTGGTGTTCGGGCTCGGCGGGATCGGGCTCAACGTCGTGCAGGGCGCGCGCATGGTCGGCGCCGAGAAGATCGTCGGCGTGGACATCAACCCGGCGCGCGAGCCGATGGCGCGCGCGCTCGGCATGACGCACTTCGTGAACCCCAAGGAGGTCAAGGGCGATCTGGTCGCGCACCTCGTGGAGCTCACCGGCGGCGGCGCGGACTACAGCTTCGAGTGCGTCGGCAACACCCAGCTGATGCGCCAGGCGCTCGAGTGCTGCCACCGCGGCTGGGGCAAGAGCGTGGTGATCGGCGTCGCCGGCGCCGGCCAGGAGATCTCGACGCGGCCGTTCCAGCTGGT
>JBQCJR010000016.1:0-25555 GCA_051952595.1 Kofleriaceae bacterium
GATCCCGCGGTGTGATCCCGCGATACAATACCGCGTGGCGTATCGGGTGCTCGTGTGGTTTCTGCGGATCGTCACGCGGGTGTTCTTCCGCCAGGTCGAGGTGGTGGGCCTCGAGCACGTCCCCGCGGACGGGCCGGTGCTGTTCGCCGGCAACCACCCGAACTCGTTGATCGATCCGATCCTGATCCTGACGACGTGTGGCCGCGTGGTCCACTTCGCCGCCAAGGACACGCTGTTCCGCGGCCGGTTGATGCGCGGGCTGCTGCGCGGCCTCGGCGCGGTGCCGGTGGCGCGCAAGGTCGATCAGGACGCCGCGCGCGATCCGGGCAAGCTCAACGACGCGGCGTTCGAGCACATGTTCGGGGTGCTCGCCGAGGGCGGCGCGATCGGCATCTTCCCCGAGGGACTATCGCACGACGAATCGCAGCTCGCCCGGCTGAAGACCGGCGCCGCGCGGCTCGCGCTCGGGGGCGCCGCGCGCAGCCCGCGCGCGATCGCGATCGTGCCGTGTGGCTTGACGTTCATCCATCCCAAGCGGTTCCGTAGCCGGGTGCTGGTGCAGTACGGCCCGCCGATCGAGATCGAGGTCGCGCCGAGCGACCAGACCCCAGCGACCACAGCGGCCGCGGTGACCACGCTGACCGCCGAGATCGACGCCGCGCTGCGCCGGCTCACGATCAACGCACCGGACTGGGATACCGTGCGCGCGCTCGACACCGTGCGCCGGCTGTACCAGCCGCTCGAGATCTCGATCGAGGACCGGATCGAGCTGGCGCGCCGGTTCAACACCTACTATGGCGCGGTCGCGGCGGATCCGCGGGTCTCCGAGCTGATGGTGCGGGTCCGCGCGTACCAGGACAAGCTCGACGACCTCGGGATCACGGATCGCGAGCTCGCGCGCGATCTCTCGAAGCTCGAGGTCGGCGGGCGGATGGTGCGCCACCTCGTGCTCGTCGCGTGGTGGCTGCCGCTCAGCGTGCCCGGCGCGCCGCTCCACCTGCCCACCGTCGCGTTCGCGCGGCTCGCCGGCCCGCGGCTCACGCCGCGCAAGGACGTGATCGCGACGACGAAGATGCTGATCGGGATCCTGCTGGTGCTGCTGTCGTACGCGCTCGCGATCGCGGCGCTGTGGTGGAAGGTCGGGCTCGCCGCGGCGATCGCGGCGGCGCTGCTGCTGCCGCTGTCCGGCTGGGCGACGCTGCAGGTGCTCGACCGGGTGCGCCTGGTGCGCCGCGCGCTCGGCGTGCTGTCGCGGCGGCTGCGGTTCCGGCGCGAGGTGCGCGCGCTGCGCGCCGAGCGGGCGCGGCTGTCGAGCGACGTGGTCCGCGTCGTGGGCGAAGTGCGGCCCCGCGCGCTCGCGCCGCTGTTCCCGTCCGAGCCGCCCGGGCTGTCGATCGAGGAGTCCTCGGAGGCGCGGCGCGACGCGGATCTCGACGCCGAGCTCGACAAGGACGCCGCCGAGGCCGAGGCCAGGGAGCGCTGATGTCCGCCACCGACGCGCCGCTCGTGGTGCTGCTCCACGGGCTCGCCCGCGGCCAGGGCTCGATGGCCCGGCTCGGCCGGTCCCTGCGCGCGCGCGGGTTCGAGACGGCGAGCCGGACGTATCCGTCGCGCCGTCGGTCGATCCCCGAGCTGGCGGCCGGGGTCGCCGACTGGATCGTCGAGCAGTCCGGCGATCGCCCGGTCTGTGCGGTCACCCACTCGATGGGCGGCGTGATCGCGCGCCACCTCCACGATCCTCGGATCCGCTGGCGGCGCATCGCGATGCTGGCCCCGCCGAACCAGGGCAGCCAGCTGGCCGCCGCGCTGGGCCGCAACCCGGTGTTTCGCTGGTACTACGGCCCGGCCGGGGCCGAGCTGGCCGATGGCTCGCAGTGGCCCGCGCCGCCGGCGCCGTTCGCCGTGATCGCCGGCACCCGCGGCCTCGCGTTCACCAACCCGACCAGCTGGACGGTGGGGCGGCGGTTCCCGCGTGGGGTGGCCCACGATGGCACGGTCGCCGTCGACGAGACCCGGCTGGCCGGCATGGCGGCGTTCGCCGAGGTCGACGCCACGCACACCTGGATCATGAACGACTCCCGCGTCCATCAGCTGGTGGCTGGGTACCTGCGCGATGGCGCGTTCCCGCCACCGGAAAGCGCGGCCAGGCCGTGACGCGATGATCGCGAACGTGTTACAGGCTCGCGGTAGGAGGCTGCATGTTCGGCCGGTTCCTGCCCCGCGAGACCAGCTTCTTCGATTTCTTCGAGCAGCACGCCGCGCTCACGATCGAAGGCACCAAAGAATTTCTGTCGCTGGTCACCACCGGCGCGAACATCGCGGCGAAGTGTCGTCGGATCTCTGACATCGAGCACGAGACCGACATGATCACGCACCGCTGCGTCGAGGCGCTCCACAAGACGTTCATCACGCCGATCGATCGCGACTCGATCCACCGGCTGATCACGCGGATGGACGACATCATGGACTTCGTCGAGGCAGCCGCGGAGCGGATGGAGCTCTACGAGCTGACCGTGATGACCTCCGATGCGCGCGACCTCGCGGACGTGCTGCACCGCTCGGCGATGCAAGTCGAGGTGGCGATGCGCGGGCTGCGCCACCTGAAGGATCCGCAGGGGACGCTCAAGCTGTGCATCGACATCAATCGGCTCGAGAACGAGGCCGATGCGATCCTGCGCCGCTCGGTGGCGCGGCTGTTCAAGGAAGAGAAAGACCCGATCACGGTCATCAAGTGGAAAGAGGTCTACGAGAACCTCGAGAGCGCTTCGGATCGCTGCGAGGACGTGGCCAACATCATCGAGGGCGTCGTCCTCGAGCACGCGTGATCGGGGGCGCGCCATGGACGTCTCCCTCGTCGTCATCGCCACGGTCGCCGCGGCGCTGATCTTCGACATCATCAACGGCTTCCACGACGCGGCGAACTCGATCGCGACCGTGGTGTCCACGCGGGTGCTGTCGCCGCGGGTGGCCGTGCTGTGGGCGGCGACGTTCAACTTCGTCGCGCTGTTCATCTTCCACGAGGGCGTGGCGAACACGATCGCCAAGACCGTCGAGATCCAGGGCAGCGATCCGGCGTTCGTGTGGGTCGTGTTGTGCGGGCTCGCCGGGGCGATCCTGTGGAACCTGCTGACCTGGTGGTGGGGCCTGCCCTCGTCGAGCTCGCACGCGCTGATCGGCGGGCTCTCGGGCGCGGGGCTCGCGTTCGGCGGCTCCGACGTCCTCAACTGGGCGAACATCTCGAAGACGCTCTACTTCATCCTGCTCGCGCCGCTGATCGGGTTCGTGCTCGGCAGCGTGCTGATGTTCATCGTGTACTGGATGTTCCGCCGAATGCGCCCGCAGAAGGTCGATCGCACGTTCCGGATCGGCCAGCTGCTCTCGGCGGCCGCGTACTCGATCGGCCACGGTGGCAACGACGCGCAGAAGACGATCGGCGTGATCTGGGCGGTCATGGTCGCCGGCGGCATGCTCGATGCGAACGCGCACGAGGTGCCGTACTGGGTGGTGCTCGCGTCGTACAGCGCGATGGCGTTCGGCACCGCGATCGGCGGCTGGCGGATCGTGAAGACGATGGGCATGGGGCTCACCCACCTGAAGCCGGTGGGCGGGTTCTGCGCCGAGGTGGCCGGCGCGATCACGCTGTTCTTCGCGACGTTCCTCAAGATCCCGGTGTCGACCACCCACACGATCACCAGCGCGATCGTCGGCGTGGGCTCGGTGACCAAGGCGCGTGGGATCCGGTGGGGCGTGGCGACCCGGATCGTCTACGCTTGGATCTTCACGATCCCGGCGGCCGGCGTGGTCGGCGCGCTCGCGCTGCTCGCCGCCCGCGCGCTCGGAGCCTGGTAGCGATGGCCAACCGCCGCTGCGACGTGATCGTCATCGGCGGCGGTCACAACGGCCTGGTCACCGCGGGGCTGCTCGCCAAGCGCGGGCTCTCGGTGACCGTGCTCGAGCGGCGCCACCAGGTCGGCGGCGCGGCGATCACCGAGCAGCCGTGGGGACCCGACTTCAAGATGACCGCGCTGTCGTACGTGGTCAGCCTGATGCCGCCGGCGGTGATGAACGAGCTCGAGCTGGCGCGGTTCGGGTACAAGATCTATCCGCAGCACCCGTACTTCGTGCCGCACCTCGACGGCCGCTACCTGATGATGTGCGACGACAAGCAGCGTCGCCACGCCGAGGTCTCGAAGTTCTCGCGGGCGGACGCCGACGAGCTCGAGCGGTGGGACGACTGGCTCGGCCGGCTCGCGGCGGTGCTCGGCCCGATGCTGACCCAGGTCCCGCCGCGGATCGGCAGCAAGCGCCCGAAGGATCTGCTCGCGGCGCTCGGCCTGGCGTGGCGGCTGCGCAAGCTCGACGAGCGCGGCGTCGCCGATGTCACGCGCCTGATGACGATGAGCGTCGCCGACCTGCTCGAGGAGCGGTTCGAGTCGGACGCGGTGCGCGGCGTGCTGTCGGTGAGCGGCGTGATCGGCACGTGGGCCGGGCCGCGCTCGCCGGGCAGCGCGTACGTGATGGCGCACCACAAGATGGGCGACGTCGGCGAGGGCCTGGGAGATGGAACGTTGGGCTCGTGGGGGTTCCCCGAGGGCGGCATGGGCGGAGTCACCGCCGCGATGCGCCGCGCCGCGGAGTTCTTCGGCGCGACGATCCGCACCGACGCCGAGGTCGTGAAGATCCAGGTGCGCGACGGCCGCGCGACCGGCGTCGTGCTGGCCGGCGGCGAGGAGCTCGACGCCGAGGCGATCGTGGCGACCACGCACCCGCAGATCACGTTCCTGCGCCACCTCGAGCGCAAGGAGCTGCCCGAGGACTTCGTGGTCGCGATCGAGCGCTGGAAGTCGCGCAGCGGCACCGTGAAGGTCAACCTCGCGCTCGATCGGCTGCCCGAGTTCGCGTGCAAGCCCGGGTTCGATCCCGAGGTCCACGGCGGCACGATCGTGCTGGCGCACTCGCTCGACGATCTCGAGGGCGCGTTCCAGGACGCGGTCGCCGGCCGCCCGGCCCAGCTGCCGTTCGCGGACATCTGCATCCCGAGCGTGTTCGATCCGACGCTCGCGCCGCCGGGCAAGCACGTGATGACGATGTTCACCCAGTGGGTGCCCCACGGCTTTGCCGCGGCGCCGCACCGCGCCGAGCTCGACGCCTACGCCGACCGGCTGATCGCGCGCATGGAGCAGCTCGCGCCGGGGTTCACCTCGTCGATCCTGCACCGCCAGGTGATCGGGCCCCACGACATGGAGACCACGTACGGGCTGATCGGCGGGAACATCTTCCACGGCGAGCTCTCGGCGCACCAGCTGTTCCACATGCGCCCGGCCCCGGGCTACGCCGACTTCACGACGCCGATCGCGGGGCTCTATCAGGCCTCGTCGGCGACCCACGGCGGCGGCGGGGTGACCGGCATCCCCGCGCTCCAGGTCGTGCGCGCGCTCGCGAAGCGGTTCTAGCGCGAACGAAAGGCGAGCTAAGGCGACGCCTGGAGCTTCGCGATCTCGGCCGGGATGTCGAACGCGCCCGGCGGGATCGGCGCGTCGTGCTCGACTGCATCGATCACCAGCTCGACCGTCTGCGGGCCCTCTTGGCGGAGCATCTTGTAGGGGACCTTGATCCCAGCGACGTCGCGGTAGTCCGAGAACGCCATCTCGATGGGCATCTTGCCCATCTGCGAGTCGGCGACCATCTGGAGGCCGATCATCAACAAGGTGTCCTTGGCGAAGTAGCGGGTCTGGCTCGAGCCATCCGTGGCGGTCAGCACGACCTTGTAGGCCGGCGTGCCGTGGTAGTCCATCGAGCCGGCGAGCTCGGCCTTGGGGTAGAGCGTCTTCCACACCAGGTCGGCGTTGAACGTCGCCTCGCGGAGCAGCTGCTCGCGCTCGGCGCCGGAGATCAGCCGGTTGCCGGTCATCGGGCTCATCTCCCAGGCCACGTCATCCTTGATTCCCTGGGTGACCTTGCCGAAGCCCTTCAGGTCCATCGTGGTGATCGAGTTGCGCGGCGGTGCGCTCTGGGTGGTGACCGTGCCGGTGAGCCCCATCTGGAGCACCCGCAGCGTGGCGGTGGTGCGCAGCGACGTGAGCTTCGACATCCGGTCGCGGCCGCCCTGCGCGGCGAGCGAGCCCTCCATCACGGCGTCGGCGGTGGTGAGCTCGGCGGGGGCCGCCGCGGCGGGCTGGTTCGGCGACGCGGCGGGAGGCGGGCTGCCGCCGCAGGCGCCGGCGAGCAGCAGACACAGAGGGAGCGCGAAACGGTTCATGGCTTCTCCTTGATCCAGCGGGTCGCCGCGACGAGGTCGGGGTCCTTGCCGGAGCGCAACACGGGGATGTCGAGCGCGACCGGCACGTCGGGCGCGACGCCGTTGCCCTCGAGCACCTTGCCGCTCGTCGAGACGTAGTCGGCGATCGCGTACTGGAACCGATCGCCGTTGGGCAGCGTTTCGAACAGCGAGGGCAGCGCGGCGCCGGGGCTGCGCCGGCCGAACACCTTCGCGCGCCCGAGGTCCTGGAGGCCGCCGGCGAAGATCTCGGAGGTCGACGCCGACAGCTCGTCGATCAGGATCGCGACCTTGCCGGTGTAGCGCGTGGCCTGCGGGTTGATCACGAAGTCGAGCGTGGCCTCGCGGGTGTGCATGGTGCCGAGCTTCTTCTGGGCCTCGGACACCAGGTGGCCGGCCATGCCCGTCGCCATCACGCCGATCCCGCCGGGGTTGCCACGCAGGTCGATGATGACGCCGGTGGCCTTGGCGAACTTCTCGAGATCCTTTCCGAATTCCGGGACGACGCGCGGCGGATCGAGGAAGACCGAGAGCCGGATGTAGCCGGTGCGGTCGTCGAGCCAGCGCGCGTCGTAGCGGACGTGGTGGCTGCCGAGGTTGCCGAACGTCGCGAGCTTGCCGAGGTGGGTGCGCTCGATCGAGACCGGCGCGCGGCCGGCCACCCCGACGGTGACCTGGGTGCCCGGCGCGCCGAGCAACAGCGCGGCGACCGCCCGGGTCTGGAGCATCGGCGCCAGCGACGAGTCACCCCCCTTGGAGGCAACCGCGGCGATCCGCTCGGCGAGCTGGACCTGCCCGACGGCGACCAGCTCGTCGCCGAGCTTGATCTTGGCGCGCTCCGCGGGCGAGCCCGGCTCGACGCGCACGACGATCGCCTTGCCGGACAGGATCCGGAGATCGATGCCGATCTCGGCGTCGCCCTCGGGGGCCTCCTCGCTGGTCTCGTCGAGCGGGCCGGTCACGCCGAAGTGCGACTTGCCGAGCCGAGCGAGCGCCTGGTTCATGATCGCCCGGGCCTGCTCGCGCGTGGTGGTCGCGAGGATCTTCGGCCGCAGCTCGGCGCGCACCGCCTTCCAGTCGACGCCGGCGTACGCGGGGTCGTAGAAGCTCTCGGCGACGCGGCTCCACACCACGTCGAACGACGCGAGGTCGGCCGCGACGCGTGGATCGGCCGGAGGGGCCTCGACGACCGGGGCCGGCGGGCTGGGCGGCGCGGCCACCGGGGGAGGCGGCGGCGAGCCACCACAGGCGGCGAACAGGAGGAGCGCGAGGACGCGTCGCATCGGGGGAATCTAGCTCGGAACGGGGAGTGGGATGTCAGTCCCGGGATCTAGGGTGCGGCCGTGGCCAAGCTCTACTTCCGGTACGGCACGATGGATTCCGCGAAGTCGATGAATCTGCTCGCGGTGGCTCACAATTACCGCAAGCAGGGCAAGCGGGTGCTGCTGATGAAGCCGCGGCTGGATACGCGGTTCGGCGCCGGCAAGATCTCGTCGCGCTCGGGGCTGGAGGCGGACGCCGATCTCATGATCGACGAGGAGACCACGCTCGTGCCGAGCGAGTTCGCGGGGCTGGACTGCGTGCTGGTGGACGAGGCCCAGTTCCTGCCCCCGGCGGTGATCGAGGACCTGCGGCGGATTACCGTGGATCCCGGCGTGCCGGTGATCTGTTACGGCCTACGGACCGACTTCCGCACCCGGCTGTTCCCGGGCGCGCAGCGGCTGATGGAGCTGGCGGACGGGATCGAGGAGGTGAAGGTCACCTGCCAGTACTGCCAGAAGAAGGCGATCTGCAACCTGCGGTTCGTGAACGGCACGCCCACGGTGCGCGGCCCGCAGATCCAGCTCGGCGCGGAGGAGCACTACGCGCCGGTGTGCTGGGCGCACTACGACGAGGCGACCAAGCAGCTCGCGTCCGAGGTCTCGAGCGGCGTGCTGCGGCCGAGCTGAGCCGCGGGCCGCTCAATTCCTCGCCTGCGGCTCGGATTGCTCCGACCGGGCTTCGCCCGCCCCGTCCGCTTCGCGTCCGGCATCCGCTTCGCGGCTGGGATCAATTCAGATCGGCGCGGCGCGCGCGCCACTCGATGAACAGCGCCGCGAACCGCGGATCGCGCGCGAGCGGCGAGAGATCCGGATCGGTCTCCATCTTCTCGGTGTGCTCGTAGTCGTGCTCGATCGCACGCGACACCTGGGCCAGCGCGCGATCGCTGTCGCCGACGGCGGCATAGGCACACGCCGCCGAGTGATAGATGTACGGATTCTCGGGCGCGTACGGCTGACCGCCATCGGCGAGCTCGACGGCGAGCCGGTAGTCGCCGAGGGCGTGGGCGTGGATACAGGCGTTGTTCCACGCCATGACCAGCGCGGTGCGTGCCTCGCCGGCCGCGGGCGACGGCGCCGGCAGCGCGAGCACCTTGCGCAGGATCGCGAGCGCCTGCGGACGCTCGACCGAGAAGCTCGCGTTGTACAGGTACGGGACCAGCCGCTCCTGCGCCGGCATCCGCGCGAGCACGGCCTCGAGGTACGCCGGTGCGTGGCGCGCGAACGTGCCGACCAGGTCGGCGAGCTCCTCGGGATCGGTCGCGCCGAGGGTCTCCGGATCGAGCAGATCGAGCGCGTCGTCGAGCTCGTACGGCGCGTGCTCGGCCGCCTCGCCCACCACGAGCAACCGCACGTCGCGGGTCGGCGCGGCCCGCGCGAGCGCGATCGCCTCGGCGACGCGGTGCTGGCGGACCAGCACGATCCCCAGGTAGCCGGTCGCGTCCGAGCCGGCGTCGAACGACAGCGCGCGGCGGAGCAGGCGCTCGGCGACCGCGGCGGTCGCCGGGGCGTCCGGATCGTGCTCGAGCGCGACCTCGATCAGCATGCCCGCGAGCTCGCGGCGGCTCCACGCGCTCTGCGAGACCGCCCACGCGAGCGCGACCTCCTCGCCGTGGCGGCGGAACCGCTCGGCGAACGGATTGCCGGCGAGCACGAACGCCTCGCGGCCCTCGCTGGCATCGGCGCGCGCCTTGATCGCGTCGTCGACCACCTCGAACCGCGCCCACGCGATCGGCAGGATGTCGTGGATGCGCGCGGCGATCCACAGCAGGAAGTGGACCTGGTCCGAGGACGTCGCGGGCACGGTGAACCGCTCCACCCACATCAACGCCGAGCGGTGGCGGCGATCGTGCACGACGTCGGCGCGCTGGAACGGCTCGAAGTCATCGACCCGCTCGTCCTGGTACGCCGACAGCCACAGCGCGAAGAACGCGTTGATCACCGATTCCTCGCCGGGCAGCGGGGTGCCCGCGAGCTTGAGCGCGATCCCGAACCGCTCCCAGTCGTAGTCGTCGATGATCTCGGGGTAGCGCTCGATCGGGAACGAGACCGCGTGCTCGAGCGGCGGCGGGCCGTTGCGCCAGTGGCTCTCGATCGTCAGCTCGGTGAGGATCTCCTCCTCCTCCTCGGTCAGCGAGAGATCCTCCTCGTCTTCCTCCTCGGCGGTCTCGTCCTCGGTGAGCGGCGCATCGGGCGCGGCGTACAACACCTCGGCGTGCTCGTCGAAGATCGCGTCGACGACCTCGGGCTCCTCCTCGGCCCCCTCCTCCTCTTCCTCGTCCGGCGCCTCGGGCGTCGCCAGCTCGGACCACGCGACGCCATCGATCCCGGTCTCGATCTTCACGCACCAGATCGCCTCGAGCCCGAACGTCGCGGCGGCCTGCTCGAGCGCCGCGCGCTGGCCCTCGAGCTCGGCCGGCGAAGGCGGCAACCACGGTGCGGCGAGCCATTGGCGCGGTGGCTCGGGCGGCGCCTCGGGATCGCGCTCGACCGGCTCGCCGCCCTCGACGTCGGACTCGGTCACGCCGGCGCGGGTCAACACGTCCCACAGCGCTTGCTGGGCCGCGGCGTCGAGCGGCTGGCTGGCGCGCGCGATCACGATCCCGCGCGCCAGGTCGCTGCGCCGTGGCTCGAGGCCCGAGAGATCCACTGTCTTGCAGCCTATCTCAGAACCGAGGCCGAGCGTGGTGCGGAAGCCCGACGGAAACGAGGCGTGCGCATGCGCTCAGCACTCGATGATGTTGACGGCGAGACCACCGCGGGCGGTCTCCTTGTACTTGCTGCTCATGTCCGCGCCCGTGCGCCACATCGTCTTGATCACCTTGTCGAGCGAGACCTTGTGCGTCCCGTCGCCTTGCAGCGCGAGCCGCGCGGCGTTGATCGCCTTGACCGCGCCCATCGCGTTGCGCTCGATGCACGGCACCTGGACCAGCCCGCCGATCGGATCGCAGGTCAGCCCGAGGTTGTGCTCCATGCCGATCTCGGCGGCGTTCTCGACCTGCGCCGGGGTGCCGCCCATGACCTCGGCGAGCGCGCCCGCGGCCATCGAGCACGCGACGCCGACCTCGCCCTGGCAGCCGACCTCCGCGCCGCTGATCGATGCGTTCTTCTTGTACAGCGCGCCGATCGCCGCCGCGGTGAGAAGGAATCGCAGCGTGCCCTCCTCGTCGGCGTTCGGCAGGAACCGGCGGTAGTACATGAGGACCGCCGGGATGATCCCCGCCGCGCCGTTGGTCGGGGCGGTCACCACGCGGCCGCCCGCGGCGTTTTCCTCGTTGACCGCGAGCGCGAACAGGTTGACCCAGTCCATGATCACCAGCGGATCGCTGTCGCCCGCCGGATCGCTCTTGAGCCGGCGGTGCAGCGCCGCCGCGCGCCGCTTGACCTTGAGGCCGCCGGGCAGGATGCCCTCGCGCGAGCAGCCGCGCTGCACGCAGCCGTCCATCGCCTTCCAGATCTCGTGCACGCGGCGCCGCACCTCGACCTCGGGCGCCAGCGCCTGCTCGTTCTCGAGCATGAGCGTGGAGATGCTCATGCCGTGATCGACGGTGAGCCGGAGCAGCTCGTCGGCGGTGTTGAACGGATACGGCACCACGACCTGGTCCGCCGGGGTGCTGCCATCGGCCGGCGCGCCCGCGTGGTCGACGACGAACCCGCCGCCGACCGAGTAGTAGATCCGCTCGACGATCGCCGAGCCGCTCGCGCCGAGCGCGGTGAACCGCATCCCGTTGGCGTGCAGCGGCAGCTTCTCGCGGCGGTGGAACACCAGCTGGGTGTCCGGATCGAGGTCGACCTCGTGCTTGCCGAGCAGGACGAGCCGCTTGCTCTGGCCGATCGCGGCGACCCGCGGCGTGACCCGATCGACATCGACGGTGCTCGGATCCTCGCCCTCGAGGCCGAGCAGGATCGCCTTGTCGCTGCCGTGGCCCTTGCCGGTGAACCCGAGGCTGCCGAACAGCTCGGCCTTGACCGCGCGGACCTGCGCGAGCTGGCCATCGGCCTCGAGCCGCTCGGCGAACCGGCGCGCCGCGCGCATCGGCCCGACGGTGTGCGAGCTCGACGGGCCGATCCCGATCTTGAAGATATCGAACACGGAGATGTGCATGACCGGCCGGCCGATTCTGCCACGGCGGCGATGCGCTGCCTATGCACCCCCGGCGACCGCGGCGCGCCGCGACGCACCGGGTCACGACCCGGCTAGAACAGGATCCGCGTCTTGATGCTGGTCTCGAGCGCGCCGATCTCGCGCTTGACGTCGCCCGAGACGTCGCGGTCGAGGTCCATGATCAGGTAGCCGATGTCCGGATCGGTCGCGAGCACCTGGGCGCGGATGTTCGCGTTGCGGTCCGAGACGATCTTGTTGATGTCGCGCAGCACACCGGGGACGTTGCGGTGCACGTTGAGGATGCGGTGCGCCCCGGGGGTCACGGGGACCTCGATCTGCGGGAAATTCACCGCGCCGGTGGTCGCGCCGCCGTTGATCAGCTTGATCAGCGCCGCCGAGACCTCGCGGCCGATCGCCTCCTGGGCCTCCTCGGTCGAGCCACCGATGTGTGGGGTCAGGATCACGTTCGACAGCCCGCGCAGCGGCGACGCGAAGCCATCGCTGTTCGACTCGGGCTCCTCGGGATACACGTCGACCGCCGCGCCGCCGATGTGGCCGCTCGCGATCGCCGCGGCGAGCGCGTCGATGTCCACGACCGTGCCGCGGCTGGCGTTGAGCAGGCACGCGCCGGGCTTCATCCGCGCGAGCTCGGCGGCGCCGATCAGGTTGCGGGTCTGCGGCGTCTCGGGGACATGCAGGGTGACGAAGTCCGAGATCGCGAGCAGCTCGTCGAGCCGCGAGATCGCGCGGTTGTTGCCCATCGGCAGCTTCGCGAGGATGTCGTGGAACACCACGCGCATCCCGAACGCCTCGGCGAGCACGCCGACCTGGCTGCCGATGTGGCCGTAGCCGACGATCCCGATGGTGCGGCCGCGCACCTCGTGGCTGCCCGCCGCGACCTTGCGCCAGCGCCCGTCGTGGACCTCGCGCGTGCGATCGCCGAGGTGGCGCGACAGCATCACGATCTCGGCGAGGATCAGCTCGGCGACCGAGCGGGTGTTCGAGAACGGTGCGTTGAACACCGGCACGCCGCGGCGATTCGCGTGGGTGGTCGAGATCTGGTTGGTGCCGATGCAAAACGCGCCCACCGCGAGCAGCCGGCGCGCCTCGTCGAGCACGGCGGGCGTGACCTGGGTCTTGCTGCGGATCCCGAGCACGTGGACGTCGCGCACGCGCTGCGCCAGCTCGCGCTCCGGAACCGCACCCTTGACGGTCTCGACCTGGAACCCCTCGGCGGAGAACGCCTCGGTGGCCACCGGGTGGATGTTCTCGAGCAGGAGGATCTTGATCTCGTTCTTGGGGAAAGACGTCGTCTGCATCACGGGTCCCCTTTCGCGGGGCGGCGACGGTACTACAGTGCCCTCATGCCACCGAAGGCCAAGGCCGCCAAGGCCACGACGCCGAAGAAGCCCGCCTCGCCGCGCAAGCGCAAGGTGAAGGCCGAGCCCGGTTCGGTCGGATTGACCGCCGAGGAAGTGGCGACCGGATCACCAACCGCCGAGGTCGGTCGGGTGCGCTCCCGGATCGAGGACGCCGGCGGCACCGTGCTCGCGACCTACCGCGAGCCGTTCGGAGGGCACTGGGTGGCGCTCGCCGCCCTGCCGCTCGACAAGGTCAAGCCCACGCCGTACCAGCGCGAGCTATCCAAGGCGCACGCCGAGCGGCTCGCCACGGTGATCCCGAAGGTCGGGCGGTTCCTCGATCCGGTGATCGCCGTGCCCGACGGCGATGGCTTCATCTCGCCGAACGGCATGCACCGGCTGTCGGCGCTTGGCCAGCTCGGCGCCAAGACGGCGATCGCGCTGGTCATGCCCGAGCCGGAGATCGCGTTCCGCATCCTCGCGCTCAACACCGAGAAGGCGCACAACCTGAAGGACAAGGCGCTCGAGGTGATCCGGATGGCGCGCGCGATCGCCGCGGACGGCGACCGCAGCGAGACCGACATGGCGTTCGAGCTCGAGCAGGCGTCGCTGGTCACCCTCGGCGTCTGCTACGAGAAGAACGGCCGGTTCTCGGGCGGCGCGTACAACTCGGTGGTCTCGCGCACCGAGGCGTTGTCGACCCCCCCCATGAACAAAAGCCACGAACTTCGCGATGCGCACGCCGACAAGCTGCTCGAGCTCGACAAGCACGTCGTCGCCGCGGTCGAGCGGCTCAAGGAATCCGGGTTCACGAGCGGCTATCTGAAGCCGATCGTGGTCGCGCGGATCAACCCGCTCCGGTTCCAGAAGCCCGGCAAGGACGATGCCCGGCCGGACTTCGACAAGACGATCGACCGCATGATCGAGGGCGCGAAGAAGTTCGATCCCTCGAAGGTCAAGGCGCAGGACGTCGCGATCGCCGCCGCGGTCGGCGGCAGCGACGAGTAGCGACGCGAGCGGTCTAGAAGAAGTAGTAGTGGAAGCCGGCGGTGCCGGTCGGCTGGCCGGAGATGCTGGCGCCCTCGGCGTCGATCAGGCCGATCGAGAGGCCCGCGGTGAACGATAGCGCGACGTTGGTGGCGAGGAACGCGCGGACCTGGATGCCCGGCTCGAGGAACAGCGCCGAGTTGCGGTTCTCCGCGTCGCCCGGGAGCGGGTTGGCGAGGTTCAGGTAACCGACGCTGCCGCCAACCGAGAAGTCGGCCGTCGCGTTGCCGTGGACGTGATAGTAGAACCGGCCACCGAGCCCGAAGTCGGTGTCGTTGTCTCCACCGCCGTCCTCGAACGCGAGGAAGCCGCCGACGTGGAACGCGCCGGCATCGTAGTTGACCGAGGCCCCACCGAGGCCGTTGAGCTGGAACTCCGCACCGACGCCGATCGAACCTTCCTGACCACCTGCGTGGGCCAGGCCGGCGGTTGCAAGCACGAGAATCGCTGCAAGCGTTTTCTGCATGGGCGCATGCTCACCTAATCCGGTGGCATGCGCAATTTATCCCCGGCGCGCAGCGACGGCCGGACGCGTAGCGGACGGGGCCCGGCGAAGCCGGGCGGAGAAATCCGAGCCGCAGGCGAGGAATGTTGGTAGGAGTGACTCGTACCGCCGCACCGGACGTCGCAGGTGTCGCGGAGCCAAGACCTCAGGGGTTAGGCTGACCTCGTGCTGTCGTCCGAGCTCGAGCTGACCGATGTCGACGCGCGCCACTGGGTCCACTGGTGGCGCCTGCTGGTCCCGCCGCGGATGCAGGCGCGTCCGCCGTGGGCGCTCGCGGTGCTCGATGGCGGCCGGCTGATCAAGCTGATCGTGACCGGCAGGGGCTCGATCGATCCGGCCGCCGCGCCGCTGCCCGGGCTCGGCGAGCGCGCGCTGGACGGCTGGGCGCGCGAGCTCGGCGTCGCCGCGATCGTCGTCGTCGAGCGCGGGCTGATCGGCGCGCTGTCGGCGGAGATCGAGGCGGCGCTGCGGATCGAGCAGGATGGGGTCGAGCAGGGGCTGATCGCGCTGCGCGCGCTCAAGAAGCACGCCGGGCGCGGCCTGTGGACCTCGCCGCCGCTGCTCGAGCTGCTGCCCGCGCCGGCGTACGAGCCGCTCCAGCGCACGTTCGACCTGCTGGTCCCGGACCAGAGCGCGCTGGTCGCGTACGTGATCGACGACGATCGCACGCGCGTCCACGCCTCGATCATCGCGGTCAAGCGCGGCGGCGACATCGTGCGCGCGGCGACCCACCGCGCGATCGCCGATCGGGTGCCCGAGGCGGCGCTCGCCCGGAGCTGGAACCCACGCGGCTACAAGGACGTGCTCGCCGCGGTCGAGGCGCGGTTCGCCCGGCCCAGCATCGCGGTGTTCCTCGAGCGCGCCGCGGTGATGCGGATCCTCACCGGACCGAGCGACCAGCTCGCGCGCGAGCTCGATGCCAAGCGGGTCGTGATCGACCCCGCCCCGGCCTGGCTGCTCGGGCTGCTCGGCGGCGCCGCGGTGGCCGCGATGGCCGGGCGCGCCGCGTCGGCGCTCGCGAGCATGTTGCCGCAGAGCATGCGGGACCGCGGCGCGGCGATCGCGAACCGCGCGCGCGACGCGATGAAGGACTCCGGCGCGCATCCGTTCGCCCTGCTCGGCTTCGATCCGCTCGAGCTGTGGGCGCAGCTGCGCCACCTCTATCGTTGAACGCGCGCGAGCGCGCCGTCGCGGGCCGCGTAGCGATCGCCGCACCGCGCGCACGCGAGCTCCGCCGGCAGGGTCTCGCCGCACCGGCACGCCCAGCCGATCTGCGCGGCCGGCGCACCGACCACCAGGGCGTGGGGGGCGATGTCGCGCGTGACCACCGCGCCGGCGCCGATCATCGCGTAGGGGCCGATCGTCACGCCGCACACGATCGTGGCGTTGGCGCCCACCGTCGCGCCGCGACCGATCCGGGTCGGCGCGTAGGCGTCGCGCCGCGAGACGTGCGCGCGCGGGTGCTTGACGTTGGTGAACACGCACGACGGCCCCAGGAACACGTCGTCCTCGAGCGTCACCCCGTCGTAGATCGAGACGTGGTTCTGGATCCGGCAGCCGTCGCCGATCTGGACCCGGCCGATGAAGCACCCCTGGCCGATCGAGCAGCGCGCGCCGATCTGCGCGCCCTCCATCACGTGCACCCAGTGCCAGATCCGCGTCCCGTCCCCGATCCGGGGGTGCGGTCCGTCGACGATCGCGGTGGGGTGGATCTCGGGCGCCATGCGGCGGTGATACCGCACCCGATAGGCCGGCGCGGCGTCAGATCCGTCGTGTAGGGTCCGTCGGTGCCGAAGCGCCCGCCCCGCGTCCTCCGCGAGCTCCCGCGACCGCGCGATCTGCGCGGCGATGGGCCGACGCGTGCGCTCGCCCGCGGGCGCAGCGAGCTGTGGCACGCCGATGCGATGGACCTGCTCCGCCGGCTGCCGGATGGCTCGGTCGATCTCGTCGTCACCGATCCGCCGTACGCGATCTCCAAGGCGGAGTGGGACGAGTTCGAGTCGCTCGAGGCGTACGTCGCGTGGTGTGATGGCTGGCTCGCCGAGGTCGCGCGGGTGCTCGCGCCACACGGCTCGGCGTACGTCTGCGGGTTCTCCGAGATCCTCGCGGACGTCAAGGCGCGCAGCGCGCGGCGGTTCGCGAGCTGCCGCTGGCTGATCTGGTACTACCGCAACAAGGCGAACCTCGGCCGCGACTGGGGCCGCTCGCACGAGTCGATCCTGCACCTCCGGGGCGACGCGGCGAAGATCGACGTCGATGCCGTGCGCATCCCGTACAACGGCCACACCACGCGCTACCCGGCGCGGGTGCAGGCGGTGTCGTCGCAGTACGGGCGCGGCGTGCGCCGGGATCGCTGGGAGCCCAACCCGCTCGGCGCCAAGCCGCGCGACGTGTTCGAGATCCCGGTGATCTGCAACGGCATGGCCGAGAAGACGCCCCACGCCACGCAGAAGCCCGAGGCGCTGATCGAGAAGCTGATCCGGGCGTCGAGCGCGCCGGGCCAGCTGGTCGTCGATCCGTTCGTCGGCTCGGGCACCACCGCGGTGGTCGCCGAGCGCCTGGGCCGGGCGTGGATCGCCGGTGACAGCGATCCGCGCTACGTCGGCCTCGCGCGCGAGCGGCTCGCCGCGGCGAGCCCTGCGCGCTGACGACCGCCTGTTACAGCCGCGGCTCGATGCCCATCTCCTTGAGGAGATGGTCGGCGCCGTCGAGCAGGTCCATGTTCCAGAGCATGTAGCGCGCGTCGACCTGGATCGTGCGGGTGGTCTCGCCGTTGAACACCACGTCGGAGGCGACGCCCTCGATCGTACCGTCGAACGCCAGGCCGACCAGCTCGCCCTTGTCGTTGAGCGTCGGCGAGCCGGAGTTGCCACCGGTGATGTCGAGGTCGCTGAGGAAGTTGACCGCCAGCTCACCCCCGAGCGTCGGATCGCCGTACGGGCCGTACTTCTTGGCCTTGACCGCCTCGAGCAGCTTCTTCGGCGCGTCGAACGGATCCTTGCCCTTGTCCTTGGTCAGGATCTGCGACGCCGTGGTGAACGGCCAGTCCGCCGGATCCTTCGACGCCGGCTTGAACGACTTCACCGTGCCGTAGGTGATCCGCAGGGTCGAGTTCGCATCCGGCGACAGCAGACCACCGAGCACCTCGCGCATCGCCGAGGCGTAGAACGGCGCGACCAGCATCAGCTCGCCGGCCTCGGCGTCGTCCTTCTTCTCCTGCGCCTTGTACGTGGCCCAGATCCGCTGCGCGGCCTGGACGAACGGGTCCTTCGAGGTCTTGATCTGCTGCAGCGTGCCCTTCTGGAGCAGGTCGAGGCGGAGCTTCTCGTCCTCGAGCTGCTGCGCGCCGTACCAGGCCTCGAGGGTCTTGTCGATCAGCGCCTCGTCGATCGCCGCGCCCTTCTTGGCGCCCAGCAGCGTGGCGAGCCACGGCCGATCCGCCTCGGGCAGCTGCGCCGCGCGGACCAGCGAGAGCCGGAACTGCGCGCGATCGAGCGTGCGGTCGTACTGCTTGAGGAACTGCTTCTGCGCCGCCACGTTGCGCGGCATGTCGCGGTCCTGGAAGCCCGGCTTGCGCTCGGCGTCCTTCTTCGACCGCTCCTCGGCCCACCGGGTCAGGTTCAGCGCGGTGCCGAGCAGCCGCGAGCCGCCGAACACGATGTTGCGCTCGAAGTCGACGCGCGCGGTGCGCTGGTCCTCGGCGATCAGCTTCTCGTTCTTCTCGATCGCCGCCTTGAACGCCTCCTTGCCCGGCTGCGCCGCCCACTCCTTGACCTTCTTGTCGAGGTCGATCTTGCGCTGGAGCAGGTCGCCCGAGGTCAGGCCCTTCAGCACGCCCTCGTACTTCTCGAGGCCGTTCTGCACGCCCTGCTTGGCGACCGCGGCCTTGATCGCGGTCTCGCCCGGCGCCTTGAGGAACGACTCGGCGAGCTGATAGCGCTCCTTCAGGTACGCGATCAGGTACGGGTAGCGCCACTCGACGTTGTGGCGGGTCTCCATCGCGGTCTCGGTGCGGCTGGTCGAGCCCGGATAGCCGGTGATCATCACGAAGTCGTTCGGACGCAGGCCCTTGTCCGAGACCTTGAGGAAGTGCTTGGGCTGGAACGGCACGTTGTCCGGCGAGTAGTCGGCCGGCTTGCCGTCCTTGCCGACGTACGCGCGGTAGAACGAGAAGTCGCCGGTGTGGCGCGGCCACGCCCAGTTGTCGATCTCGCCGCCGTAGTTACCGACCGAGCGCGCCGGCACGTAGACCAGCCGGACGTCGCGGATCTCGAGGTTCTCGATCAGGATGTACTGGCCGCCGCGGAAGAAGCCGCTGACCTGGCAGCGGATGCCCGGGCGATCCTTCTCGCACGACGCGATCTGCTGCTTGAGGCGCTTCTCCTGCTCGAGCTTGCGGGCGCCCGGATCCTTGATCTTCTCGAGCCCGTCGAGCATCTCGTGGGTGACGTCCTTGAACGCCTGCGCGACGAACACGCGCTGCGCGGGGCCGGCCGACTTCTCGTCGGCGCGGGTCTTGGCGAGAAAGCCCGTCTCGACCAGGTTCGCCTCGGGGGTCGAGTTGAGCTGGAGCGGTCCCTGGACGCAGTGGTGGTTGGTGACGATCAGGCCCTCGGACGACACGAACGAGGCCGTGCAGCCGCCGAGCGAGACCACCGCGGCGAGCGGCGCCGACAGCGGATCGGCGAGCACCTTGGCGTCGAGCTTGACGCCCATCTTCTGAAACGTCTCGACGTGGCCCGGCAGCGTCATCTGCGACGGCATCCACATGCCGCCCGGGTTCGAGTACTGCTGGCGGAACGGCAGGTTCGGATCGGTCGCCGCCGCCGGGGTCGCCCCCGCGCCCGCGCCGCCGGTCTGCGCCACGCCGCTCGTGTCGTGCGTCGAGCCGAGCGTGCCACCCGTCGTTTGCGTCTTGCTGCCCCCGCTGCACGCCGCAGCGAAGAGCACACCGCCGAGAATCGCCTTGCGCTTCATGTCCCGCGGCATACCAGAAATCGAGACCTTGCGTGGCTGTCCGGTGCCATCGGGCTCCCACCACACGAGGCATTGCCGAGAACCGTGGGTCGCGCGACGCCCGCGACAGGGTGCGACAACCAGCCCCCGGGTTGAACGGCCGCGCCTCGACCGGAGACTACGCTTCGTGGCCCCCAAGATCTCCGAGGTCGCGCTCGTCGCGCTCGTCGCGCTCGGTGCCGTCGCCTGCCAGCGCGACCGTCCAGGTCCGAGTGCGTCGGAGGGCGCGTCGGACGGCGCGTTCGATACCCGCCGCGCCGACGTGGTCGCCGCGCTCGCCGACTTTCGCAAGATCGTCTCGCCGCGCGGCATCGAGGTGCTCGAGACCGTGCAGATCGGCGGCATCCCGCAGTGGCTGTCGATCCGCGGCACGGACCGCGCGAACCCGATCCTGCTCTATCTGCACGGCGGACCTGGCTATCCCGCCATGCCGCTCGGCTACACCCAGCGCGGCTGGGAGGACTACTTCACGGTGGTGCAGTGGGACCAGCGCGGCGCGGGCAAGACCTACGCCTCCAACGACCCGGCGAAGATCGCGCCGACGATCACGATCGACCGCATGTTGCGCGACGCCGAGGAGGTAGTGACCCACCTGCGTCGCCGGTTCGACAAGCAGAAGATCTTCGTGGTCGGCCACTCGTGGGGCACCATCCTCGGCACCCAGCTCGCGCAGCGCCACCCCGAGTGGCTCCACGCGTACGTCGGGACCGGCCAGGTGGTCGGGTTCGGCGACAACGAGCGCGTCGGCTACCAGTTCGCGGTCGAGCGCGCGCGCGCCGATCACCGCGCCGAGGCGATCGACGAGCTCGCGAAGCTCGCGCCCTATCCCGACGCCGCGGGCCGCGTCCCGTTGGACAAGCTGATGACCCAGCGCAAGTGGGTCCAGCACTATGGCGGCGCGGTCCACCGGCGGTCCGGCTTCGGATACGAGCTCGGGATGATGGCGCTCTCGCCGGACTACGAGCCGAAGGATCTGGCCGCCGGCGAGCACAGCGGCGAGACCTCGGTGACGCGGCTGCTCGGCGAGCTCGAGCAGCTCGACTTCCACGGCATCACGAAGCTGGCGTGCCCGACGTTCCTGTTCCTCGGCCGCCACGACCACATGACGCCGTCCTCGGTCGCCGCGGCGTGGTTCGAGCGGCTCGAGGCACCGGCCAAGCAGCTGGTGTGGTTCGAGCACTCGGCGCACATGATGCACAACGAGGAGCCCGGCAAGATGCTGGTCGAGCTGGTCCGCTGGTTGCGGCCGATCGCCGAGCGCGCCGGGGACGTCGCGCCGGAGCGCGAGCCGTAGCCGCCTGGCCCGCGCGCGTCATTCGTCGTTCGTCATTCGTCGAACGAGAAGTTCGCGAAGAAGCTCTTCACCTCGTCCGCCGGGACCTGCGCGCGCGCCTCCTCGGCGATGTCGCGGACCTCGAGCAGGTCGTCGGGGATCTCGAGCAGGAACCGCGACGGCGTGCGCGGCACCGAGCGGCCGCGGGTCACCCGGGTGCACGCGCGGGTCAGGTACAGCTTGCGCTGCGCACGCGTGATCCCGACGTAGCACAGCCGGCGCTCCTCGCTGATGTCGGTCGCGTGGTCGGCGTCGAGCACGTCGGTCGCCTGCGGCTGGAGCGTGCGCGCGTGTGGCAGCAGCTCCTCCTCGAGCCCGATCATGAAGCACACCGGGAACTCGAGGCCCTTGGAGCCGTGCAGGGTAGTCAGCACCACCTTCTCGCGGGTGTCCTCGCGCTCGTCCTTGGTGTTCTCGAGGCTGAGCAGCCGGAGGTACTCGGCGAGCGCCGCGCGGCCCTTGCCCTTCTCGGAGAACCGCTGGAGCGAGCCAAGCAGGCCCTCGACGTTATCGATCCGGCGCTGCGCCGCCGCCGCCGAGCCCGCCGCGTCGCGCAGGTCGTCGTACAGCCGGATGTCCTCGATCAGCGTGCGCGCCGCGGTGACCACGTCGACCCCGGACTCGATCGCCGAGCCGAGCTCGGACACCACGTGCACCAGCTCGAGCACGCCGTTGCGCGCGGCGCCGCGCAGATCGCCGACATCGACGTCCGGCCCGTCCGGGTCATCGTCGTCGCGCGGCAAGGTCGGGCCCATGCCGGGGAGCGTGCCGGTCGCGGTGACCGCGCTGCGCAGCGCGTCCCACAGCGTCGCGTGGCGGGCGTGCGCCGCGGCGACCAGGCGATCCACGGTGGTCGCGCCGATCCCGCGGGCCGGGTAGTTGATGATCCGGCGCAGCGCGAGCTCGTCGCGCGGGTTGAGCGAGACCCGCAGGTACGCGAGCAGGTCCTTCACTTCCTTGCGCTCGAAGAACTGCTGCCCGCCGTACATCACGTACGGCACGCTCGCCTGGCGCAGCTCGTCCTCGAGGATCTTCGCCTGGATGTTCGAGCGGTACATCACCGCGATCTCGTCCCAGGCGCGCCCTTCCTTGTGCAGCTTGAGGATCTCGTTCGCGACCCACTTCGCCTCGTCCTCGGGAGTCGCCGCGACCGCGTGGGTGATCAGGTCGCCCGCGCCGTGCTGCGACCACAGCTGCTTGCCGTGGCGGAGCTTGTTGTTGGCGATCACCTCGTTCGCGGCGGTGAGGATCGTCTTGGTCGAGCGGTAGTTCTGCTCGAGCTTCACGATCTTGGCGCCCGGGAACAGCTCGCCGAACCGCAGGATGTTGGTCGGATCCGCGCCGCGCCACGAGTAGATCGACTGATCGTCGTCGCCGACCACGCACAGGTTCTTGTGATCGATGACCAGGTGCTCGACCAGCTTGAGCTGCGCGCGGTTGGTGTCCTGGAACTCGTCGACCATGACGAACCGGAACTTCTCGGCCCACCGCCGCGCCGCCTCCGGATCGCGCTCGAACAGCCGCACCGGCTCGACGATCAGATCGTCGAAGTCGAACGCGCCGCACGACCGCAGCATCTCCTGGTACTTCGGATACACCTGCTGGGTGATCCCGTCGTATTCGTCCGCCGGGTTGCCCTCGTACTGATCGGGCGCGACGAACGCGTTCTTGGCCAGCGAGATCCGGGCCAGGATCGCCTTGGCATCGAACCGCCGCTCGCCATCGCGGCCGACGTCCTTGACCGCGCGCAGCGCCTCTCGCACCGCGCCCATCTGATCGGACTGATCGTAGATCGCGAACCCACGCGGCATGCCAAGCGCCTTGCGCTCGGTGCGCAGGATGTGCAGCCCGAGCGCGTGGAACGTGCCGATCGTGAGCGCGCGCGCGGTCTTGGGATCGTGGAGCAGATGGCCGACGCGCTCGCGCATCTCCTCGGCGGCCTTGTTGGTGAACGTGACCGCGCAGATCGCCGTGGGCGGGATGCCGCCGGCGAGCAGGTTCGCGATCCGGAACGTGATCACGCGGGTCTTGCCGGAGCCGGCGCCCGCGAGCACGAGCAGCGGCCCCCCGCCATGCCCCGCGGCCTCGCGCTGCGGCGGGTTGAGCTTGCTCAGGTCGACCACGGGGGAGTGCACGCTACGGATCTCGCCGTTCGCCGTCAACGCGACTCCCGCTATAGTCGCCGGCGTGGATCGCTACGCCGCGCTGGTCGACGCGTTGCGCGCCGAGTTCCCGCGGTTCCGGATCGTGCGCAAGGACCAGTCGCCGCTCCACCGGGCGATCCATCGCGCCCTGATCGCGCTGACGCTCGGCCGGATGCGGAGCTACCTCGACTCGTACCAGACCACGATCGGCAACACGATCTACGTCACGTCGGACTGGGACGACTGGGATCCGGATCGCCGCTACGTGACGCTGCGCCACGAGGCCGTTCATCTACGACAATTCCGGAGCTACACGCTGCCCGGCATGGCGGTGCTGTACCTGCTGCTGCCGCTGCCGATGGGCCTCGCGTGGTTCCGAGCGCACTTCGAGAAGCAGGCGTACGCCGAGAGCGTGCGCGCGGCCGCCGAGGTGTGGGGCCCGGACCATCCGAGACGTCCCGAGTTCCGGCGCCACGTGATCGAGCAGTTCGTCGGCGCGAGCTATGGATGGATGTGGCCGTTCCGTCGCGGCCTCGAGCGCTGGTACGATCGGGTTTTGGCCAGCCTCGCGTCCTCCCAGTAGGCTATGTTCCGGAACTGACCCTTGAGCGACCCGATCGTAGGAATCGATCTCGGAACGTCGAACTCCGCCGTCGCCCACGCCGATGGGGCCGGCGTGGTCAAGGTGCTGGCCGACGACGGCGGGTACAAGATCCATCCGTCGGTCGTGTCGTTCCACCCGAGCGGCGGCGTCGTGGTCGGCGCGGCGGCCAAGCAGCGCAAGGTCATCGATCCGCAGAACACGATCTATTCGGTCAAGCGGTTGATCGGCCGCAGCTTCCGGTCGCCGGAGGTCCAGACCGCGCGGACTCGCGTGCCGTTCCAGATCCAGGAGGGCGCGAACCAGATGCCGTTGATCGCGACGCGCGCCGGCGAGTTCGCGATCCCGGAGATCTCGGCGATCGTGCTCGATCACGTGCGCAACCTCGCGGCCACGCGGCTCGGCACCGCGGTCCAGCGCGCGGTGGTCACCGTGCCCGCGAGCTTCAACGACGCGCAGCGCTCGGCGACCGCGACCGCCGGCGCGATCGCCGGGATCACCGTCGTGCGCGTGCTCAACGAGCCCACCGCCGCGGCGCTCGCGTACGGCCACGCCCGCCAGCTCCACGACATCATCGCGGTGTTCGATTTCGGCGGCGGCACGTTCGACATCTCGATCCTCAAGCTCGAGGACCAGGTGTACGAGGTGCTCGGCACCGCGGGCGATACGTTCCTCGGCGGCGACGACCTCGACGAGCGGCTGGTCGACAAGATGGTCGCGAAGTTCCTCGCCGAGCACCGGATCGATCTGCGCACCAACGAGGTCTCGATGATGCGGCTGCGCGCGGTCGCCGAGCAGACCAAGATCGAGCTGTCGCGCCGGTCGCGCGCGGTGGTCCGGATCGACGAGATCGCGTACGGCCCGCGCGGCGCGCCGCTCAACCTGCAGATCGTGATCACGCGCGACGAGTTCGTCTCGTTGGTGTCCGACATCGTCGACCGCACGTTCCCGGTGTGCCGCGAGGCGCTCGAGATCGCCGGGGTCGGCGTCGATCAGGTCTCCGACGTGATCCTGGTCGGCGGCACGACCAAGATGCCGTACGTGCGCGACCAGGTCGGCCGGTTCTTCCGCAAGCCGCCGCGCACCGACGTCAGCCCCGAGGACGCGGTCGCCTCGGGCGCGGCGCTCCAGGGCGCGGCGCTCCAGCGGATCCTCGCGCGGCCCCGCAGCTCGTCGCGGGTCTCGGCGGTCGCTCCGGCGCCGCCCGACGAGGCCACTGCGATCGCCGAGCACGAGCTCGCACCGGAGCCCATGGGGGCCGAGCTCTCGGGCGCGACGATGGCACCGTCCGAGCTGACCCTCGCACCGTCGGGCGCGCGGCCACGCCACCCCACCGCGGGCTACGCCGAGGTCCCGCGCGGCGAGCCGCGGCCCGATACGTCGTACTCGATCACGCGTGCGCGCCGCGAGAGCGCGCTGCCTCCGACCGGACCGGCACCGACCGCCCCGCCGGCCCAGACACCGCCGGCCCAGACGCTGCCGGCCCAGCCCCCGCCGGCCCAGTCCCCGCCGGCCCAGTCCCCGCCGGCTCAGATCCCGCCGGCTCAGATCCCGCCGGCCCAGTCCCCGCCGGCCCGGGCGCTCGGCCGGATGACCACCCGCGGACTCACGCCGCCGCCCATCCCGGTCGTACCAGCGCCGGGGCAACTGCCGCCGGTCCCGCCGGGCGCAACGCCGCCGGTCCCGCCGGGCGCACGGACGATGTTCGGCGTCCCCGAGGCGCCGCGCAGCGAGCCGGCGGCCCGGCCACCCGCTCCACCGGCCAGGTCCAGCTCGCGCCAGATCCCCACCTCGGGGTCGACCGCACCCGGCATGGGCGCCGCGGCGCGCCACCCGCCGACCGAGCT
>JBQCJR010000017.1:0-2719 GCA_051952595.1 Kofleriaceae bacterium
GATCGACGTCGGACATGTGTGGTCGGGCACTATACATCGTCTCTTGTGGCGCCGCGAGGTCGCGGGGATGATCGGCGCATGAAGCGACACGCCACCGCTCTCGCGTCGATCCTCGCGCTGTCCGCCCTGCACGGCCTGGCCGCGGCGGAGACCGCGGATCCGTACTTCCAGCCGCTGACGATGGACCGGTTGACGCCCGAGTCGACGCTCGAGCTCGACCTCGGCTACCTGGTGTTCGACACCCCCGACAACATCGACGTCACCGCGATGGGCATGGCGCTCGGCGGGCACTACGTCGCCGGCAACGGGTTCGGTGGCTACGCTGCGCTGCCGGCCTCGTACCTCAGCGTCGACGTCGACCTCGGCCCGCTCGGCGGCGGCGCGGAGTCCGAGCTCGCGATCGGCAACTTCGAGCTCGGCGGGATGTACGCGAAGCAGCTGTCGCGCGGCGCCGCGGTGGTCGTGCACGCCGGCCTCGCGCTGCCGACCGCGGACGATGACGGCGTGGGCGCGGGGCAGGCGATCGCTTCGGTGCCGCGCTATGGCGACCTGGTCCAGCGCGTCCCCAACTCGACCTGGCTGCGGCTCGGCGTGTCGCCGACCGGGCGCTCCGGCAAGCTGTTCTGGCGGGCCGACCTCGGGATCGACCTCGCGCTCGACGAGGACGACACCGACCTGTCGCCGATCGTCCGGCTCAACGTCGGTGGCGGCCTCGATCTCGGCGCGGTGCACGTGCTCGCCGAGGTGGTCACCAACGTGATCAGCAACGCCGACGACGAGGTCACCAGCACGCTCGCGATCGGCGCGCGGTTCGTCTCGGGCAACCTGCGCCCGGGCATCGCGCTGCTGCTGCCGCTGGGCTTCGACAACGACTACGATCCCGAGCTCGCGCTCGCCGCGTCGCTGGCGGTCAAGCTGTAGCTACGGATCGCGCGCCATGCGGAACGTGACGTCGCGCTGCTTGGCGTCCGGGCGGGTCAGCGTCTTGCCGTGCTGGCGGATCGTCTTGGTCTTCTCGTCGGGCGAGTCGACCCACTCGTAGACCCCGTCGGCGACCGTGAAGTTCGGGGTGCTCGCCGCCGCGTCCCACTCGTCCTTGGTCAGCAGCCGGCCGCCGCGCGTCATCGCGTACGACCGCGCCTCGGTGTACGAGACCATCACCACCGCGTCCGCCGGCTTGGCCGAGCCCTGGTCGTGCTTGCCGAACAGCTCGCGGTAGCTGGCGTAGCTGATCGGCTTGGCGTCGACGTAGAACCGCGGCGTGCCGTCGGGGCGGCGGACCACCAGCATGCCCTCGGGGGCCTGCGCGGGGGCGGTCGCAGCGTCGACGGAGGCGACCACGGCGGCGTCCGGCGGCGCCGCGGCGGGCTGGGGCGGGGCGGCCGGCTCGGGGCGGCGCAGGTAGACCACGAGGCCCGCGGCGAACAGCGCGAGGCACACCAGGGTGAGCGCGACCAGCCAGCCCGGGAACGCGCGCGGGGGCACGTCGAGGTCGCTGTCGTCGTCCGCGTCGTCCGGGGCGTGGGTCGTGGCCCGGACCGGCACGGTGATCGGGCGCGACCGATCGCGCGAGCTCAGGATCACCGGGACCGCACTGGGATCGAGCCGCGCGACGATCTGGGACAGCCGGGCGATCAGCTCGTCGTACGACGGCCGCTCCGCCGGCTTCTTCGACATCATCGCGCGCGCCAGCTCGGCGAGCTCGGGATCGACGCCCGGGTTGGTCTGCGCGGCGTCGGGGGCCGGGTTGCGCAGGTGGCGCGCGACGACCTTCAGGTACTTGTCCTCGGCCGGCTTGCCGGTCCGGAACGGCGGGATCGCGGTGAGCAGGAAGTACAGCGTGCCGCCGAGCGCGTAGATATCGACCCGCTCGTCGATGGTCTCGCCGCGCGCCTGCTCGGGCGCGATGTAGTCCGGCGTGCCGACCACAACGCCCATCGCGGTGAGCGCGGGCTCGGCGCCCGGATCGACCGGCTTGGCGAGCCCGAAGTCGGTGACCTTGACCCGGCCGTCGGACAGCCGCACCAGGTTGGACGGCTTGACGTCGCGGTGGATCAGCCCGGCCTTCGCCGCGGCGGCGAGGCCCTGGGCGGCGTCGAAGATCGCGTGCGCGGCGGTCAGCGAGTCGAGCGGGCCGCGCTTCTCGATCGCGGTGCCGAGGTCGGTGCCGTCGAGCAGCTCCATCGCGATGTACGGCCGCTCGTCGAAGCTGCCGGTCGCGAACACCTGGACGACGTTGGGGTGGCTGATCGCGGCGACCGCGCGCCCCTCGCGCACGAACCGCGCCCGCAGCTCGGGGCTGTCGCGGTGCTTCTCGCTCAGGATCTTGATCGCGACGCGGCGGTTGAGGCCGGTGTCGACCCCGCGGAACACCTCGCCCATCGAGCCCGAGCCGATCGTGCCATCGACGCGATAGGCGCCCAGGATCGTCCCCGCCTGCGGATTCGGCACGGTCGGCATCTTATCGCGACCGCGATCGGCGCGCGCGGTCGCGGCCGCGCAACCCTGCGTGGCACGGCGCCGCGGGCACGGCTCGCTCGTACGGATGGCCCCTAGTGTGGTCGGAACGCGATCGTCGCGACCACGCGGGTGCGCCCGCCCGCGGGGGCGCTCGCGTGCAGCTCGCCGAGCGCGACCGTGGCACAGCGGGCGAGCGCGTCGAGCGGTGCGCTCGTGGTCGCGTGGATCCCGGTGGCGTCGCGGTGCTCGTCGAGCTCGA
>JBQCJR010000018.1:0-6062 GCA_051952595.1 Kofleriaceae bacterium
GCCCCGGGCGACTTAGCAGGTCGAGACGTGGCCCAGCGGTGCGCCGGCCCGGCGGGGGGCGTCGTGGTGTTTCTGCGCGCCGCGCGGGTTGTTGCGAATCGCGCTCTCGAGCGACGGCGCGCACGACACCAGGCCAGCGCTGTTGATGACCACCTGGATGCCGCCGGCGAGCTCGAACTCGGCGAACTGCTCGTCGGTGAAGTTGCAGAGCGGCCGGCCGATGTCGCCGGGGACCGCGACGATCTTCGAGCGCAGGAACGCCTCGAACTGGTCGCCGTGGACCTCGCGGACCGGGTCGAACGCCTCGGAGGACGCGACCTTCTTGTAGAACCGCTCGTCCGCGGTGTTCCCCGCGCCCGGCCGCACCAGGCAGTACACCCGCCCGACGTCCGGGTACCGGTGCAGCAGCATGGACAGCGCGACCTTGCCGACGAACCCCGTGGTCCCGATCAGCAAGATGTTCTTGCCCTTCAGGATCTCCGCGACGTCGAGCCGCGCCTTCCCCGTCACCGGCTCGCGGAGCGCAGGCAGCTGCGTCCGCTTCGCGTCCGGCCACGGCGTGCTCTTCGCGCCGGAGCCAAACGCCACCTCGGTGTCCAGGTGGTACCCCAGCTGCACGTGCCCATTGCGGCCGTTCGCGCTCATCGCTCCCCGCGCCCGTCCGAAATTCGGACCTTGCAGGCCATCGCGGTGGCAACTCGAGTTGCCATCATGTCCGAAGATCGGACCTCATAGGTGTGGGGCTGCATCACATCACGTCGCTGATGACGAACGGGGGGTGGTGGAGCATGGTGATCTGGGCGCTGCGGCCCATGGTGCCCCGCGCCATCGCGATCGCCTCGGCGACCGAGCCCGCGGTCTCCCAGCCCATGATCGCCGGGACGGTCGCGTTGTCCGCGCCGACCACGATCACCCGGCTGGTCTTCTCGCGGCCGCGCTGGCCCCAGTACCACATGAAGCACGGGTGCGCGCCGTGGTACGCGTTGCCGCGCCGGTACATCTCGATGTAGCTCGGGTTGTACGCGAGCTCGTCTTGGTACTTCTGCTCGATCGTGTAGCTGTCGGTCGTCTCGGTGAGGATCCGGTTGAAGAACTCGATGTAGCTCGGGTGATGCACCGGATCGAACTTGTCCGAGCACGGGTGCGTGAGGATGAGGACGCCGCCCTCGCGCAGGATCGGCTGGTGCCGATACATGTGGTAGAAGTACCCGAGCGCCATCACCTGAACCAGCAATGGATTCAGGGCCTTGCTGTTCACGTTGTACGGCGAGATGTACGGCACGCCGAACAGCAGGATGTCCGCCGGGCCGTCGACCTCGACGCAGTTCTGCTCGTTCTGCTTCGCGAGCGTCCGGTCGTGCACCGGGTCGCACGCGCCCGCGTAGCAGGCGATCAGCTCGTACGCCGCCGGCGTGCGCATGAAGATCTCGCGCCGCGCCGCAAACGGCAGCTTGTCCAGCGTCCACTTCATGGCCTGGAACTTGAGCCGGTCCGCTTCGGTGAAGTCGTCCTCGTTCTTGGTCAGGAAGCTCAGCGGCCCGTCGAAGCACCGGTTGTTGAGGACCGTCTCGATGTGGAAGACCTTGAGGGTCTTCTCGATCAGCGCGCCCTGACGCTTGAACGAGTGGCTCAGGTACGACTTCGGCGGGTCCATGAACGAGTTGGACTGGACGATCCCCTTCGGCGTGTGGTGCGCCTTGAGGCTCTCGTAGCCACACAGCCCGACGGCCATCGACTTGTTGCCGCCGTTCATCGGGACGAAGTTCAGGTTGACGTAGATGGTCAGGTCGCTCTCGGCGACCCGGCGGTTCATCTCGACGATCTCGCCGTGCGGCGTCTTGCCGAGCAGCACCATCCCGTCGGGATCGCAGCCATCGTGGTTGTAGAGCCGGTCGGGCCAGTACGCGTCCCAGACCTTCTGCCCCACCATGCGCTTGATCTCCCAATCGTGCATCCGGCGGTGCAGCCCGAGCGCGATGATGATGTGCACGTCGTCGACGCCGTGGTCGGCGAGCATCTCGCACACGATCTCGAGCACGAGCTGCCGGACGTCCGGCGCGCGCATGATCGGCAGCGGCATCGAGATGTCATCGACCGCGATCGTGACCTTCATCCCCGGACGGAGCATCGCGTGCAGCGGCTCGGAGTCCTCGGGGTGGTTGAGCGCGTAGCGGATCGTGGCGCGGGGGTTGGCCACGCCGGTCATCGGCCGCTTCGGGTAGATGACGCGCGTGCCGACCGGCAGGTCCTCGACGAGGAAGTTCTCGCCGTAGAACATGATGCGCGGAGCCGAGTCCTTGTCGATCGTGACGATGTGCTCGCGCGTGTGGGAGCGAGTCTTGGGGCGAATCGCGCGCATATCAGTCCTTTCGTCCGTCTCCGACGCGCAGGCGGCGCACGGGGGCGAGCCCGTGGGGACGCCGCGCGACCGAGCGGGCGGGTTCTTCGTCGAGGTCGAGCACCGGCCAGTCGTACGAGCGGGCCATGGTGCGGAGGCGAAGGTCGGGGTTGCAGGCGGTCGGGTGGCCGACCACCGCGAGCATGGCGTAGTCGCTGAAGCTGTCCGAGTAGGCCCACGACTGCGCGAGATCGATGTCGTGCTCGCGCGCGTACTGCCGCATGATGTCGGCCTTGGTCGCGCCGGCGACGAACGGCTTCTTGAGCTTGCCGGTCGCGTAGTTGTCGACGAACTCGAGCTGGTTCGCGATCAGGTCGTCGACCCCGAGGTAGCGCGCGAGCGGGCGCATCGTGAAGTCGAGCGCGCCGGACAGCAGGACCTGCCGGCAGCCGGCGCGCCGGCTCTCCTCGATCAGATCCTTGGCCCGCGGGTAGATGTTCGGCTTGATGACGTCCTCGAACAACTCCTCGGCGAGCACGACGAGACGGTCTTCGCTCGCGCCCTCATAGGAGCGGTAGAAGATCTCGTTGAACCACTTGCGAGACAGCTTGTCCGCCGCCCAGAACACGGGGACGGACAGCGCGGTCTTGATGGTCCGGCGCGTGCTTTGCGCCAGCGATGCGTGTCGCGACGCGTAGAACGCGAACGCGTGCACGATGTTGATCTTGATGAGTGTTCCATCGACGTCATAGAACGCCGCGGAATTCTTATACTTCGGCTGGGTATGCATCGCCGGGAGACGGCGCACTCTGGCGCAGGCAAGTCGGGCCTGTCAATGGTACGTCTCCCCCATGCGAATCCCGGTCTGGCTGACCCTCGGCGTCGCCGCCCTCGTGATCATCTTTGGAGCACATCGGATCCTGCTGTCGTTCCGCTCCGAGGAGGCCGAGCAGCGCGCCCGGCAGCGCAAGGGCCTCTACGCCATGGGCCGCCGCACGCACCGGCTGATCGGGATCGTGTACCTGCTCCTCGGAGGCGCCCTCGTCGCAACGTCGTTCGGCTGGAACCCGTTCGGGAACCTGCTCGGCCCCGATACCGCAGCGCCAACCAACGAGACCGCGCCGACCAAGACCACGGTTCCGCTCGACCAGCTCCCGTCGAAGAACTAGCACCTCACAGGTCCGAATTCCGGACGCGCCGGGCGCGCCACGGCGCCTAAGAGGTCCGAATTCCGGACAAGTGTCCGCCGGCCGGACGGCGCCGGACGCGAACGGAGTCTAAGTCTGCGAGACGACGAGGGCGCGGGCTGGCATCAGCCGTGCTCGTCTTGCAGCGCATGGGGTATCCACCGCGACAGTACCTCTCCGGCGTGATGTACGAGGTCACGGCGCGCACCCTGCACGGGCGCTTCCTGCTCCGCCCGTCAGACGAGGTGCGCGAGACCGTGCTGGGCGTGATCGGGCGAGCGCAGGCGATCTATCCCGGGATCGCCCTGCACTCCTTCACGTTCATGGGGAACCACTACCACAAGCAGCTCACTGCCACCGGCGACGGCTGCGAGGTCGCAAGCTACCTCCAGTACGTCAACGCCAACATCGCGAAACGTGTCGGCGCGCTCCACGGCTGGACCGAACGCTTCTGGAGGCCCCACACGTCGGTTGCACCGATCCTCGACGACGATGCAGCCATCGATCGCTTCACGTACATCCTCAAGAACGGCGTGAAGGAAGGCCTGGTGCGTTCTCCTCGTGAATGGCCGGGCGCCAGCGCGGTTCCGGGATTGCTCGGCAACATGGAGGTCCCGACGACCTGGATCGACCGCGATCGCGAGCGACGCGACCGCAGCCGGGGCGCGGTTCGCCCACGCGCCGAGTACCGCTACGTCATCCGACTCTCGCCCCTGCCGGTCTGGTCCCACCTCGCGCCGGACGACCTGCGCGCGAGGCACGCCGCGCTGATCACCGAAATCGAGCAGATGGCGGCCGACGCTCCCGTCGGCGTCGAAGCCATGCTGGCGCTCCACCCGCACTCGATGCCATCGACGCCCCTGAAGAAGACGCGTCCTCCGGAGTGCCACGCGACCACGCGTCCGCTGCACGCCGCGTTTCGACGCGCGTATCGCGAGTTCGTCGCCGCCTTCCGCCGAGTCACCCAGGTGCTCACCGACCGAGAGGTCGCCACGACGCGCGAGTTCCCGATCGGTTGCTTCCCGCGGCCGCCCTGGTTCCGTCGCCCCGACCTCGAGGCAAGCCCCACAGGCGGTCCCCCGCCCTGGGCCTGGCGACCATCCACGTCCCCGCCCTCGGTGCCAACGCGGCCGCCACACCTCGGCGAAGGAGCCGCTCCACCACGCTGACGAGCGCGTCAGAGGATCTGCAGCCTGCGGCTGTGCTCGGCCTGTTCGCCGATGTACTCGAGCACGTGCGGGTGCGTCATGATCACCTCGCGGAACCTCGCGGCCGGAAGGCACAGCGCGAGGCTCTTGCCGTGCGCGATCACGTCGCTCCTGAACGCGCCGCCTGACAGCAGCGCCGTCTCTCCGATCAGGTCCCCAGGGCCCAGGATCGCGACCGTGCGGCTGCTCCGGTGCACGACGAACTGGCCACCGAGCACGATGTAGAGCCCATCCGGACGCATCCCGGCGCCGATCAACAGCGTGCCGTCCTCGATCTCGAGGAACGTGAACTTGCCCGCGAGCTCGGCGCGCTGCGCCTGATCGAACGGCCGGAACAGCGGACTGGTCCGCATCCACCGGTCGACCAGGCGATCGCGCACGAAGCGCAGCACCGCGCGCAACACATCGCCATGGTTCGCGAGGACGCGGGACAGCGTCACGCGATCGATCCGCAACAACTCGGACGTCTGACTCGCCGTCACGGTCGCCGTGCGCGGCTGATCGGTGATCAGCGAGACCTCACCGAGGAACGAACCCGGTCCGAGCCGCGACATTTCGACGAGCGGAGGCCCCTCCGACAGCACGGACACCTCGCCCTCTACGACCACGTACAACGCATCCCCCGGGTCGCCCTCACGGAACAGTGTCTCACCGGACTCGAGCGGAACCAAGGACAGGTTCTCGACGAGTGCCTCGAGCGCGTCACTCGGCAGACCAGCGAACAAAGGCGTGGCCGCGAGCGCGCGTTGCGCTGCCATCCCGATCGCACGCGGCGCCGGGAGCGGGATCTCCTCGATGTCTTCGAGGTCGAGCTCGGTCGCCTCGTCGACCTCCGCGTCGCTGGCCCCAGCATCTGGCGGCTCGATCTCGATGACCGGGTCGGAGGCCGCGTCGTACTCGATCTGATCGAGGAGCTCGACATCAAGGGGGATGACGTGGACCCCTGGGCTGCTGCTGTCTCGCGGGTGGGACTCGGGGACTTCCTTGCTCAGGTTCACCGTCTCGAGGGCGGCGCCCGGAGGCAGCGCGATCGGACGGCTCTTCGTGCGCGCGAAGGAAATGGCCGGCGGCGTCGATGGCCTCGCCCGTCCCCGGTCGCCCACGTCGCCCCTCGCAGAGCGCAGCTCGCTCGAGAGCGGCGGCACCTGCGTGCTCGAGCCGCGCCGGATCGCGGCGACGTACGGACTGTCGTGCAGCGCAGGATTGTTCTCGGCCATCCCGCCTGCCCGCGTCGGCCCCGCGCCGACCTGCTCGTTCATCAACGCAAGCCGGCGCAGGGTGTCGGCGTGCTGGGGATCGATCTGCAACACCACCTTGCAGACCGCGATC
>JBQCJR010000019.1:0-3508 GCA_051952595.1 Kofleriaceae bacterium
TCGTGGTGCAGCACTGCTCGCCGGGATCCTCGACCTGATCGCCGCACGTGGCGTCCGGCGACTCGGCGTTGGCGCGTTGCAGCGAGGAGGTCGCGAGCGAGTCATCGCCTACAGCGACCTCCGGTTCCGTGGTCACGCACGCGGCGACGGAGGCCGTGAACAACAGCGTGGCAAGTAGCTTGTAGTGGCTCGAACGCATCTTTTACTCCTTCTGCCTGCCTAGACCAGACCGGCACCGCATGGACGGATCGAGTCGGTGAATTTTGCGCGAAAAAGAGAAGCGTCGGATCGAAGCTCCGACGCCGAGCGCGCCAGGCTAGGCCAGGCTAGGCCTGGAAGCGCTTCCGCACCAGCACCGGATCTGCGGCGCCGCTGGGTCCTAACGGCAAGAAGCACGTGACCTGCCAGCGCTGTGTACGGATCGCCTCCTTGGCCGCGAGCGTCACCCAGGGTGGATACACCCGGATCGCACGCTTTCCCCCCGCGACAGGACGCCCTGGTCCGCGAGCACGCGCTGGCTGAACACGAACTGCCCGCCCATCGAGCCCGACCCGACACGCCGCCGCCTCGACTTCATCGGTACGGTCGGCGCTCAGTTCAGGCGTCGGGACGCGGAACATCAAGAGTCACGCGGCCTTGCAAGAGTCTCGGTAGTTAGCCCCGGTCTTCGTCCGGGGTGGTCCGGTCGATTTCGCGAGACCGCCGCGCGTGGCGCGGCTCTACGTGGTGAACCCCTTCGGATCAGGAGCCTGTTGTCATGCGTGTCATCTCGTTCGCGCTGCTCGTGTCACTCGTCGCGCTGCTCGCCAGCTGCGCGATGTTCATCAAGCCCGCCCCCAAGACCTACGACAACCGGATCGACGAGAGGATGGCGACCGGGGAGGTCGAGTACGTTCGCGCGATCTGCGAGAATCGTGTCACCCCGGAGTCTCCCGCCGAGCAACAACGCGCCTGCGACGTGGTCGCCGCCTCGGAGGCGAAGGGAGCGGAGCGCATCGCGCAGATCCCCTGCACAGGGTTCGACATCCTTCCTGGCGAGGGCGACTACGGTCAGGTGAACAAGCGACTGGGGATCCAGAACGGCCCGACGAGCGCGGTCGCCCAGCGGCTGCAGGCGTGTGGCCGCTACGACGACTTACTCAGCGGGCGCTTCGTGATTGCCAGCGACGCCGGCTTCGCGTTCACCGATGCCGCCGGGCGCCAGTACCTGCTCGCGGCGGTGCTCGATCCGAAGCACATGAGCTCGGCGGTGCGGATGATCGTCAGCGTGGTCGACGCCGAGAACAAGGACCGCGAGCTCGCGGATCTGCTCGCCAGCCGCACCGAGCTGGACACCGATCCCTACGTGTTCTCGTACCTCGCCGACTCCCGTCACCCGCACGCGCTCGAGCTGTTGCCCAGGTATCTCGACTCCGAGGAGCCGTCGCGCCGAATCACGGGCTGCCGCGCGGTCAAGGTGCTCAAGGCGAAGAGCATGCGCGCGCGCGTCGAGCAGCTCGCCGCGCACGATCCGTTCGTCGAGGGCGGGCGCACGGCATCCGTCGTGTGGCCGGTGCGGCAGGCGTGCCAGGCCGTGCTCTCGGCGGTGCGCTAGCGCCGACTCGGAGTATCATCCGATGAATGAGCGGTGGACCCGACGAGCTCGCCGCGCTGGCGGGGCGGCCCGACCTCGTCGAGGAAGTACGCGAGATCGAGAGCGCCGGGAAGCTCGCCTGGCCACAGGTCGCGGTCTCACCGGCGCGGCTCGCCGCGAGCGTCGTGGCCCGCGCTGCACACGGCGCCGCGCCCGGAGCCGAGCGGCACGATGCCGACCTCTATCTCTCGTCGGCGCTCGGCGAGGGCGATCGCGCGGCGCTCGCCGCGTTCGAGACGCAGTTCGTCCCCGAGATCGACGCGGCGCTCGCGCGGATGCGGCTACCGGCGGCGCTCGTCGACGAGGTCCGGCAAGCGGTGCGGGTCAACGTGCTGGTCGGCGACACGCGGACGATCGATCGCTACCTCGGCTTCGGCCCGCTCGCCGCCTGGCTTCGCGTGATCGCGACGCGGATGGCGCTCAAGCAGCTCCGGACGACCACGCGCGAGGAGACGCTCGACGAGGCACTGCTCGGTCTCGGCTCCGACCCCCACGCGGATCCCGCGAACGCGCACCTGCGCCGCACGTACTCGGCCGAGCTCAAGGCCGCGGTCCAGGCCGCGCTCGCGAGCCTCACCGTGCGCGAGCGCAACCTCCTTCGCCAGCATGTCCTCGACGATCTGACGATCGACGAGCTCGCACTCATCTACCGGGTGAGCCGATCGACGTGCGCGCGCTGGCTCGTGGATGCGCGGGCACGCCTGGGCCGCGCAACGCGGCGCATGCTGTCGGAGCGCCTCGGCCCACGCGAAGGGCAGCTCGACAGCGTGCTGCGCTGGGTCGAGAGCGAGCTCTCTCTCTCGCTCTCGCGCGTGTTGCGTGAACCCGCATGACGGGGACGAGGAGGGAGTGACCGGCTGTCCCGAGCCGTTCGTGTTGAGCGCGTTCGTCGCGCGCGCGCTCGACGACGCCGCGAGCAGCGCGCTCGAGGAGCACATCGACGTCTGCGAGCTGTGCCGCGGGGGTCTCGCGGCGCTCGTCCGCGGCGCCGCGATCGCCAGCTACCTCGGGCGCTATCGCCTCGGCCGGCTGATCGGCGCGGGTGGCATGGGGATCGTCTACGAGGCGTTCGATCCCGAGCTCGGGCGCCCGGTCGCGATCAAGGTCGTGAGGTCGCTCGGCTCCGACGACGATACGCGAGCGCAGCGGCTGCGGCTGGCGCGGGAAGCGCGAACGCTCGCGAGTATCCGGCACCCTAACGTGTGCCAGGTGCTCGATGTCGGTAGCGAGGACGACGAGGTGTGGGTCGCGATGGAGCTCGTGCGTGGTGTCTCGCTCCGCGCGTGGCTCGCCACGGGGCCGAGCCGCTCCGACGTGGTCGCGATGCTGACCCAGCTCGCGCGCGGGATCGAGGCGGCACACGTCGCGGGCGTCTGCCACGGTGACGTCAAGCCCGACAACATGCTCGTCGAGCCGGGCCGCGCGGTGGTCACCGATTTCGGCCTCGCGCGCCTCGTCGGTGGCGACGGGCCTCCCGCGACGAGCTCGCCCGGAGGGACGCCGGGATATCTCGCGCCCGAGCGGCTCGCCGGGCAGCCCGGTGATGAGGGCAGCGATCAATACGCGTGGTGCATCGTCGCCGCGCAGGCGCTCGGCGCGCGGACCGCGGGGTTCGATAAGATCCTGCGCCGCGGTCAGGCGCGGGATCCCGAGGCGCGGTTTCCCTCGATGAGCGCGCTCCTGGCCGCGCTCGATCGCGTTCGCCGTCGCCGCCGCGTGGCGATCGCGATCGGCGCGATCGCGGTGATCGCCGCGATCGCGACCACGGCCGGGTTCGCGATCGGGCGGCGCGGCACCGAGGGCGTGACCTGCGGTGATCTCTCGGGTCGTCTCGCGGGCGTGTGGGACCCCAGCGCGCGCGCGAGCCTCCAGGCT
>JBQCJR010000020.1:0-8421 GCA_051952595.1 Kofleriaceae bacterium
CGAGCGTGCCGAGCGAACCGATCTGCCCCTGCGGAACGCAGAAGCCGCCGCCGAACGCGTTGTTGATCGCGCCCGGTAAGATCGACGTCAGCTTCGTGAAGCCGTTCGGCGTGACGCGAACCTGTGCGCCACCTTCCACCGTTTGGTTGCCGGGTAAGCCGCCTGCAGGGAGTGGAGCGCTCGCTCCACACGCAGAACAACTACCGAAGTTCCCGCACGCCCCCATCGAAACGACGAAGAGCACGGACAAAATACGATTAGCGCGAGTCGACAAAACGATCACGGGTCCCTCCATCCGCGGTCGAGAGAAACCCGTATACCTGAACGCTGTTTCAGAAAGAAGGAATAATTATTACGCGTAGGTATCGGTACCGCTTGACACCACGGGGGGCTCGCCGCTATCTACTGCCGCGCCGCTCACGGGTCCGTAGCTCAGATGGATAGAGCGCCGGGCTTCGAACCCGTAGGTCGGGCGTTCGAGTCGCCCCGGACTCACCGAGTTGAAAACTTAAGATTCGTTAGAACCAGACGGGGGCATAGCTCAATGGTAGAGCATCGGACTCTTAATCCGCTGGTTGAAGGTTCGAGTCCTTCTGCCCTCACCCCGTTTACTCGCTGAAAGCGGCCGATCCTCTCGTTGGAGGCGGCCGCTTTCGTCCGTTTCGGGACGGTGCCTCGGTCATCGACGAGCGCGCGCCGCTCTGCGAGCGCGGACGTGGGCGCGATACTCGTCGAGGCTCATGGTCTCGGCCGTGCCGGCGTCGACCTCGGCGCCTCGGCGCTCGATCTCTGCGTCCCACGCCGCGGCGGCATCGGGCCATCGAGGCTCCGCGTGCTCGTCGGGCCAGCTCAGGTCAGCGTCCAGAAGCGGATCCCGAGGGACAGGCCCAATGTCAGCGCCCACACGGCGATCTCGACGGTCTCCGAGAGCGGCTGCGTCTTGCGGATCCACCCCCACACGTGGATGACGACCATGAGCCCGCACACGATGGAGATCAGATCGAACACGAAGCGGTGATTCCTCGGGTCCGGGATTCCGTGGCACACGGCGATGATGAGGGTCAGCGCCGTCGCGCCGAGGCAGCGCCCGAAGTACACGGTCAAGTCGCTGTTGCCATCGGGCAGTTTCCAGCGGAACCAGCGTGCCCACGTCAGCGGCGCGAACAGCAGCGGCAGCGCGACGACGGAGCCAAAGAACGCCGAGGCGATGAGGAGGAACCAGCTGGCCAGCGGGTATTCGGGGCTGATCATGTGTCGCGGGGAACCAACCACGCACGCGGCGAAAATGGAAACGATCCACCCCGAACTTTGGCGCGCTCGCCGAAGCGAATGGCGCGATTTCGAAGTCGGCGCGGCCGAGATGAAGCTACTTGGGTGAGCCAGCCCAATGTCAGCAACCGACCGCGATGACCAACCCAGCCAGCCGGGCGGCGCCCCGTCCCCGTCCATCGCAGCCTGCCCCCATCTGGGGACGCAATACAACCCGTTCGCCGGGCCCCATGTCCATGATCCCCACCCGTTCTTCGAGCGGTTGCGCGAGGAAGAGCCCGTCTGCTTCAGCCCGATGCTCGGCATGTGGCTCGTCAGCCGCTACGAGGACATCTCGAAGGTCCTGAAGGACCCGACCCGCTTCTCCAACCGCGACATGCTCGTGAGCGGAACGCAGCTCACCGACGCGGCGAAGGCCATCCTCTCCCAGGGCTTCCCCACCGCGCACGTGCTGCTCGGCATGGACCCGCCGGAGCACACTCGCCTGCGCCGCCTCATGAACCGCGGCTTCACCGCGCAGCGCGTCGCGGGCATGGAGCCGTTCATTCGACAGATGGCCAGCGACCTGGTCGACCGCTTCGCAGAGGACGGGCACGCAGACCTGGTGGAGCAGCTTGCCTATCGGTTGCCGGTGCACGTCATCCTCGGCGTCATGGGCGTGCCGCAGGAGGACGTCTGGAAGATCAAGCGCTGGAGCGCCGACTGGCAGCAGCTCGTGTTCGAGCACGTCCCGCCGGAGCGACAGGTGGAGATGGCGACGAGCGTCATCGAGTTTCAGCAGTATTGCATCCAGCTGATCGAGGAGCGGCGCAGGAGCCCGCGCGAGGACCTGACGAGCTGGCTCGCGGCTGCGGAGGCGGACGGCGAGGAGCTGTCGATGCACGAGCTCGTGATGGCCATTGGCGCCTCGATGCTGTCCGCCGGCCACGAGTCCACCACCGCGCTGATGGCCAACACCTGGAAGCTCGCCCTGGAGCACGGCGTTTGGCAGCGCCTTCGGGACGATCGAGAGCTCGTATCGAAGTTCCTCGAGGAGTCCAGCCGTTACGACTCCGTGTCCCACGCGATGGTCCGCACGGCCCGAGAGGACGTGGACATCGGCGGGGTGAAGATCCCGCAGGGATCGCGCCTTCTTCTGCTCTACGCGGCCGGAAGCCGTGACGAAGCGCTCTGCCCACACGCATCCAGGCTCGACCTCGATCGCGAGAAGGCGCCGCAGCACCTGACCTTTGGTCGCGGCACGCACTTCTGCCTCGGCGCGCCCCTGGCCCGCCTGCAGGTTCAGGTCACCACCAACGTGCTCCTCGACAGGCTGCCGGATCTGAGACTCGTCTCCGGCCAGGACTTCGGGATCTGGCAGAGCATCGTCCTGCGCCAGATGAAACACCTCCGGGTGGCATGGACGCCGACGAAGCGCGGCGCGTGCGTGGACGGTACCGGCTCATGACACGCACGAGGCTGGGCCCACGTTCGCATCGTCTCGCGAGAGCTTTCGCCACTCGCTTGGCGAGAGGCCGGTCTGGCGCCGAAAGGTCGTGCTGAAGCTGGCAAGCGAGCCGTAGCCCGCCTCGATCGCGATCACGGTCATCGTCAGCTCCGTATCGCGCAGCAGCGCCTGTGCTGCGCGCACCTGCGCCGCGGCAAGCTGCGCCTGGAAGCTCGTCCCCTCGTGCCGAAGCCGCCGCTGTAGCGTTCGCGCGGACAGCCCGAGGAGTCGCGCCACGCGCTGCACGGTCACGTTGGTCAGCGGTGGGACGAGTGCCCGCTGCACTCGCATCACGGTGGGCAGCTCGCCCATCGCGGCGGCCATGATCTCGTCGAGCTCGTGGACCAGATCCGACCGATCAGCGCGGCCGATCCACGCGAGCGCCTCGCCGAGGCCCTCATGGACCGCGACCGGATGTGGGGTGCGAAAGATCTTGTCGAAGCCAGCCACGACCGCTCCGGGAAGGCCAGCCGGGCGTACTCGCGCCTGACCCGTCACGAGCTCACGGTAGAGCGGCGCGCGCGTTTGCAGGTGGTCTGCGAGCGCCGCGAAAGCCGGAGGCGCGACGTATTGGAGGTGCCGCAGGTCGACGAGGGATGCGTGCGGCACGGCGCCTGGACGGACCTCCACGTCGAGGAACTGGCAGAGCCGCCGGATCTCGGCCTCGTCCGGGGAACCCCAGACCGCCATGCCGTAGAGCTGGGGATCGGCGCACCAGACCAGAAACGACGTCGACACCGCATACGAGCCCGTCGGCGAGCTCCGATATGCCGCAAGTCCAGTCGTCTGCTTCAAGAACCGGTCTCCACTGGAAGCAGTGTCTCAACGATTGCTGCGCGGCGCGGCGGGACTCACGACAAACGGTTCACTGTGGGCGCCACGAAGCAGTGAGCGAGTCATTCTCTGTTGTCCGCAGTGTATAGGGCACTTCCTTGTGGGGCGATCCAATGGCGGATCCGCGATCCCACGTTGAAGGAGAGAGCCAATGGACCACGGTTCGTTCTCGGTCGCGTCGACCGACTACGAGGAGCAGATGACAGGGCCGGTGGTGGGGAGCGTGTCATGAGCGATATTCGCTGTGTGCTTCTTCCGGGACACCGTCCCGAACCTTCCGGTGCGCGTCTTCATGCCGCCGCGTACGCTTGCTGGTACCAGACGTGGTCTGAAGCCTTCCGCGAGCTCGGCAAGGAGGGAGCGCTCCACTCGGATGCGTTCAGTCGCCAGGACGAGATCTGCGCGCTCTTCCTCGGCGACGAGTGCGTCGCGCTGAGCTTCATGACCCTGGTCGATCTCGAGCTGCCCAGCGTGCGAGCCGACTCGTACTTCCGCAACTGGTCGGATCAGGCGCGCGGCGCGCTCGCGCGCGACGGCTCCTGCGTGGTGGTCAACAGCTACTTCACGGTTCACCCCAATGCGCGGCGAGCAGCGCCCGGCTTCTCGGTCAAGGACATGATCATGGGGCTCTGCAACGAGCGGTTCCTCGAATCGGGGGGCTCGGCGATGACGGGCGCGGTGCGCAAGAGCCGCAACGTCCACGAGCTCGTCCGCCGCTGGGGCGCCGTCACGCTCGAAGAGGACCGGCCCTCGGGGCATGGCGACCTCGTCGATCTCGTGGCGTTCTACAAGCCCGAGCTCCGCCGGCGCTCGAGCATCGAGCTCGACGCGAAGGTGCAGCAGCTCTGGCGCGACCGTGCCGTCGTCCGCCCACTGGCCCCCACGATCTGGGAGTGACAACACGGGCCCGCGCGGGATTCAGGGATCCGAGGACTCGAGTGGAGCGCCCGAACGCCTGCGCCACTCGCTCGGAGCCTCGCCGGTCTCCCGTCGGAACATCGTGCTGAAGTGGGCGAGCGAGCTGTAGCCCACCTCGAGCGCGATCACCGAGAGCTTCAGATCCGTCCCGCGCAGCAACGTCTGAGCCGCCCGCACCTGCGCCGCGGCGTGCACGGCCTGGAATGTCGTGTGCTCTTGCTGGAGGCGCCGCTGTAGCGTGCGCGTGGTCAGACCGAGTCGCCGTGCCGCACGATCGAGCGTCACCTCCCCAAGCGGCGGGACGAGGACCGTGCGCAGGCGCTGCGAGATCGGCTGCTCCTCCATGGCGCGGGCCACGATCTCGTCCAGCTCGTGAACCAGGTCCTGGCGATCGTCACGCCCGAGCCACGCAAGACCCTCGCCGAGCGTCTCGTGGAGCGAGATCGGGTAGACGGGGGGCACGATCCGATCGAAGCCGGCCACGGTTGCGCCGGCGAGGCCGCTCGGGCGCACTCTCGCCTGGCGGGTCAAGCGCTGGCTGTAGAGCTGTCGCCGCGACCGCAGGTGGCTGACGAACGCTTGGAAGGCGATGGGATCGATGCCCTCGAGGTGTCGCAGGTCGACGAGCGAGGCATGCGGCGCCGCTTCCGCACGCAGTTCCAGATCGAGCATGGGGCAGAGGAGCTGCCGAACCTCCGCCTCGTCCGGGCTGCCCCACATCCCCAGGCCATAGAGCTCGGGATCGGCGCACCAAACGAGAAATGAACCCGAAACGAGGTACGAGTTCGTGGGGGAGCTCCGAAACTCTTCAATCCGGGTCACCTGTTGCAAGTGTGGGTCTCCCTCTGATCCACACGCGGCCAGTCACGGAAGCAAGTCGGAGCCGGTGCGCTGTGGTCTCCGGCTCGAACCAACGTCAGCTCCGGATCCCGAGCGCGACTCTATCCCACAGGAGACCGCGGCCGTCGCCGGTCTTGCGCCAACCGGCCAGAAGCTGCGAGCCACGTCACACGGACCGAGCGTGCGCGAGGAATCGTACGCGGAGCGCGAGGCACAGCGAGTCAGCCGTGTGCAACGCATCACGCACGCCGCGAGAACACGTCAGGATCCGGCGGCGAACAGGCTGCGCTCCTCGGCCTCGAGCGAGGCACGCTCGTCGGCGTCGAGCTTGAATCGGACGTCGGGGAACGTGGCCGCCAGGTCTCGAGCCCCGGCCTCGGTCGCGGCGGCCGCGAGCGCGTCGGGCACGTCCTGCGGCGCGACCTGATCGACGTGGGCGACCAGCCAGTCCCACGTGACATGGTCGTACCTGTACATCGGATCGAAGGGGATCCGCAGGCGCTTGCGCCACGCGTCCCAGCCGTGGGTCGCGCGGACGCGGGTGGTGAAGCTGCCGATGTGCTGGTAGAGCCCGGCGCGGCGGCAGCGCTCGGCGTGCAGGCGCTGGGCGCAGACCAGGGCGCGCACCTGCGACGCGTCGCCGGCCGCCAGCGCCTCCTCGTTCCACAGCTCGAGCGCGTCGCGCCGGATGTCGGGATCGCCGTCCAGAACCCGGGCCAGGCGATCGGCGGGCGGACCGGGATCTGTGACCTCTAGCCCCTGGGCGGCGAGCTCGGCCGGCCACGCGGCGACCGCGTCTCCTAGCGCGCGCTCGAGGAGCCCCTCCGTGCGTCGGTGCACGCGCGCCACCACGTCCTCGATGCGCCCGACTTGGTCGTTGAACCACGTCCCGGGGCCGCGGCCGTGAGCCCAGATCCCGTGGCGCCGCGCGTATTCGACCGCGGCGACCAGCGTCGGCACCGCGGCGCGGCCGCGCCGGATGACCAGCGCGTCGGCGGCGACGAGGCGGGCGCCGGGATCGCGATGACTGGCAAGCTCGTCGAGGAGCGCGAGGGCCTCCGGCATCGAAGACTCGGCGATCGCCTGGGCGAGCGGGCGATGGTACTGCTCGCGGACGAGCAGGCGCCGGATCAGCTCGGCGCGGCGCGTGTGGTCGACTCGGACCGCGGCGCGGACGACGTCGTCCGTGCAGCGGCCGACATCGAGGTGGAGGAAGAGGGTCGGCGCCGCCTCGGCTGCGCCATCATGCGCCAGCTGCCCGATCAGCCGGTTCGTGAGATCGCTCGGCGGCGTGCCGCGTCCGCGCCGCAAGGCGGCGATCACGTGCGGGCGCGCCGCGGGGTGGCGGGCGACCATCCGCAGCGCGCTCCACTGTCGCTCCGACAAGTTGCCGTCGACGGGCAGCCCCGCGAGCTCGGCGGCGAGCGCGGTGGCGATGCCGGCGTCGGCGCGGGCCAGTTGCTCGAACGCCCACTCGAACGGTCGTGGATCGCGGGCGTCGCGCCACGCGGCCAGGCCGAGCGCGCGCGCCTCGTCGGGCACGTGGGTCGCTTTCGCCATCGCCTCGGCGCACGCATGGAGCGCGGACTGGTCGAGGACGCGCGCGTGCTCGAGTGCGACCCGGGTGACCTGATTGGCATCGACCTGCGCGAGCAGCGCGTGATCGGCGGCAACGTAGGCGCGCTTGCCGAGCCTCTCGAGCAGGGTCAGCACGTCCGCGTCGGTCGAGGGGACCTCTGCCGGCGCGGCGGGCGCGGCGGGCTCGGCGGGCTCGGTCGCAGCCGCCGGTCGCACCCGAGGCTTGCGCGGCACCGACAGCGGCACCCACGCCGGTGGCTCGAGGTGCGGCCACGAGACCTCGTCCTGCTCGGCGCCGGCGACCAGCGCGTACGCACCAGCGGCCTCGTCCCACGCGATCGTGTGGAGGTCGTCGTGAACCCCGACGGTCGCGCCGGCGATCACCCGGCGCAGCGTCGTGAGAGCAGCGACCAGCCGGGCGAGATCGGCGGCCTGTGCCGGATCGGACGACGCGAGCTTGGTAGCGCCGAAGGCGATCTGGCCGCGCGGGTTGGCCTGTTCGGCGATCCAGAAGCCGTAGCCTTCCGACCGCCGCGACAGCTTCACGGTGCGGACGTGTGCGCGCAGCGCGGTGCGCTCGGCGGTGTCGAGCAGGCGGTCGCGGGTCAGCTGGTAATAGAAGGTCCAGCCCATGATGGTCTATCGGGCCCTCGGCCGGCCGGCGCCACAGCCGGCCGAGTCGACGCCACGCTTACCATGTTTGCCCGAAGGCCGGCTACTGCTGGCCGTCGGCCGCGACGGCGCAGTAACGTCCGCGCCCCGAAGCCATGTATGACCACGTGACGGATCCCTCGGCGGGCCACCTCCCGCACGATGTGATCACCTCGATTCGAGATGTGTACGAGCCCGCGGGAATGGTCGTGACGGATGCCGCGCGCCGCGAGACCGAAAGCGCGGAATATGGCGCGTGTCGCTTCGGGCTCGATGGGCGGTTGGTCGTGTTCCGGGTGGCGAAGACCACGCCGACGAAGCTCGGGCAGTTCGTGACGATGTGGAAACGGGCAACTCCAGAGAGCGAGATTGCCCCGCTCGACGTTCTCGATGGAGTGGCCTTTGTCGTGGTGAGTGTGTTTGACACCGGGCGCCGCGGGCAGTTCGTGTTCAGCCAGCGCGTGCTCGCGGACCAGGGCGTCCTGTCGCGTGGGGGCGCGGGGGGAAAGCGTGCGATCCGGGTGTATCCACCCTGGGTGACGCTCGCGGCCAAGGAGGCGATCCGGACACAGCGCTGGCAGCTCACATGCTTCTTGCCGCAAGGACCCAACGGCGCCGCAGATCCGGTGCTGGTGCGGAAGCGCTTCCAGGCATAGCCTGGCGCGCTCGGCGTCGGAGCTTCGATCCACGCGCTTCCGTCGCCGCGTGCGTGACCACTGAACCGGAGGTCGCTGTAGGCGATGACTCGCTCGCGACCTCCTCGCTGCAACGCGCCAACGCCGAGTCGCCGGACGCCACGTGCGGCGATCAGGTCGAGGATCCCGGCGAGCAGTGCTGCACCACGA
>JBQCJR010000021.1:0-4724 GCA_051952595.1 Kofleriaceae bacterium
CCGCAATCTCCGGATCAGCTCGCGCAGTCGCCGATCGCCGTCGCCATCGCGACTGACGAACCGCAGCCCCGAGCCACCCGAGGGCACGTGATAGGACACCCGGCCCGCGATCGCGATCGGCGCGGCGGCGCCCGGCGGGACCACTTCGAGCGTCAGCTCGGTCTCGATCGGCAGCGGCTCTGGGGTGACCAGCAGCGCGCCACCTACGCCGATCTCGGAGATCTCCGACTCGACGTAGCTCGCGCTGTTCGCGATCCGGTACCGCACCGCGACGGACACCGGGAGCCGATGGTGGCGCCGGCGCTGGACGTCCGTCCGCTTCCCCGAGAAGACCTCGTGGAGGAACGTGAGCTTGATCTGCTCGTCTGGAACGAGGTCGACCGTGGCGCCCGCCCGCACGCGCATCCGCGGCAGCGCAGGGCGCCAGGTCTGGACGCTTCCGCGCACCAGGACTTTGTTGGGCAGGAGCTGGGACGAGACTTCGATGATGACCTGCTGGCCGGGCTCGAGCTCGTCGGTGGTCGGCACGAACACCGGGTCCGTCACGGACTCACCAGGGGCGAGCTCGCGCCATTCATCGGCTGACCGAATGCGCAACTTCAGGATGACCATCGCCGCCGCGCGCACGATATCAAGCTCGACGCCACCGCGCCACCCGACGGGATCTCGTTTGCGTCAGCTCCGACCAAACCTGAGCGCCCACACCTTCATCAGCGCCTCGACGAAGATCGCGCGCGACATCTTCGATTGTCCGACGCGCCGATCGACGAACACGATCGGAGTTTCCACGAGGCGCAGACCCTTCTTCAGGGCGCGGTACTTCATCTCGATCTGGAAGCTGTAGCCGTTCGAGGAGATGGTCGCGAGGTCGATCGCTTCGAGCGCCGCGCGCCGCCAGCACACGAACCCCGCGGTCAGGTCGCGAACGTCCACGCCGAGGATCGTGCGCGCGTAGAGCCCGCCGCCGCGCGAGATGATGCGGCGCCCGACCCCCCAGTTCGCCGTGCCGCCCCCCGGGACGTAGCGCGAGCCGACGACGACATCGGCGCCATCCTCGGCGAGCGCGAGCATCTGCGGCAGGTACTTCGGGTCGTGACTGCCGTCCGCGTCCATCTCGAACAGGTAGTCGTAGCCGCGCGCGAGGCCCCAGCCGAACCCCTCGACGTAGGCCGTGCCGAGCCCGAGCTTGCCGGCGCGGTGCATCACGTGGATGCGTGGCTCCGCCGCGGCGAGCTCGTCGAGCAGCGCCCCGGTTCCGTCCGGCGAGTTGTCATCGACGAACAGCAGCTCGGTGCCGGGCAGCGCGGCGAGCAGCCGCTCGGCGATCCCACGCACGTTGTCGTGTTCGTTGTAGGTCGGCACGACGATCAACGACTGCGGCATGCGGCGCGGACCATAGCGATCCTGCACGGCCGCTGCAACGGCTCGGGTGGCAGGCGGGGCGGCGCCGTGGGGTAGGCGGCGGAGCGAGGTTGCGGGGACGGTCGCGAGCGGGTGGGCCGGGGAGCGCCGCGAGCGGTCGTCGGGCGCGCGTTGCCGCAGGGGGAGCGGGTGCGGGGTGGTCCGAGTGGGCAGCGGCCGGCGATCAGTCGAGGTCGTCTCTCGATGCTCGCGCGGTCGTGTGGGCGGCGGTCGGCGAGCAGCGCGAGGTCGGAGCGGTGTCTGCGCGCGGTGGCCTCCGAGGCGTCGCGGTCGGCTCTCGACGCGCATTGCGGGAAGAGTCGACGGGCGGGGTGGTGCGAGCGGGGGCAGGCGAAGCGTCGCGGTCGGCTCTCGACGCGCACTGCGGGAAGAGTCGACAGGCGGGGTGGTTGGGAGCGGGGACAGGCGGAGCGTCGCGGTCGGCTCTCGACGCGCGTTGCGCGAGAGTCGACGGGCGGTGTGGTTGCGAGCGGAGCAGGCGAAGCGTCGCGGTCGGCTCTCGACGCGCATTGCGGGAAGAGTCGACGGGCGGTGTGGTTGCGAGCGGAGCAGGCGAATCGTCGCGGTCGGCTCTCGACGCTCACTGCGGGGGAGAGTCGACGGGCGAGGCGGTGGTGAACGTGCGGCCGGCGAGGCGCCGCGGTCGGCTCTCGACGCGCTTTGCGGGAGAGTCGACGGGCGAGGCGGTGGTGAACGTGCGGCCGGCGAGGCGCCGCGGTCGGCTCTCGACGCGCATTGCGGGAAGAGTCGACGGGCGGGGTGGTGCGAGCGGGGCAGGCGAAGCGTCGCGGTCGGCTCGCGGCGCTCACTGCGGGAAGAGTCGACGGACAGGGTGGTTGCGAGCGGGGCCGGCGAAGCGTCGCGGTCGGCTCTCGACGCGCACTGCGGGAAGAGTCGAGGACAGGGTGGTTGCGAGCGGGGCCAGCGAAGTGTCGCGGTCGGCTCTCGACGAGCATTGCGGGAGAGTCGACGGGCGGGGCGGTGGTGAACGTGCGGCTGGCGAGGCGTCGCGGTCGGCGCTCGACGAGCATTGCCGGAGAGAAGAGCACTCGCGGGGCGCTTCGTCCGGGGGCTCTGGGCGCGCGAACGGCCGGCGTGGTTGTCACGAATGGTCGGGGGCTGCTTGCGCTATCGAGGGGCCGCCTCGACGCGTGCGTGGTCGGAGAGGTGACGTCCGGGACGCCCGAGCGTGCGTGGTCGGAGAGGTGACGTCCGGGACCCCGAGCGTGCGGCGGCCGGCGGAGCGCGAGCGTGCGGGCAGCAGGTCGGAGGGCCGAGGCGTCGCGGTCGGCCCTCGACGCGAGCCGGAGTGGAGACGGGCGGGTCGGTCGCGAGTGGGCGGTTGGCTGCGAGGCGCCTGGGTCGGCTCTCGATGCGCGCTTGGCCGGCGAGGTGATACGCTCGGGTGGTCGCGAACCGTGGTGCCTGACCTTGGCGCGGGGCGGCACGATTCCAAACGACCGCCGTGGCTCAGTGCTCGGCCGGAACCGGCCGCGACCTCGGATGGGATCACGCCCAACGCCGAGGTCGCGCTCGCGAAACGCCCTCCTCTGGCCGGCCTGCCTTCATCGAGCACAAACCCGCCCACGGGCCCGTAACCGTGCGTCCCACCAGCCCACGCGGCCGCACCTACACTGCCAGCAATCCGCGCCGTCGACCGCGCTATGCTCCCTGGCAGTGCGGTCACGGCGCGCGTGGATCTACGTCCTCTCGGTCGCGGCGCTGCTCGTGCCGGCCGCGGGGATCGCCTATCTCGGCGCGGTCTCCTACCGCGACGAGCGCGGCGCCGTGTCCGCGCAGGACGAGCGCCAGAACCAGGCCGCGCTCGCGATCTCCGCGCGGATCAGCGCCGCGATCGAGCACGCGCTCGATGCCGCGGAGCGCGCGCTGGTCGCCGGCGCGCACGAGGGCGCCGACGTGCCGCTCGCCCGGCACTGGTTCTGGATCGACGCCGACCAGGAGCTGCGCTACCCGCGCGCCGCGCCGGACACGATCGAGCTGGGCGGCGCGATCGACCGCACCGGGTGCGCGAGCGGCCGGCCGATCGAGGACTGCGTCAAGGAGCTCCAGACCCGGCAGACCCGCGTCGCGCGGTTGCACGCCGCGCAGCGGGCGGAGATGAACCAGAGCTGGACGGACGCGCGGCGGCTCTACACCGCGCTGGCGTCCTTCGACGACACCGGCCCAGCCGCGCTGCTCGGCCTGGCGCGCGTGCTCGGGCACATCGGCGACGGTGCGCGAGCGAGCCAGGCGCTGGTCGAGCTCGAGCGGCGATTCGCGGATCGCACGATCGAGGTGGTGCCGGTGCGCCTGGTCGTCGCGATGCTGCGCGCCGAGACCGCCGGACCCGACGGCCTGCTCGCGGTCGCAGGCGACGTGCTCGCCGGGCGATTCTCGCTCGATCCGATCGTCCGGCTCGGCGTGTTGACCCGGATCCGCCAGCAGCTCGAAGTGGACCTGCCCGAGGCACAGGCCCGTCGCCGCAGCGAGCTCGACGAGCAGATCTCCACGATCCGCGGCGAGGCGCGCGCGGCGGCCGGCCTGGCTGACGATGTCGCCGAGATGGCCCGCACCGCGGACACGGCGTGGCGGGGGCGGGCGGCGGCGCGCGAACCGGCGCGCACGCTGATCTACCGTCGCCGCGTGGACGGCGGGGTGGTCGGGATCTCGGTCGACGCGCCGATGCTCGAGGCGGTCGCGGGGGCCACGCCGGCCGATGTCGGCGCGCACGACGCGTATCCGCTGGTGCTCGCCGTGGGGGCGTCGCCCGGACCGGATCTCCGCGTGATCGCACAGGTCTCGCTCGGCACTGCGCTGCCGCACCTGTCGCTCACGCTGGTCAATCCGATCACCGCCCCGGATCCGCTCGACGAGGTGATCCGCGAGCGCTCGCGCAAGCACGTGCTCTACACCTCCGCGCTCGCGGTCGCGCTTGGCCTCGGGCTGCTCGCGACGATCCGCGGCGCCGTCCGCGCGCGCGAGCTCGCGCAGCTCAAGAGCGACTTCGTCTCGACGGTGTCGCACGAGCTCAAGACACCACTGACCTCGATCCGCATGTTCGCCGAGATGCTCGAGCAGGGCGTCGCGCAGGGCGATGCGACCAAGATGGCGCGCTATCACGGTGTGATCGTCCAGGAGAGCCAGCGGCTCGGCCTGCTCATCGCGAACCTGCTCGACTACTCGCAGATCGAGCGCGGTACCCGCAGGTACACCCCGAGCCGCGAGAACCTCGACCAGCTCGCGCGTCATGCAGTTACGACGTTCGAGACCTTGCGCGACCCCGAGAAAGGCAGGCGCAATCC
>JBQCJR010000022.1:0-3273 GCA_051952595.1 Kofleriaceae bacterium
AGTTCTCGATCTCGATCCCGGCGACGTTGTAGCGGGCGGTGTTGTTGCGGACGATGATCCGGTCGGACTGCCCGACGTAGATCCCGGCGTCCGAGGCGCCCTCGACGACCGAGTCCTCGATCAGGACGTTCTTGCACTGCACCGGATAGAGCCCGTACGAGCCGTTGGTCTCCTTCGGCCCGCCGGTCCACTCGACGCGGACCTTGCGGATCGTCACGCCGGTGGTGCCCAGCACCTTGAGCCCGTCGCCGGGCGAGTCCTCGAACGCGATGTCGTGGATGGTGAACTGGTTGCCGGTGACCAGCATGCCCTGCGCGCCGACCGTCTGGTTCGCGAACGACAGCGTCGTCTTGTTCATGCCCGCGCCGCGGATCGTCACGTTGTCGACGTCGAGCGACAGGTCGGACTCGAACGAGAACTTGCCGGCGCCGAACGCGACGGTGCCGCCGGACGGCACCTCGATCAGCGCGGTCTGCACCTCCTCGTCCGATGCGCCGGCGTGCAGGGCGATACAGGTGCCCGAGACGCCTTCGCACGGGTCGTCGTCGCCGCCGCACGCGCCGAAGGGCAGGAGTGCCATGAGAACGAGCACGGTTCGGGTCGAGGTGTCCATTGCTCGCGAATCGCAGAATATCCCCGATCATGCAAGTAGATAGATCACGGTTCAGATTCGCGTTCCGGCGTGTCGCACCGGCGGACACATCGCGCGTCGCGTCGCGCGGTGCGTCGACGACCGTGCCACGCGGTGGAGCGGGCCGCCGGGCCACTTCGATCTGCCGGTGATAAGCTGGGCGCGTGCTGCGTCGCGTCGTTCAGGTGGTCTTCGGCGTCGTCGCGGCGTGGCTGATCGCGCTGGTCGTGCTGGGCGAGGTGTTCGACGAGCGCACCGGCCGCGGGATCGCCCAGCGGCTCGGCCGCTCGCTCGAGGCCAACGCGAAGATCGGCGGCACCGAGCTGTCGCTGGTCACCGGGCGCGTCGAGCTCGAGCGAATCGCGGTGCGCCGCGCCGACGCGGTGGGCAAGCTCGCCCTCGATGTCGCCCGGGTCGACTGCGATCTGCCGCCGCTCGGCCTCGCGCTCCTCGATCGCGAGTGCAGCGAGCTCTCGGTGCGCGGCGTGCGGCTCGACGTCTCGACCGCCGCGCTGCTCAAGCTGCGCCGCCCGAAGCAGTCGCAGATCCGCGCCCAGCGCGTCGTGATCGACGACGCCGTGCTGGTGTTCGCGCCCAGCGCGATCCTGCCGAGCCTCGGCCGGATCGAGATCGCGATCGAGCACGCGGTCGCCGGGCCGACGACGTTTCGGACCCCGCTATCGTGGATCTTCGCGATGCGCGAGCTGCGCGCCGCGCTCGCGTTGCCCGCGGGGATCACGGTGCAGCTGCGCTACGCCAACGGCGTGCTCGGCGCCTCCGGCAGCGTGCTCGGCGGAAAGCCGGTCGAGCTGCCGCTCGTGTTGCCGGTGGTCGAGGCCTCCGATGACGCGCGCAGCGAGATCGGCAAGCTGGTCGAGCTCGGCACCGAGGTCGCGCAGCGGCTGGTCGCCCGGCGCGCCACCGATTGGGTGAAGTCCAAGCTGCGCTGAGCCGGCTACGCGCCGGCCTGGCCGAGCAGCTGCTTGGTCGCGACCGTCTCGATCCAGTTGCGGATGAACGCCGCGAACTCGGCGGTCTCCTCCTTGGTGTCCGGCGGCGGGAACAGCGTCACGCCGAACAGCGGGTTCTTGGCGACCAGCTTCTCGAACGTCGCCTTGGTCGCCGCGGCGGTGCGCGGCCCGATGAAGCCATCGATCTCGAGCTTCTTGAACCCGACGGTGTCCGCGAGCTTGTTGAGATCGCGCTGCAGCCCGACGAACTCGTCGTGGACCGCGCCGGCGCCGTACGCGATGTCGCCCTTGATGTTCCAGTCCTTGCCCGTTCCCTTCACGTAGATCCGGAACGGCACCACCTGGAGCGTCTGGGCCGCCAGGGTGTGCAGCCAGTCGCGGATCCGCGACGCGTACTGCGCGATCGCCTCCGGCTTGTCGTAGGTGAACGCGGCCGGGACCAGCAGCGCGTTCTTCGCGAGCACCGCGCCGACCACCTTCTGGACCGCCTCGACCGTGCGCGGGCCGATGATGCCGTCGACCTGGACGCCCTCGAAGCTCGCGGCGCGCGCGTAGGCGTTGAGATCCGCCTGCAGCCCGCGGAACGCCCCGAGCGCCTCGCCCTTGCCGTGGATCAGCGACCCGTTGCTCGTCCAGTCCTTACCCGACACGTACTCGGTCATGTTGGTCATGCGCGAAACGTTAGCGATCCACTCCGCGGCGAGCGAGCCGCTCCGGAGCCAAACGCGGGCGGGCTCGGTGAGACGAGCGTCGGATCGCTGGGCGCGCTCAGCGGTAGTGGAGCGGCGCGCGGGGGAGCTGGCGCGCGGCGCGCCGATCGAGCTTGCCGTTCGCGTTGATCGGCAGCGCGGCGACCACCGCGAGCTCGCGCGGGCGCGCGAACGGCGGCAGCGCGGCGTGCCACCTCGCCGCGGCGGCGGTGAGGTCGAACGCGTCGTCGACCGCGATCGCGGCGCCGACGAGCTGGCCCCACCGCACGTCGGCGACGCCGAACGCACACGCGGCGCGCACCCCCGGCGTGGCGGCGAGCACCGCCTCGACCTGCTGCGGGTGCACGTTCTCGCCGCCGCTGATGATCGCGTCGTCGGCGCGACCGATCACGTGCAGCGCGCCGCGCTCGACGAACCCGAGATCCGCGGTCGCCAGCTCGGGCGCGATCGGCGTGCCGTCGAGGTAGCAGGTGGCCAGCATCGGCGCGCGCACGCGGATCCGCGCCGGGGCCTCGCGCGTGCCCGCGAGCAGCTCGACCCCGGGCAGCCCGACCAGCGGCGCCTCCGGATCGCCGGCCCGGTCGGGCGGCGCCGTCGCCACCTGTCCGAACGACTCGGTCATGCCGTAGGTCGGCAGCACCGGCACGCCGCGCGCGGCCGCCGCGGCGAGCAGCGACGGAGGTGCCGCTGCACCGCCGAGCAGCACCGCGCGCAGGCGGGTGGGGCGCCAGCTCGGATCGTCGAGCAGCGCGGCCAGCTGGGTCGGGACCAGCGACGCGATCGTGCAGCCCTCGATCGCTTCCGGCGTGACCTCGCCGGCGAGCACGAGCGGCCGCCGCGCGACCAGGCAGCGCACGACGATCGCGAGGCCACCCGCGTGGGCGAGCGACAGCGCGAGCAACCAGCGATCGCCGGGGCGCCAGCCGAGGTGGCCGGCGCTGGCCTCCGCGGCCGCCAGCAG
>JBQCJR010000023.1:0-5455 GCA_051952595.1 Kofleriaceae bacterium
GGCCCTGCTCCTTCGACAGGTAGGCGTCCGCGCCGACCGACCGCGCGATCTCCTCGAGCTCGACCTCCGGAGCCGACGAGCACAGCACGATCGGGATCCGCGAGGTGGTCACCTGCTGGCGCAGCCACTGGCAGAGGTCCGCGCCGGACATCTCGGGCATGTAGAGGTCGGTGATGATGATGTGTGGCTTCCAGTCGAGCAGCGCGTTGATGAACGCCCGCAGCGAGCTGACGGCCCGGACCTCGAACCCGGCCTGCGAGAGCAGCGCGGTCTCGACTGCGAGGACGATCTCGCTGTCGTCGATCAGCAGCAGCCTGCGTCGGTCGTCGCGCACTACATCCACCATGGGGCGGAGGGCATTCTATCGCGCCGCCTGCCGGCCGGTTGCACAGTGCGCAGGGTTCGTCCGGCGCGGACGTGAATCTCGGGTCACGACCACGCGCGCCGCGCGCGCCAGCGTGGGCCGCCGTGCGCCGGCGGGCGGCATGGCCGGTGCTATGGCGTCCCGGCGATGCCCTCGCTCCACGCCCGCCTCCTGCCGTGGCTCGCCGCGTCGTCGCTCGCCGGCTGCCTCGGCCCCGATCCGCGCCCTCCCTCCGACGATCCGGGACCGCCGCTGGGAGGCCCGGTGCTCGTCGATCTCGACGACTCGGAGGCGCCCGCGCCCGCGCCGACCCCACGCGCCGCGCCGGTCGTGTGTGGCGTCCGCTCCTGGCCGCTCGTCGGCCGCTCGTCGACCGACGTCGATCTCTCGGTCGTGCCGACGCCGGGCGGCACCGTGGTGCTGCTCGCGGAGCGCGGCGGCGGTCCGCTGCGTGGCCTGGTGCTCGACGACGCGCTCCAGATCACCGGGGATCCGTCCGGGGTGGTGATGCGCGACGACCTCCCGTTCAGCGCCGCGTCGGCCGCGCTGGTCGACGGCGAGCTGATCTCCGCGGCGGTGGCCGGCGACGAGATCCTGATCGATCGCTGGAGGCCGGACCTGTCCGATCACGAGCCCCTCGTGGCCGTGGCCGGCCGCGGCGTGACCAAACCGGCGATCGCCCGGTACGGCGCGCGGCTCGGCGTCCCACTCGCCGGGCCCGATGGCTTCGAGACCCTGATGTTCGACGCCGACTGGCGGTTCTCCGAGCGCAAGGGCATGAGCTCGACCGAGCCCGCCGCGATCGCGATGGCGCAGTTCCAAGGCGACCTGGTCACCGCGTGGAGCGACGGCCGGGCCTGCCACTGCTATCGCATGGGCTCCTCGGCCGAGCCGTCGATGCCCGTCGCGTGTGATGGCGTCCGGCTCGCGATCGACGAGGACAAGGGGGTGGGCTTGATGACGTACATCGGGCCCGGCGGCGAGCTCCAGATCGCGGATCTCCAGCTGATCGGCGGCGACGCGCTGCGCGAGCCGCGCGCCCTGCGGCCGGCCGCATCGTCGCCGCGGATCGCGCGGGCCGACGGCTCGCTCGTGTGGCTCGCCTACCGCGACCCCGCCGGCACCGTGAACGTCGGGTTCACCCGCGGCGGCGACCTGCGCGAGATCCGGCTCGATCTGCACGTGGCGCCGGCCGCATACGAGCTGGTGGCGATCGATGGCAAACCTTGGGTATTCGCGCTCGACGGCAACGGGCTGTCCGCGACCCAGCTGTGCGCGGTCGCGCCGGCCGACGCGTGACGTAGACTGGAGGGATGGCGGGTGACGATCCGAAGGCGCGGACGATTCGCGATCCCCGGCGCACGGAGCTCGGCGTCGGCGAGGTCTCGGCGGCGCACGATCTCGATCTGATCGGCAAGCTGGTCGCCGGGCGCTACGTGATCGAGGAGCGGCTCGGGGCCGGCGCTTTCGGCGCGGTGTACCGCGGCCACCACGCCAAGCTGAAGCGCACCGTCGCCATCAAGGTCCTGCACCCCCACCTCGTACACGACGCGACGATCCTGCGGCGGTTCCACCGCGAGGCCAAGCTCGCCGGCCGGCTCGCCCACGCCCACGTGGCCGCGGTGCTCGATGTCGGCGAGACGCTCGATGGCCGCCAGCTGATGGTGCTCGAGTTCGCCGAGGGCCGCCGGCTGTCCGACGCGTTGACCGAGCCGCTGCCCGGCCCGCGGGTGATCGGCCTGGTGCGCCAGATCCTGCGCGGGCTCGATCACGCGCACGAGGTCGGGCTGATCCACCGCGATCTCAAGCCGGACAACATCCTGGTCGAGGCGCGCGACGACGGCACCGAGATCGCGCGGATCGTCGACTTCGGCATCGCGGTGCTCCGCGATCCCGACGAGTCGATCGAGGGCGGGCGGCTCACCGCGTCCGGGCAGATGATGGGCACGCCGCTCTACATGTCGCCCGAGCAGGCCACGTGCGAGCCGTTCGATCACCGCACCGATCTGTTCGCGCTCGGCGTGATCACGTACGAGATGCTCGCCGGCACCGCGCCGTTCGATGGCTCGGCGATCGAGGTCGCGCTGGCGAACATCCAGTCCGATCCACCGGCGATCGCCACGCGCGCGCCGGGCGTGCAGGTGGATCCGCTGCTCGAGGCGTTCTGCCGCAAGCTGATGGCGCGCGCGCTCGACCGGCGGTTCGCGAGCGCCCGCGACGCGCTGGCGGCGCTCGACCTGATCGAGCGCGATCGCGAGGCCGCCGGGCCCGCGCTCGGGATCTGCGATGTCGCGCGCGCGCTCGACGTGATCTCGCTCCCGCCGCTGCCGCGCCGGCGCTGAGCGTTGGTGCCTCAGCGCGCGAACACCGCGGACACCAGCTCGTACACCGCCGCCTCGCACAGCTCGCCGCCCGAGCCCGCCGCGCGATCGCGGTGCTGCGCGAGCACGAGCACCGCGCCGCCGGGCGTGGTCGCCGCGGCGGACAGCGTGTAGGGGCGCTGGTCGAACAGCGCTCGCGACGCGAGCGTGCGCACCCCGCCGTCGGGCGAGATCTGGAGCATCTGCGAGCAGTTGCGGTCGAGCACGCAGGTGCCGTCGCCACACGCGGTGAGCGCGGTGATCGCGCACGCGGACAGCTCGGTGCGCACCGGCTCGCCGGCCGCGTAGCGCACCAGCTCGCGCGTGGTCGCGGCGTGCAGCTCGCCGTCGCGCGCGTATACCGTGGCGCCGCGGGGCAGCCGCGGCGCCAGGCGGCGGGCCTTGCACGCACCACGCGCGCCCGGCTCGAGTCGCTCGCCGCGGTTGCGATCGATCACCCAGCGCCCTCCGACCCTGGCCGCCGAGTAGAAGCCGAACACGTCGGTGCAGGTCGGCTCGGGCTTGCCGCGATCGATGCGGACCAGCCCGCCGAGGAAGTCGTGGGCGTAGACCTGCGCGCCGTCGCTGACCAGCTTCCACTCCGGGTCGCCGGAGCGCAGGTACAGCGGCCCGTCGATCGGCTGCATGCGCTCGGGCGGCGGGCCGAGCTCGATCGGCGACCCGGTGGGATCGATGCGGCACGGCTCGCCCGGCGCGCGGCGATAGCGGCGCACCTGGGCGCCATCGAGCACGTACACCACGCCCGCCGCGTCGACGGCGAGCCCGCCGCGGTTCTTGCAGCGCTCGCCGATCGGATCGCCGGCGATCGAGCAGCGCCGCGCGAGCCCCGAGCCGGGCGGGCGCGCGCCATCGAGCTCGATCGTGAGCGTCATGCGACCGGAGTTGGCATCGACCGGCGCGGCGCCGGCATCGGCGGGGACATCGACCACGGCCGCATCGACCGCCACGGCGCCAGCATCGGCCACGGCGACCGGCGCGGCGCCGGCATCTGCGGCGACCGGCGCGGCGCCGGCACCGGTGGCGACCGGCGTGACGCTCGCGGCGAACGCGACCACGGCGGCGTCGGGCGCGCGGGTGGCCGGCGCGATCGTCGGCGCGGCCGCGGTCGCGGGCGCAGGGGGCGGCGCGGGCTCGCGCGACGAGCCGCACCCGGCGACCGCGCCGAGCAATCCGATCCACGCGAGGGCGCGGGTGATATCGTGCTGGGCTCGTGCAGCGGGCGACATCGATCGACCTCGGACCCTACCAGCTTCGCGATCGGATCGGCGAAGGCGGCAACGGACAGGTCTATCGCGCGAACGGCCCCGCCGGCACCGTCGCGGTCAAGCTGCTCGGGCCCGCCGCCGATCTCGACGACGCCGCGCGCGCACGGTTCCGCCGCGAGATCGCCGCGCTCGCCGCGCTATCGCATCCGAACCTCGTGCCGCTGCTCGATCACGGCATCGATCCCGAGCTCGGCCCGTACCTCGTGCTGCCGCTGCTCGCCGGCACCCACCTGCGCGAGCTGAGCCGCGACCGCGCGTTGTGCCCCGAGGCGGCGCTGCTGCTGATCCAGCCGATCGCCGCCGCGATCGCGGCGCTGCACGAGCGTGGCTACGTGCACCGCGATCTCAAGCCGGAGAACGCGATCGCGAGCCCCGATGGCGCGGTGGTCGTGATCGATCTCGGCCTGGCGTGGGCCGAAACGATGACCCGCCACACCGAGACCGGCACCGCGGTGGGATCAATCGGCTACATGGCGCCCGAGCAGCTCGAGGGGCGCGGCGTCGAGCCGCGGACCGACGTGTGGGCGCTCGGCGTCATGATCTACGAGTGGATCACCGGCCGGCGGCCGTTCGCGCGTAGCCGACCCACCGAGGAGGTCGGCACGACGCTGCTCGGCGCGTACTCGCGGCTCACCGCGGCGGATCGCCGCGCCGACGACGCGCTGGCCGACCTGGTCGGGCGCTGCCTCTCCGCCGATCCGGCGCACCGCCCGAGCGCGGCCGAGCTCGCCGCCGCGATCGACGCGATGATCGACTGGGCTCCCGCCGACCAGCTCGTCGCCGAGCGCGCCGCGGTGATCGCGGACCCGGTCGGTTACCAGGCGCGGATCTCGGCGTTCCGGACCCGCCGCCTCGAGCGGCTCGCCCGCGAGGCGATCGATGCGGGCAAGCCGTTCGTCGCGCTGACGCTCTGCGATCGTGGACTCGCGTACCTGCCGGACCACCCGCCGCTGGTCGAGCTGATCGCGCGCGCCGAGGCGGCGACCGCGCGGCCCGCCGACGATCGCGCAGCGCTCGCCACCGCTGCGACCGAGGTGCTCCGGATCGGGGGCCCACGCTCGACCGCGGGCGACCACCGCCCTGCCTCGGACAACCACCGCCCCGACGACCGCGCCGCCTCGGACCGCCTCGACTCGGACCGCCCCGACGACCACCGCGCTGCCTCGGACCGCCGCGCTGCCTCGGACCGCCCCACCGACCGTCGCGCCGCCGCGGACCGTCCCGACGACCGCCGCGCCGCTGCGGACCGCGCCATCGACCACCGCGCCGCCGCGGACCGCGCCGCCGACCACCGCGCCGCCGACCACCCCGCCACCGCGGACCGCGCCACCGACCAGCGCGCCGCCGACCGCGACGCCTCGGACCGCCACGACGACCGCTACAGCTCCGAGTCGCTCGCCACCGCGGTCACCGCGCCGAGCCCGGTCGCGACCACGACCACTGCG
>JBQCJR010000024.1:0-21801 GCA_051952595.1 Kofleriaceae bacterium
TCGCGCTGACCAAGCTCGACGTGCTCGCGAACCTCGGCGAGGTCTCGGTGTGCGTCGCCTACAAGCTCGACGGCAAGGAGCTCGACGAGCCGCCGACCGATCCGGATGACATCGCGCGCGCGCAGCCGGTCTACATGAAGCTGCCCGGCTGGGGGGCGCTGCCGAGCGAGGCGCGCGGCGTCGTCGACCTGCCGGCGCCGGCGCGCGCCTACGTCGAGACCATCGAGCGGCTCGCGGGTGTACCGTTTTGTCTGATCTCCGTCGGGCCGGACCGCGGCGAGACGATTCGGCTCTCGGATCCGTTCGCGTGACCCGGGATTCCTTTCGCGCGGCGGACTTATGATACGATTTTTCCGCCAAGGCCGAGGGGCACTTGGGGGTCGTAAGCTGCGGAGCCGGCCTTCCGCGCCGATAGGAATCGCCCATGAAGATCGTCTGTGACTCTTGCCAGGCCAAGTACTCGATCTCCGACGACAAGGTCCAGGGCAAGGTCTTCAAGATTCGCTGCAAGAAGTGCAGCAACATCATCGTCGTGCGCGGTGGCGCGGGTGCAGCCGAGCCCGCCGCGCAGCCGGCGGTCGAGAAGGACACCCGGGTCTACGACTACGGCTATGACGGCGGCGACCAGGCCCCGTCGAGTGACGAGTCGGTGTGGCACGTCGTGATCAACCAGGACCAGGTCGGTCCGATGACCGCGACCGAGGTCCAGCAGCGGTTCGCCGCCGGCGAGATCGACGGCGAGTCGTACATCTGGCGCGAGGGCTTCGCCGACTGGCTGCCGCTCGCCCAGGTCGACGTGTTCGCGGCGTTCGTCGCCTCGGGCACCACCACCGCGGCCGTCGACGGCGATGGCGGCGGTGCGGCCGCCGTGTCGTCGATGTTCGGCGGCGGGCTCGGCGGCGAGGAGGCGGGCACGGTGCGCAGCGATCCGGGCGATCTGTTCGCCGCGGCGTCGTCGGGCGGCCGCCACGCCGAGGACGATGGCGACCTGTTCGGCAGCAAGCCGGCGGCCGCGGCATCGTCGTCGCGGCGCCAGAGCGCGGGCGAGGCCGCGGCGGCCAAGCTGCGCGGCGAGCGCAACGAGAACTCGGTGCTGTTCTCGCTCAACAACCTCGCCCAGCTGGCGAGCGACAAGCCGGCGCCGGTCACCGCGGCGCCGTCGTCGGCCGGTCACGCGACCGGCGCGGCCGGTGGCGAGGGCTCCGGTCTGATCGACATCCGCTCGATGGCCAACGCGTACCGCGGCGGCCCGGGCGGCGCGGCCAAGCCGGCGACCTCGTCGGCGATCGGCTCGATCGACGACCTGCCGGTGTTCGGCGGCGGCGGATTCTCCGAGCCCGCGGTGATGGTGCCGACCGCGCGACCGGCGGGCAACAGCAAGCTGATGTACGTGCTGATCGGCTCGGTCGGTCTGCTCGCGGTGGCGGCGGTGATCCTCGTCGTTGTCATGCTCAAGGGCGGCGACGACAAGGGCAAGCCGCAGGTCGCGGCCGCTCCGACCGAGGAGAAGAAGTCCGAGCCCGAGAAGAAGGACGAGCCCAAGGCGGCGGCCGCTGATCCGGTCGAGTCCAAGGCGGGCAGCGCGACTCCGACGGCGCCGGCCGGCGGCAGCGAGCCGGTCGCGGCGGCCGAGCCCAAGGCCGAGGAGCCCAAGGAGGAGCCCAAGCCGGACACCAAGGTCGCCGACGCCAAGTCGGACAAGACGGACAAGAAGTCGTCGTCGAGCAGCCGCACCAAGACCACCGCGCCGGTGGTCGCCAAGAACGACCCGAAGCCGGCGCCCGCGGCCAAGGAGCCGGCCAGCGGTGGCGGTGGTGGGTGCGACGAGGTCGCGTGTGTGGTCAGCGGCTACGAGGGCGCGTGCTGCCAGAAGTACCGCAAGGGCAAGCCGGCCGGCGGTGGCGGCAGCCCGGTGCAGATCGGCGAGCGGCCCAAGAGCGACGTGCCGGACAGCCTCGACCGCGGCATGGTCTCCGACGGCGTCGGCAAGGTGAAGGCGCGCGTGATCGCGTGTGGCAGCAAGTCGTCGGCCAAGGGCGTCGTGCGCGTCTCGGTCAAGGTGACCCCGGACGGCAACGTCGCCAGCGTGACGGTGAAGGACACCCCGGACGCGGGGCTCGGCAGCTGTGTCGCCGCGGCGATGCAGAAGGCGACGTTCAAGAAGACGGCGAACGGCGGCTCGTTCGCGTACCCCTGGACGTTCTAGGCGGGCGAGGCCGGCGCACCGGCCACCGCGCTTGCCACCTGCGCCGGCAGGCGCAGTTGCTGTGACCACCCCGACAGCGCAGATCTCCTCCCTGGGTTCGATAGGTTAGCGCGCGGATCGGGTGGCACGGAACGAGCACTAGGCGGCGGACATCATGCGTTCCCGCCTGCTCGTGACTGCGCTCGTGACCCTCCCGCTGTTCGCCGCGTGTGCCGGCAGCGAGGACGATGGTCCGACGCCGTACGACGAGGACTTCCCGGTCTCCGCCGATACGATCAACGACGGCGCGCCGAACAACAGCGACCTGCCGGACGACAACAAGGCGGACGCGGTCTACCCGGCGAAGTTCGAGCTCGGCGACCAGTCGCCGGTCAAGAACCAGGGCAGCCGCGGCGTGTGCTCGATCTTCGCTTCGACCGCGCTCGTCGAGAACGTCTACATCAAGGCCGGCATGCCGGTCGCCGAGGCGGACTTCTCCGAGCAGTACCTGCAGTGGGCGGCCAAGAACCTCCAGGGCGCGTTCCGCAACACCGATGGCTCGAGCTCGGACGCCAACCTGAAGGCGGTCGTGCGGTTCGGCACCATCAAGGAGTCGGCGTGGCGGTACGAGTCGTTCCCGTGGACGTCGTCGAACGACGCCGCGTGCAACGGCGGCGAGAACCTGCCGACCAAGTGCTACACGAACGGCGAGCCGCCGACCTCCGCCTCGCAGGCGCAGAAGTTCAAGGTGCCGTCGTCGCGCTGGATCAACACCAACTCGATCAAGGCGCACATCACCTCGAAGAAGACCGGCGTCAACGTCGGCCTCACGTTCTTCTACCAGGCGTGGAACCACCGCCGCTCGACGCTGCCGATCAGCAACGATCTGTGGCGCAAGGGCTTCGTCACCTACCCGAACCAGGACGACAAGACCGAGTCGGCCAAGGCGCGCGCCGGTCACGCGATCCACATCATCGGCTGGGACGACAACCTCGAGGCGCCGATGCGCGACAAGGACGGCAAGCCGGTCCTCGACGCGAGCGGCAACCCGCGCACCGAGAAGGGCTTCTATCTGTTCAAGAACTCGTGGGGCACGGCGTCGTTCGGCGTCGATCACCCGACCGGCGCGGGCTACGGCTGGCTGTCGTACCGCTACGTGAACGAGTACGGCTCCGCCGTGGTCGCCGAGCTGCCCACGATCGAGACCGCCGAGGTCTGCGACGACGCGGCCGAGGCCGATGAGGACGGGGACGGCAAGGCGAACTGCGAGGACACCGATTGCGCGGAGCACCCGGCGTGCTCCGGCGGCAGCACCGCCCGGACCTACAGCGCGACCCCGAACGCGGCGATCCCGGACAACAGCACCACCGGCGCGTCGAGCACGATCGACGTCACCGATGGCGGCACGCTCACCGACGTGAAGGTCAGCGTCAAGGTCAAGCACACCTACCGCGGCGACCTGAAGGTCACGTTGACCAAGGGCAGCTTCGCCAAGGTGCTGCTCGAGCGCGAGGGCGGCTCGGCCGACGACATCGACCAGACGTTCAACGTGACCGGCCTGTCGGGCCAGGCGCTCCGCGGCGCGTGGACGCTCAAGGTCGAGGACGCCGCGCGCCTCGACACCGGCACGTTCCAGAGCTGGACGATCGAGGCGACCGCGCGCTGAGCGCCGCGGGATCCCACCCCACGTAGTTGCGAGGCCCCCGCTGAGCGGGCACCTCGCCGAGCGGCACGGCGACCCCGTGCCGCTCATTTTGTTTTCGGCGCTAAGCGGGCGCGCTACGGTCGGCTCGTGCAGCTCGCCCAGGTCGCCCAGACCAGCGCGTCGGTGGCCCAGACCACCGGCCGCAAGAAGAAGGTCGAGCAGCTCGCCCAGCTGCTGCGCGAGTTGCCCGCCGACGAGCGCGCGATCGCGGCGCGCTACCACTCGGGCGAGGTCGGGCACAAACTCGGCATCGGCTACGCTACGGTCGGAGAGCTGCGTGGCCAGGTGCCGCCCGCGGCCTCTGCATCGCTCTCGGTCGCCGAGATCGATCGGCGATTCGCCGCGATCGCGGCGCTCGGCGGGGCAGGCTCGGGGCGGGCGCGCAAGGACCAGTTCGGCGCGCTGCTGGCCGCTGCGACCGCGATCGAGCAAGGCTTCCTCGGCGCGCTGGTGATCGGCGAGCTGCGCCAGGGCGCGCTCGACGCGCTGGTGGTCGACGCGCTCGCGATCGCGACCGGGCTCCCGGTCAAGCAGGTGCGCGACGCCTACATGCTCGCCGGCGAGATCGGCGCGGTGGCCGAGGCCGCGCTCGGCGAGGGCGCCACCGGGCTGGCGAGGTTCGGGTTGACCCTGTTCCGCCCGGTGCTGCCGATGCTCGCGCAGACCGCCGACGACACCACCGAGGCGCTCGCCAGCTTCGGCGGACCGGCGTCGCTCGAGCTCAAGCTCGACGGGTTCCGGGTCCAGATCCACAAGGAGGGCGACGCGATCCGCGCGTTCTCGCGCAACCTCAACGACGTGACCACGAGCGTGCCGGAGGTCATCGAGGCGGTGCGCGCGATCCCGGCGCGCCGGCTGGTCGCCGACGGCGAGGCGATCGCGTACGGGCCCAACGGCCGGCCGCTGCCGTTCCAGGACACGATGCGGCGCAAGGCGATCGAGGGCCGCGGGCTCACCCTGTCGCTGTTCGACGTGCTCCTGGTCGACGACCAGACGCTGCTCGGCGCCCCGGCGCGCGAGCGGTTCTCGATCCTCGAGACCACCGCGCCGGCGCTGGCCGTGCCGCGCATCATCACCGCGGACTCCGCCGAGGCGGCTGCGTTCTACGACCGGGCGATCGCCGCGGGCCACGAGGGCGTGATGGCCAAGGCGCTCGACGCGCCGTACGACGCCGGCAGCCGCGGCGCGGCGTGGCTCAAGATCAAGAAGGTCCGCCGGCTCGACCTGGTGGTGCTCGCGGCCGAGTGGGGCTCCGGCCGGCGCCGCGGGCTGCTCTCGAACCTGCACCTCGGCGCCCGCGATCCGGCGACGGGTGGCTGGGTGATGCTGGGCAAGACGTTCAAGGGCATGACCGACGAGGTGCTCGCGTGGCAGACCGCGGCGCTGCTCGCCCGCGAGGTCGATCGCGACGGCCACATCGTGTACGTGCGGCCGGAGCTGGTGGTCGAGATCGCGTTCAACGACGTGCTTCGCTCGACGCAGTACGAGGGCGGGTTCGCGCTGCGCCACGCCCGGCTGGTCCGCTATCGCGAGGACAAGACCGCGGCCGAGGCGGACGCGATCGACGCCGTTCGGGCGATCGCGATCGCCGACGGCGTGATCTCGTAACTTTTGCCACACCGTCCGCGTACAATGGCGCCGTGAGGTCGCTTGTCTTGGTCCTGGGGTTCGTTGCGGCGTGTGGAACCGTGAAGGATCCGCACGCACTCCCTGATGCGCCGCCGCCGCCCGATGCGCCACCCGACGCGCCGCCGGCGCCGGTCAAGGTCACCGTGGTCTCGGAGGACGGTGACGGTTTGCCCGCGCAGGGCGCGCGGGTGCTGTTCCAGGCGCCCGACGGCGCGGTGGTGTTCGACGGCGTGGTCGACGCCAATGGCCAGGTCGAGCAGCCGTTTCCGACCGGCGGCTCGATCACCGCGATCCGGGTGATCGAGGATACCAGCACGTACCGAGCGGCGATCATCACCACGTTGCGCGGCGCGAAGCCGGGCGACGACGCGACGATCGGCGTGGCGAAGACTCCCACGGTGAACAACCAGGGTGGTGCCACGTCGATGACGGCCAACTTTTCGACGTACCCCGGCGCGTCCTATTACCAGGTCTACACCGAGTGTGGGACCGCGTTCACCAGCACGTCTCCGGCCAGGCTCAACTTCCGCGATTCGTGCCACGGCTCGACGTTCGATCTGCTGCTCGTCGCCAGCGGTGGCACGCTGACCACGCCCCAGTTCATCCGCCTGAACGGCGTCGTCCACCAGAGCGGCGGTACGTTCACGATCCCGTCCAGCTACAGCCCGATGTCCAACTTCACGGTCAACGCGCGCAACGTGCCGACCGAGATCGACTCGATGTCCGTGATGCGCGCGTCGGTGCTGAACCAGACCCCGGTCGTCTATCAATACGCCAACGCGACGGTGGGCTCCGGGACGATCACCACGCAGGTGCCGTACCCCGCGAGCTTCGGGTCGCGCAGCGATATCGAGATCTCGATGTATCGGTCCGATTCGCCGGCGACCTATCGCCACGAGGCGCGGACCGCCGACCTGTCGAGCACCTTCGACGCCGACATCTCGAAGATGGAGCTGCCGTGGCTCGGCTCGGTCGAGTTCACGAACAGCGGCATGAGATGGACCCAGCTGACGACGGGAGGTTCGCCCGATGGCTCCCTCCTCGTTTGGGGCGGTCGGTGGTACATCGGCGAGAAGTCGATGAACCTGGTGTGGCGAGTCGTGCAGGATCCCTCGACCACCACCACCGGCGTCGAGCTGCCCCGACTGCCCGCGGCCTACGCCGAATTCGACCCCGCCCAGCAGTCGGTCCCGGTGTCGGTGAATCGCGAGCTGTCCGGGTTCGTCCTGGTCGACTACGACAACCTCGACAACTACGACGACTTTCGCCAGGCAGCCGAGACGCTGTCGGGCTGGGAGATCGGCCGGGTTGGCCGGTTCCCCAACACGGCGTTCAGTCGTCGCACGCTCACGGTGGGGCGGGTCCGCCTGTAGCTGCACATTCCCGGTCACATCTGGCTCCGGGCGCCCTCTGTCCAGGTGATGTCGAGCCGCGATCCCGGCACATTTGCCGAACCGTCTGCGTACAATGGCGCCGTGAGGTCGCTTTTCTTGGTCCTGGGGTTCGTTGCGGCGTGTGGAACCGTGAAGGATCCGCACGCACTACCTGATGCGCCGCCGCCGCCCGATGCGCCGCCACCTCCGCCGGTGAAGGTCACCGTGGTGTCGGATCAGGGCGATGGCTTGCCCGTGCAGAATGCGCGGGTGCTGTTCCAGGCGCCCGACGGTGAGGTGGTGTTCGATGGCGTGGTCGACAGCAACGGCCACGTCGAGCAGCCGTTCCCGACCGGCGGCTCGATCACCGCGATCCGGGTGACCGAGGACACCACGTCGCGGCTCGTGATCGTGACGACGCTGCGCGGCGCCAAGCCGGGCGACGACGCGACGATCGGGTTCGCCAAGAACCCGACGGTGACCAACCAGGGCGGCGAGACGACGATGACCGCCAGCTTCGTGCCGTACCTCGGCGCGGACACCCACGAGTTCCACACCGAGTGTGGCACCTCGTACGGCAGCAGCTCGCAGGTCACCCTCGATTTCCGCGACTCGTGCCACGGCGCGACGTTCGACCTGCTGGTCGTCGCCTCGGGCAGCGGGCTCTCCACGCCGCGGTTCATCCGGCTGAACGGCGTCAACTACCAGAGCGGCGGCTCGTTCTCGGTCCCGAACAACTACACCGCGATGACCAACTTCACGGTCAACGCGCTCAACGTGCCGACCGAGGTCAGCGCGATGACCGTGGCGCGAGCCTCGGTCCTGAACCACACCGCGGTCGGCCGCCAGTCCGTCGCGGTGCAGGGGGACCCCGGCGCCGGCACGATCACCACGCTGGTGCCGTACCCCGCGTCGGTCGGGACGCGCAGCGCGGTCGAGATCACGATGCGCCGCCCCGAGACGTCGTTGACCCACCGCCACGAGGCGCTGACCGCGACACTCTCGAGCACGTTCGACGCCGACATGTCGAAGCAGAGGCTGCCGTGGCTGGGCGGGGCGAACGCCACGCCCACCGGCATGACGTGGACCCAGCTCGAGCCCGGCGACGCGCCCGACGGCGCGCTGCTCGTGTGGACCACGCGGTGGGTCATCGGCGAGAAGACGACGATCGTGCAGTGGCGGATCGCCCAGGATCCCGCGACCACCACGGCCGGCGTGCAGCTGCCCCGACTGCCCGCGACCTACGCCGAGTTCGACCCCAACCAGCAGACCGTGCCGGTGACCCTCGGTGCGTCCTCGTTCATCATGGTCGACTACGACAACGTCGACGGCTACGACGGCTTCCGCCAGCTCGCCGAGACGCTGTCCGGCGCCGACATCGATCGGATCGGCCCGTTCGCGAACCAGGCGTTCAGCCGCCGCATGCTCGTGATGGCCACGCGGGGGCTGTAGGATGGGGATCATGAGAATCGCGCTCCTGGTGGGAGCTGGCTGGGCGCTCGCCGGCTGTGGCGACATCGTCAAGAACCAGCCCGACGCAGCGCTCGGCGAGTGCACCGCCACGACCGAGGCGACCGATTGCGGCGCGCACGAGGTGTGCGACGAGAGCGGCCCGAGGAGCGTGTGCACCTGCGCGCCGGCGTACGTCGAGAACGCGGCCGGTGCGTGCGAGTTCGGCGGGGCGCCGCTCGATCCGCAGCTCCAGGATCCGACGAAGTGGCAGTCGATCGGCACCGGTGCGGCGATCGATCCGGCCGCCACCGGCAACCAGGACCCGGGCGAGCTGGTGATCGACGGTCCGGGCATGTGCACCTACGCCAGCATCAAGCAGACGTTCACGATGCCGCCGTACGAGCGCGCCGAGCCGCTCAAGGCGGTGGTGACGTACGCGCTGCTCGATCCGATGTTCGTGCTGTTCACCCAGCCCAAGGTCGCGTTCGGGATCGGCAACCAGTGGTTCGAGGCCGACCTCGAGCGCAACACCTACCTGACCAAGTCGTTCTGCCTCGGGCCGGCGGCGTTTGGGGGCCCGGTCGACTTCCGGATCGGCACGCTCGGAGGCCTCGAGTGTGGCGACCCCTCCGAGGTCACGATCCGGGTCGACCAGATGGTGGTTCGCAAGGCGGATCCGGGCGAGTGCCCGGCACCGGGCTCGATCGAGAACGCCGACTTCGAGTCCCCCGGCGGCTGGAGCTTCGTGCAGCAGTCCGGCGGCACCGGCGCGATCGTCCCGACGGGTGGGGAGAACGGGACGGCGGCGGCGCGGCTCACCCACGCCAACCGGTGCTCCGAGATCTCGATGACCGGCAACGCCGCGTTCCCCGCGGCCGGTGCGCTGCCGAACCCGGCGATCGACGTGTACTGGAGCAGCACCGCGTTCCAGGGTCGGCTGGTATTCCAGATCGACGGCAGGGACGTGGCGACGCTGGCCGGCGACGGCACCGCGAAGCACTCGCGGATCTGCGTGCCGGCGTGGGCCCAGGGGACGATCGGGACGCTCGGCTTCTTGTCGCAGCGAGTCTCGAACAACGGCTGCTCGACCCCGCTGTCCAAGTCGTTCACGATCGACAACCTGTCGTTCGTCAGCGATCCGATGTGCTCGACCACGAGCGACAACACGGATCCGGGGTTCGAGCGGATCGCGAACGCGACCGGCCCGGTGACCGGCTGGGGCCTCATCAACACGTACGTCAACGACATCCAGGGCACCTCGGCCGACGTGATCAACGCCGTGAACGCGGCGCACAGCGGGCTCGGGGTGCTGCTGCTCCAGGGCTACAACGATTGCGGCGGGATCGAAGAAGGGGGCGGCGGTCACATCACGCTGCGGGTCCCGCCGGCCCAGGGCGCGGCGGGCCCTGCGATCAAGCTGTGGAGCCAGATCGGGGCCAACCCGAAGACCGAGACCCGGGCCACGCTGCTCACCCGGAGCCGCTACGACAGCCAGCCGCAGTACCTGGTCCTGCCCGAGACCGGCGTCTACACCCAGTCGACGCTGTGTGTGCCTCCGAACCTGATCGGTCGGCGCATCGGGCTGCGGCTCACCACCGGTGACTACGACGGCGGCGGCTGCGCCAGCGTGTACAACGAGAGCGCGCTGATCGACGACGTCGAGATCACGACCGACGCGAGCTGCCCGGCGCAGTAGCGCGGCTCAGGCGAGCGCGGCCTCGCTGCGGATCTGGGCGAGCAGGGCGGTCTTGGTGGCGTCGGGCAGGAACGCGGCGCGCACCGCGTTCTCGGCGACCCGCACGAGCTCGTCGTTCGTGAGGTCGAGCGCCTGGGCGGTCGCGCGGTAGTTGTCGGCGATGTAGCCGCCGAAGTACGCGGGATCGTCGGAGTTGATCGTGACGGCGACTCCCGCGCGGAGCAGCCGCGCGAAGTTGTGGTCGCGCAGGTCCTTGACCACACACAGCTTCAGGTTGGACAGCGGGCACACCGTGAGCGGGATCTGGTCGCGGACCAGCCGCTCGACGAGCGCCGGATCTTCGTCGCAGCGCACGCCGTGATCGATCCGCTCGACCGCGAGCAGGTCGAGCGCCTCGCGGATGTACGCGGCCGGGCCCTCCTCGCCGGCGTGCGCGACCGGCCGGAGGCCGAGCCCGCGGGCGCGCTCGAACACGCGCTGGAACTTGGACGGCGGGTTGCCGCGCTCGCCCGAGTCGAGGCCGACCCCGACGAGCTCGCTGCGGAACGGCAGCGCGGCCTCGAGGGTCGCGAGCGCGTCCTCCTCGGACAGGTGGCGCAAGAAGCACAGGATCAAGTCCGAGGAGATGCCGTAGCGGCGGCGGGCGTCCTCCATCGCGTCGCGCAGGCCGCCGATCACGACCTCCATCGGAATTCCCCGCACGGTATGGGACTGGGGGTCGAAGAACAGCTCGGCGTGCACGAGCCGGTCGGCGTGGGCGCGGGTGAAGTACGCCATCGCGAGCGCGTAGAAGTCCTGGCGGTCGCGCAGCACGTCGCACCCGGCGTAGTAGAGATCGAGGAACGACTGGAGATCGTGGAACGCGTAGGCGGCGCGGACCTGATCGACCGAGGCGTAGGGGAGCTTCGCGCCGTGCTTGGCGGCCAGGCTGAACATCATCTCGGGCTCGAGCGTGCCCTCGATGTGGAGGTGCAGCTCGACCTTGGGGAGCCGGCGGATCAGGCGCTCGCGCGTGGCCTGGACGTCGTTGGCAGACATGAGGTCCCTACCTTACTCGGAATCTCTTGTCGCTTGCCGCCCGGCGCCCTCGTGGGTACGGTCGCGGACCTCAATGACCGACGAGACCGCTCCCGCTCACCAGCCAACGAACCAGGCGATCGACTTCGACCCGGTGCCTTCGCTCGCGTCGAGCCTGGGGCTCGCTCCGCAAGCGGTCGCGGCGGTGATCGCGCTACTCGACGATGGCAACACCGTGCCGTTCATCGCGCGCTACCGCAAGGAGCGCACCGGTGGGCTGGACGAGGTGCAGATCCGCGCGATCGAGGAGCGCCGCGAGTACCTCGTGGAGCTCGAGACCCGGCGCGCCGCGATCCTCGCGTCGATCGCCGAGCAGGGCAAGCTGACGCCCGAGCTCGAGGCCAAGCTGCGCGCCGCCGACAACAAGGCGGCGCTCGAGGACCTCTACGCGCCGTACCGGCCGCGCCGCAAGACCCGCGCCTCGGTCGCGCGCGACAAGGGGCTCGAGCCGCTCGCCCAGCGCATCCTCGCGCAGGCCGCGGACGGCGATCCGGCCGCCGAGGCCCAGGCGTTCGTCAAGGAGGGCGTCGAGTCCGCCGAGGACGCGCTGGCCGGCGCGCGCGACATCGTCGCCGAGCAGATCGCCGATACCGCCGAGGTGCGCGCGTTCGTGCGCCGCGAGTACGGCGACCACGGCGAGCTGGTGTCGCAGGTCGTCCCGGGCAAGGCCGACGAGCCGACCAAGTTCGAGCAGTACTACCAGTTCTCCGAGGCGGTGAAGACGATTCCGTCGCACCGGTTCCTCGCGATCCGCCGCGGCGAGGCCGAGGGCGTGCTGCGCGCTCAGGTCGCGGTCGACGCGGCCAAGGTCGGCGCGGGGATCGAGCGCCAGGTCGCGGTCGACGCGAGCTCGCCGTGGGCCGAGCAGCTGCGGCTCGCGGTGGCGGACGGGCTCAAGCGGCTGGTCTCGCCGAGCGTCGAGAACGACGTGCGCGCCGAGCTGAAGACCCGCTCGGATGGCGCGGCGGTCGAGATCTTCGCCGGCAACCTGCGCAACCTGCTGCTCGCGGCGCCGCTCGGCTCGGCGTCGGTGATCGGCGTCGATCCGGGGCTGCGCACCGGCTGCAAGTGCGCAGCGATCGACGCGACCGGCAAGTTCCTCGGCACGGTCACCGTGTACATCACCCAGGGCGACGCGCAGCTCGCGCGCGCCAAGGAGGACTTCATCGCGTTCGTCCGCCAGTTCGCGCCGCGCGCGATCGCGGTGGGCAACGGGACCGGCGGCCGCGAGGCCGAGGCGTTCGTCAAGCGCGCGCTCGGCGACGCCGGGCTACGCGACGGCGAGGCGGCTCCCTACGTGGTCCAGGTCAACGAGGCGGGCGCCAGCGTGTCCTCGGCGTCCGACCTCGCGCGCGAGGAGTTCCCCGAGCTCGACCTCACGATCCGCGGCGCGATCTCGATCGCGCGGCGGCTCCAGGATCCACTCGCCGAGCTGGTCAAGATCGAGCCGAAGTCGATCGGCGTCGGCCAGTACCAGCACGACGTCCACCAGGTGATCCTGTCGAAGAAGCTGGGCGACGTGGTCGAGGACTGCGTCAACCGCGTTGGCGTCGAGCTCAACACCGCGAGCGCGCAGCTGCTCGGCTACGTCGCGGGGATCGGCAAGGCGCTCGCGAAGAAGATCGTCGTGCACCGCGATACCCATGGCCGGTTCGCCTCGCGCCAGCAGCTGCTGGACGTCTCGGGGCTCGGCCCCAAGGCGTTCGAGCAGGCGGCCGGCTTCCTCCGGATCGCCGGCGCGGCGCACCCGCTCGATCGCTCGGCGGTCCACCCCGAGCGCTATCCGCTGGTCGAGAAGATCGCCACGGATCTCGGCGTCGAGCTGCCGCAGCTGATCGGCAACGCCGAGCTGGTCGACAAGATCGACTTCTCCAAGTACGTGTCGGCCGACGTCGGCGAGCCGACGCTGCGCGACATCGCCGCCGAGCTCGGCAAGCCGGGGCGCGATCCACGCGCCGAGTTCGAGCCGCCGAAGTTCCGCGACGACGTCACCTCGATGGAGGACCTCAAGCCGGGCATGGTGCTCGAGGGCATCGTGACCAACGTCACCGCGTTCGGCGCGTTCGTCGACATCGGCGTGCACAACGACGGCCTGGTGCACGTGTCGCAGCTCGCCGAGCAGTTCGTGAAGGATCCGAGCGAGGTGGTGAAGGTCGGCCAGAAGCTGACCGTGCGGGTCATCGAGATCGACAGCCAGCGCAAGCGGATCGCGCTCTCGGCGAAGAAGGGCGGCGGGCAGCAGCGCCAGGCGCAGCAGCCGCGCGGCGAGGGCGGCCAGCAGCCGCGTGGTGGTCGCGGTCGCGGTGGTCGCGGCCAGGGTCAGGGCCAGGGCCCGCAGGGCGAGCAGCGCCCGCCGCGCGGCGAGGGACGCCGCGGTGAGCAGCGCGCGCATGGCGGCCAGGGTCAGGGCGAGCCGCGCCAGGGCGAGCCGCGCCAGGGCGAGCCGCGCCAGGGCGAGCCGCGCCAGGGCCAGCAGGGCCAGGGTCAGGGCCCGGGTGGGCGCGAGACCCGGCAGTGGCGCGGTGGCGCGCCGGGCGAGCAGCGTGGTCGCGGAGCGGGCCCGCAGGGCCAGGGCGAGCGCGCGCAGGGTGGTCCGGGCGAGCAGCAGGCCCGGGGCCCGCGCCCGGCCGGGCGTGACGATCGGCGCGACGACCGCGGTCCGCGGCGCGACGATCGCGGTCCGCGGCGCGACGATCGCCGCCCGGAGGAGCCGCAGCAGAACTGGGGCGTCTCGGGCTTCACCAACAACCCGTTCGCCAAGCTCCAGGGCGGCGGCGGCGGCGGCACGAAGCGCTCGTGATCGCCCCGTGACCCGGGCGGCGCGCGTGCGGCGACGGCTGGCGATCGGCCTCGGCCTCGCCGCCGCGGCGTTCGGGATCGGCATGCTGGCTCGGCGCGGCTGGGAGTCGCGCGAGCGCGTCGCTCCGCCGGACGCGGCGCGCGTGAGCGAGCCGGGTGATGCGGGCACCGCGGTGCCGGCGCCGGGCTCGGAGACCGGCGCGACCACGGCGATCCCTCGCCCGCCGGATCCGCCGGGGCGCGTCGAGCACGTGATCTACCGGCTGGTCGACAACCGCCACGCCGCGCACCGCCTGGTCGACGGCGAGCTGGTGGTCGATGCGTCGAGCGCGGGGCTCGCGCGCTATCTGCGGTTCGCGATGCCGGTCGCGCGCTGGCGGATCGGCCAGGATGTCGGCGGCGTGCGCGCGGCGGTCGCGGATCGCCTGGCCTCGCTCGAGCTGCCGCTCGGCGGCCAGCAGGTCGCGGCGGCGGGCCAGGTGACCGCGCGGGTGCACGCGGCGGCCGGTCAGTCGATCTCGCTCAAGGTCAACGGCCGCAAGGCGAGCGACGCCCCGAAGCTCGCGCTGGTCGATGGCTGGCAGACGATCTCGATCCCGGTGGCCGCGGGGCGGTTCCAGGTCGGCGAGAACCAGCTCGCGCTCGAGACCTCCGGGCGCGGCGATCGGATCGCCGTCGAGTGGCTGCGGGTCGGGGCGGCGCGCCCGGTCGCCGAGGCGGATCCGGATCCACGCGGCGCGGCGCGGTTCGACGCCACCGACGAGGCGATCGAGCTCGCGAAGGACGCGGCGGTGGTCTGGTACGTCGCGGTGCCGGAGGGCGGCCACCTGCTCGTCGAGGTCGGCGGGGGCTGCGCCGTCGAGGTGCGCGCGCGCAACAGCGAGGGTGGGTTCGCCGGGGGCCTGTTGACCGCGGACCAGCGCCGCGTCGATCTGACCGCGTGGGCCGGCCGCGTGGTCGCGCTCGGGCTGACCACGCGCGACTGCCCGCTGGCGCGGATCGCCCGGCCGCGGATCGCGGTGCACGGCCCCGATCCGGAGCGCCGGCCGGCCGCGGCGCCGCCGCGCTACATCGTGCTGTGGGTGATGGACGCGCTGCGCGCGGATCGCGTGCCGACGTTCACGCCCGGCGCGCGCGCCCGGACCCCTCACTTCGACGAGCTCGCGAAGTCGAGCGCGGTGTTCCGCCAGTACTACGTGCAGGGCAACGAGTCGCAGACCAGCCACTCGAGCGTGTGGACCGGGCTGTACCCGGCGGTCCACGGCGTGCGGCTCGCCGGCGTGGGCGGCACCTGGCGGATCGATCGCAAGTTCCCGGTGATCGCCGAGCAGCTCGCCAGCGCCGGCTTCTACACCGCCGCGGTGACCGGCAACGGGTTCGTCAACTCCGACGGCGGCTACGCGCGTGGGTTCGCCGAGTTCCGCAACATGATGCGCGAGACCGGCGTGATCAACGGCGTGATCTACGGCCAGCAGATCGTGGACGCGGTGCTCGCGCGGATCGACGCCAAGCGCGCCGAGCCGATGTACATGTTCTTCGGCACGATCGACACCCACGGGCCGTGGATCGCGCGCAAACCGTGGATCGACCAGTACTCGCCGGGGCCGTACCACGGCCCGTTCCAGCAGTTCGGCACGGCGAAGGACCTCGGGTTCAAGCCGGGCTCGATGGGCTGCAGCAAGATCCCGCCGCAGGCCGACATCGATCGGCTGGTCGCGATCTACGACTCGGCGATCAGCTACCAGGATCGCGAGCTCGGCCGGTTCGTCGCGCAGCTCAAGTCGTGGGGGATCTGGGACCAGACGATGCTCGTGGTGACCGCGGACCACGGCGAGGAGCTGTTCGAGGATCGGCGGTGTGGCCACGGCCAGTCGCTGCGCGACTCGGTGATCCGCGTGCCGCTGCTGATCCACGATCCGGCGCGGTTCCCCGGCGGCACGGTGATCGACGAGGGCGCCGAGGGCGTGGACGTGTTGCCCACGATCCTCGACGCGGTGGGCGCGCCGGCGGTCGAGTCGGCGCAGGGCCGCTCGCTGGTGCCGCTCGCGCAGGGCATCGGGCGTGGCTGGGCGACCCCGTCGTACACCTCGATGTTCGAATTCGCGCACGCGATGCGGATCGGCCGCTGGAAGGTCCGGGTCGGGCGCACCGGCGCGCCGATCGTCGCGGATCTGGTCGCGGATCCCGAGGAGCGCGTCGATCTCGCGGCCACGCGCCCCGTCGAGCGGCGGATGCTGACGGATCATCTGGGGATGTTTCTCGTGCTGCGCACGCAGTGGAACAAGCAAGCGTGGGGCGTGGTCACCAACGTGACCGCGGCGGGGGCGCGCGCGCTCGACGGAGTCTCGACGCCATGAGCCGCGCGGCGATGCGCGTGGTGCTCGCGATGCTCGCGGGGTGCTCCGGTGGTGGGGCTGCGCGCGATCCCGCGCCACCCGCGCGGGTGCTGCCGGCGCCGATCGCGGCGAGCCAGCCCGCACCCGCCGGCGCCCCGAACGGCGGGCGCGACGCCACGAGCGACGCCGCGCCCGGGCCCGCTCCAGCGCCGGCCGCGGCCGGCGAGACCTGGTTGCGCGGCACCACCCACGTGCACGCCCGGCCGTCCGGCGATAGCTCGACATCGATCGCCGACGTGATCCGCTGGTACGAGACCCGCGGCTACGACTTCATCGCGCTGACCGATCACAACCGGGTCAGCGAGCTCGATCCTGCGATCAGCACGCGCGGCCAGCCGGCGATCCGGGCGACCGGGCAGGGGCTGATCGTGCTCGCCGGGATCGAGCTGACGCACAATCCGAGCGGCTGCCTGCCGCGCGGCGACGCGAGCGACAAGTGCCGGATCCACGTCAACCTGCTCGGCACGACCGGCCGCACCGACGGCAAGCTCGCGTGGGCGAACCTCCGCAGCCGCGAGCGGCTCGACAAGTACCAGGCCGCGCTCGATCAACAGCAGGCGCTCGGTGGGATCGCGCAGATCAATCACCCGCAGTGGTTCTGGGGCATGACCGCGGAGCTGCTCGCCGAGCTGGCGCGCCGCGGGTTCCGGCTGGTCGAGATCGCGAACGCCCAGTTCGCGCCGTGGAACGCGGGGGACGCCGATCATCTGTCGACCGAGGCGCTGTGGGACGCGGCGCTGGCGCGCGGCGAGACGCTGTGGGGCGTGGCGTCCGATGACGCACATCACTACGACGGCGGTGGCAAGTACCCCGCCGGTGGAGCCTGGGTGATGGTGAGGGCACGGCGCGCGCCCGAGGCCATCCTCGAAGCTCTCGCGGCGGGTCGATTCTACGCGTCGACCGGGGTGGTCCTCGAGCGCGCCGAGGTCGAGTCGGGCGAGCTCGTGGTGTCGGTCGGTCTCGGAGAGACCGCCGCGCACGCGATCGAGTTCATCGAGAATGGCCGGGTCGTCGCGACGGTGCGGGGCAACACCGCCCGCCACACGTTGCCGAAGGTCGGCTACGTGCGCGCCGTCGTCACGAGGGGCGACGGCAAGCGGGCGTGGGTCCAGCCGGCGCGACGGCCGTAGCGGCCTGGGCGACGGTCTGGGCGACGTCCTGTGCGACGGCCTGGGCGACGGTCAGAGCGCGACGTACCCGTGCTTGACGGCGAACCGCGTCAGCTCCGAGTTGTTGCGCAGGCCGAGCTTCTTCAGCACGTGGCCGCGGTGGGTATCCACGGTCTTGATGCTGATCTCGAGGTGCTCGGCGATCTCGCGGTTGGTCATCCCGCGGGCCAGCATCTCCATGACCTGCTGCTCGCGGGCCGTGAGCGCACTCGCGGGATGGCCGTCGCCGCTCGCGAGCAGGGTCTCGACCCCGGGTGGGATCACCTGCTCGCCGCGGCTGACCGCGCGGATCGCCGACAGCAATTGCTCGGGCTCGACCGCCTTGTTGACGTACCCGTGCGCCCCGGCCGCGATCGCCCGCGCCGCATAGCTCGGCTCGGTGTGCCACGTGAGCACGACCACGAGCGGTGCGATGTCGCGTACGCGCATGTCGTTGAGCACGTCGAACCCCGAGCGGTCGGGCAACGTGATATCCAGGAGCAGGACGTCCGGCCGCGTGTTCTGGATCATGTCCAGCGTTTCCGCGGCGGTTCCCGCTTCCCCGACGACCTCGATGTCGTCTGCCTTACTGAGCGCCTCTCGCAACGCCCAGCGCACGATCGTATGATCTTCTGAAATGCCTAGTCGAATCGTCATAGGGCCACCTTTCGGCGTTGCTCCTAGAAAGTAGCAACCACCGCGCCGGAAAATCCGCGCTATACGTGAGAGCGGCCTTCCCCCCGCGATGTCCGAGATTCGACCAGCTGCACCGCACTCGCTCGGCGAGTTTCGTATCGCGTCCGTTCTCGGGGAGGGCGGCAGCGGCATCGTCTACGATGCCACCTGGGGACCGCGCCGCGTTGCGCTCAAGGTACTGCATCCGAGCCAGATCGGCACGGAGCGCTCGCGTTCGCAGTTCCTCGTGGAAGCGCAGCGGCTGCAGGCGATCGCCCATCCACACGTCGTGAAGGTGCTGTCGGCGGGGCAGCTGCCCGATGGCCGGCCTTACCTCGCGATGGAGCGGCTGGAGGGCAAGACCCTGGCCGAGGTGCTCGCGAGTGGGCCGCTGCCGGTCGGAAAGGCGCTGCTGCTGTTCGAAGAGCTCTGCCACGCGATCGGCGCGCTTCACGAGCAGGGGCTGATCCACCGCGATCTGAAGCCGGAGAACGTGTTCATCGTGACCGGCCAGGGCGAGCCGGGGCGCGCCGAGGCGACCGAGCACGCCGTGCTGCTCGACTTCGGGATCGCCAAGGAGCTCGCGGCGCCGGCGTCGACCACGACGATGGACGGCGGCATCCGCGGCACGCCGGCGTACATGGCGCCGGAGCGGTTCTTCGGTCAGCCGGCCGCGGTCGCGACCGACATCTACGAGCTCGCGGTGACGCTGTACGCGATGCTGGCCGGCCAGCTGCCGTGGGAGGAGCTGGCCGATCCCGAGGCGCGGCTGAACCCGCGGCCGCTGGTCGAGGTCGCCGAGGTCCCCGCGGAGCTCGACATCGAGGTGCGGCGCGCGCTGTCGACACGTGCGCAGAACCGGCCGCCCTCCGCAAAGTCCTTCCTCGAATCCGTGCGCCAGGCGGCCGGATCGCCGCCCATCGTCGCCCCGGCGCCCTCCGAAACCGCGCGGATGCCGCCAGCTTCTCGCGGTGAGATCAAGCCGACGCAGACCGCCCAGCGCGCACCGTGGTTCGCCGAGCGAAAGACCACGACGGAGCGCGGAAAGACTCCGCTGGCGTGGGCGCCCACCGAGGCAGCTCCGAGCGCGGATCCGCCCGCGCGCCGTCCGCGCTGGCCGTGGGTCGCGGGCGCGCTCGGGATCGCCGCGATCGCCGCGGGGTTCGCGTGGTGGCGGTTCGATCGAGAGAAGTCCTCAGCGACCCGTGACCCCGCCGCGGACGCGGCCGACGCGACGGGTGATGCGGGGTTCGCCGTCGACGATCCGTGGAACGGCGGTGGGCCGCCGAGCCCGCCGCTGCGCGCGAGCGTGCCGATCCCGGCGACCTCCGAGGCGCCGGACCCCGTGCGCGCGCGCGCCGAGATCGCCGCCTCGATCGCACACGTGCCGGCGGACACCCGCGTGCTGCTCACGGTGCACATCGCCGAGCTGCGCGCCAACGATCAGTACCGCAGCCTCCTGGGCAAGATCGCGACCAACCCGCGGCTCGCCGAGCTGACGGGCGCGGTGCCGTGCCTGTCGTCGATCGTCGAGGGCACCGAGTGGCTGGTGTACGCCGCGTCCGGGTTCGTGACCGGGGAGCATGGCACGCTGATCCTGCGCGGGCGCTGGAGTCGCGCCGACGTCGAGGCGTGCTTCGACGAGCAGTTCGAGCGGCTGAAGATGAAGGACGGCCGCACCATGCTCCGCATCCAGCGGCTCGGGTGGGTCGATTTCATCGACGACCACACGGTCTACCTCAGCGTGCGCGAGGACCTCGCCGCGGCGCAGGTCCACGAGCTGGTCCGCGCCGGACGTGGCCCGACGCCGCGCACGCGCTCGCTGCTCGCCGGGCTGCCCGACAACCGCACCGTCGCGCTGGTCGTCGATTCCGACCGCAAGCAGTCGTGGCCGCAGGACTACCTGCCGAAGGGCAGCGACGCGGCCGCCTGGATCCGGGTCGAGCCCGACGGCACGATGCTCGACCTCTCGGTCGAGACCCGGACCGAGGCCGATGCCCGCGCCCTCCAGGCCAAGATCAAGCCGGAGCTCGACGAGCTGTTCTCGGGCGTCAACCCGAAGCTGATCGGCGCGCTGGACATCCGGCACACCGGCGCGACGTTCACGATCCGCGGCAAGCTGACGACGTTGATGATCGGGCTGATCGAGGGGGCCATCCCGTAGTATCAACGCCCCCGATGTCGTCACGCCCTCTCGTCCTCGGGATCGCTGGTGGGACCGGGTCCGGGAAGACCACTGTTGCGCACAAGCTCGCCGCCGCGATGCCGCAAGGCCGCTGCGTCACCATCGAGCACGACGCCTACTATCGCGACCAGAGCCACCTGAGCCCGGAAGAGCGCGCCCGGATCAACTACGACCACCCGGCGTCGCTCGAGAGCGATCTGCTCGCCGAGCACCTGCGGTCGCTGCGCGAGGGCCGGACGGTCGACGTGCCGATCTACGACTTCGCGAACCACACCCGCAGCCGGCAGATCCGCCGGGTGGCCCCCGCGCGCGTGATCATCGTCGAGGGCATCCTGGTGTTCACCGAGGCGGCGCTGCGCGAGCAGTTCGACATCAAGATCTTCGTCGACACCGACTCGGACATCCGGCTGATCCGCCGGATCCGGCGCGACCTCGAGCAGCGCGGCCGCACGTTCCAGTCGGTGCGCGACCAGTACTACGCGACCGTGCGCCCGATGCACCTCGAGCACGTCGAGCCGAGCAAGCGGTGGGCGGACCTGATCGTGCCGGAGGGCGGCGACAACAAGGTCGCGCTCGACGTGCTGCTCGGCCAGCTGTGGCGGATGGCGTTCGAGCCGTAGCTACGGGACCAGCACGCTCGCGCCGGTGGTCGTGCGGGCCTCGAGATCGCGGTGGGCATCGGCGGCGCGGTCGAGCGGATAGACGCGTGGCTCGTCGATCCGGACCTTGCCGGAGGTGACCATCTCGAACAGCTCGCCGGCCATCTCGTCGACGGCCTGGCGCGAGGCGTAGTGGGTGAACAGGGTGGGGCGGGTGACGTGCAGCGAGCCCTTCTGGGCGAGCTGGGCGAGGTGGACCGGCGGCACCGGGCCGGAGGCGTTGCCGAAGCTGACCATCAGGCCGAGCGGGCGCAGGCAGTCGAGCGAGCGCTCCCAGGTGTCCTTGCCGACCGAGTCGTAGACGACCTTGACCCGCGCGCCGTCGGTGAGCTGGCGGACCCGCTCGACCACGTCCTCGCGGCGATAGTTGATCGCGTGGGCGGCGCCGTGGCGGAGCGCGAGCGCGCACTTGTCGTCGGAGCCGGCGGTCGCGATCAAGCGGTAGCCGAGGGCGTGCGCCCACTGGCAGGCGATCAGCCCGACCCCGCCGGCGGCGGCGTGCCACACCACGAAGTCGCCGGGCTCGAGGTCGTGCTGCGGGCGCGTGCGGCGCAGCAGGTACTGCACGGTGAGCCCCTTGAGCATCATCGCGGCGGCGCGCGCGAAGTCGATCGCGGCGGGCAGCTTGACCACGTAGAGCGCCGACACGATCCGCGACTCGGCGTAGCTGCCGGGCCGCGGGGTGGTGTACGCGACGCGATCGCCGACCGCGACGTGGCTGACCCCGGGGCCGACGGCCTCGATCACGCCGGCGCCCTCGACGCCGAGCACCGCCGGCAGCGCGACCGGGTAGAGCCCGGTGCGGTGGTAGATGTCGATGAA
>JBQCJR010000025.1:0-19887 GCA_051952595.1 Kofleriaceae bacterium
TGCGCCCGTGCGGAACCGCGGCCTCGATCGCCGTGCGCATCGCGGCTAGCGAGTCGGGTAGGTCGCTCGCCACGAGGTTTGTCTTCACCGCGTGCATGCCGCATCCGATGTCGACCCCCACGGCTGCGGGGATGATCGCGCCACGGGTCGGCACCACGCTGCCGACCGTCGCGCCCTTGCCGAGGTGGACATCCGGCATGACCGCGATGTGCGGGCCGACCACCGGAAGCGCGGCGATGTTGCGCAGCTGCGTCTTCGCGTCGTCCTCCACCGGTACACCCTGCACCCAGGCCTTGATGGGGACACCCTTTGACTCGATCTCGATCACGTGACCTCCGCGTTGTCGTTGTCGGTTAGTACGGAACTTCCGCGGTCGCGCGAACGCTTTCCGAAATCGACAACGGATGGGCGCAGATCCTCAGTGAGCACTGCTGAAGAAAAAAGTTCGCTTTGTGGGAAGCCGTTGACGGGTTCCAGGAGTTGTGTCATCGTGGGCAGCATGGGTACCGAGAGCATCAACATCTTCGCGAAGCGCGGTGAGCGCGGGCGGGATTGGTGCGCCGAAGGTCACCAGTACCAGGCCGTCAACCCGACGCCCGTACAGGCCCTCGACTGGTAGCAGGTTCCTACTAGGACCTCAAGCCAATCGAGGGCGCCCCGGGAAACCGCGGCGCCCTTCTTCGTTTCTGGGAGTGTTGGTGCCGGTGCACCAGGCGGACTGTAACCCCGTCGCCCTTTACTGGGTAAATCTGGTTCGACTCCAGGCGTTCCCACCACTGACAACTGAATAGTCGATGATGACGTGCGAGTCGCCTGTGGACTCGCAATCACTGGGGATTCGTCCAAAGGTAGGACAGTCGGCTCTGACCCGAACAACGAGGGTTCGAATCCTTCATCCCCAACCACGCCTCTCAAGCTAACCAGGTGGAAGCGACACGCTGAAAACGTGTAGGGCTCGGGTCGGTACCGAGGGGAGGCACGAAGACGGGACGCCGGGCTGCAAGCGCCCGACCGCTGAGCGGTTCCCGCGTCGGGTCGCTGGTGTCAGTGCAGCATGCCGGGCTCTTACCCCGCGCGGTCTGGGTTCAAGTCCCAGGCGACCCACCAAGGATCTATCGGCCTATGGAGGCCACCCGGCTTTTACCCGGAGTGAGAGGGTTCGATTCCTTCTGGATCCACCGATACATCGGGATGTAGTCTGCGAGGTGCGACGGGTGCATTGGAAGCATCAGGCGGCAGGTTCGACTCCTGTCATCCCGACGATCGCGACCCCACGAGTAGACCGCGCGAGGCGGCACCGGCGTGGACATGTTCGCGAGTCACCGAGACGCGGGCTCATGGTGGGCCACCTGATTAGGGGTCAGGGCATCAGGACGGGTTCGATTCCCTCCGTCTCGACCAGGGAGAGACCGCCGTAAGGCCTGCGCAGAGCGCGAGCTCGGTGACCGTCGGTGGCGGGATAGCGGGACGCCGCTTTTGCTCTCCCTCTCTGCGGGCGCCGCAAGGTGCGAAGCGAGTGCGCCACACTCGCCCTGGCTGGTTCAATTCCAGTCGTCCGCTCGACGATCCGGACTTATGGTCCGGTCCCATGCAGGTGAAGTGTTACGGCAGCATTTCGGGCTTCCAACCCGAAGGCGTGGGTTCGACTCCCATCACCCGCACGATGCCCTCGTGATCCAGCAGCTACGATGCCGCTCTCGTAAGACGGACACGCCGGTGCGACTCCGGCCGAGGGCTCCACGCTGCTCGTGGTCTTCTAGCGAAGACGCCGCACTTGTAATGCGGAGAGGCGGTGCGACTCCGACGAGCAGCTCCATGTACACCTAGCACTCATGGTGAGCGCGACGGGCTGTTAACCCGTGACCGCAAGGTCTAGGCAGGATCGTTACCTGCGGTGTACGCGATAGCATCAGTAGCTCTTAGGTGAGAGCACCGAGGAGCCGCGAGGCTTGGCCGGAGGTGTCGGTTCGAATCCGGCCTGATGTCACACGCACGCGACGGTCGATGGTCGACTACCGGCACGACACGCCGGCGTTCGCAGGTTCGATTCCTGCCGGGTGCACAGTGGTGTTTTGTCGCGTTCTTCCAGTCGGTCAGGAACCCCGGTTCTCACCCGGGCAAGGCGGGTTCGATCCCCGCACGCGACACGAACGATCGGAGGCTGCGGAGGGTTCGAATCCTTTCGAGCTGGAATCGCGAAGGCGAGGCAGGCAGTGGTGTATAGGGCACGCCGATCGATCACTACCAGGTCTTGACTGATAGTCGCCCGCTGCGCAGGTGGGAGGGGCGGTGAAACTCCGTCGGACCTGACCATACCCTCGACGAATAGATCGAGCCCCGGGCTACGAACTCGGGAGAGCCGGCGCGATACCGGCCGAGGGTACTAGGACAGCTCGAGCGTCATGGTTGCCAACGCGACCAGCGCGTTCGAGGGGTACGAGCCCCCGCCATGCGTCGCGCGTGCTGGTGCACGGCTCCGTCTCCAAAGCGGAAGCGGCAGGGTTCGAATCCTTGGCGGCGTGCGAACGTGGAGGCTCTTGGCCGTAGTCTCCTGAGAACGAGCGCGATTCTGGACGCGGCAGTGTACGGCCCCAATCGGCAGCACCAGCTACAGTGGTCTCGACGTTCAATCTCGCAGTGACTCGCCGGCGCGAGCGTCCGTTTCATACGCGGAACGATGGTGGTTCGACTCCACTCGCTGCGACTCGTTGGCTGTCACCGCTCCATCTTCGCCGACAGCATCTGGCCGGACATTCGCGGAGTCACTCCAGTCCGGGAATAAATAGTGACCAAGGTGGAGCAAACTCGAGTGCCGGGCTCTTGGAGGGCCGTCCGCTTCGGATGCGGGACAACTGGTGGGTTCGATCCCCACGCACTCGACGAACAAACTCACGTGGGTTCAACGGCACGTGAGCTACGGGTGTCCGTGAAGCAACGCGTGATGCGCGCGTACCGTTGGTCATGGCGAGAGCTCTGGGCAGCAGACGAGGCCTACACCCTTGTCGCGCTCGGTTCGATTCCGAGTCTCGCTACCATCCGCCGATCGTCCAACAGCAGGACCCTCGCCTGATTAGCGGGAGATCGAGGTGCGAATCCTCGTCGGCGGACTGCGGTGAGCGTGCGCACCGAGTCGCACGTGGCTTCCCGTAGCGCGTACGGGCCACACGAGAACATGGTGGTCGTTGTCCTCTGGTGAGGACGCCGGGCTGTGAACCTGGACAGGCGAGTTCGATCCTCGTCGATCACCCCACATTCGCCACCCTCAACGTCAGGAGCCCGAGATGAGCGACGCGCAGACCCTCGTCCTGGACCAGAGCTACCGCCCAGTAGGCGTCGTGCACTGGACCGATGCGATCACGATGCTGTTCACCAACAAGGTCGAGGTCGTCGCGGAGTACGACGGCTTCGTGCGGTCCGCGCTGCTCGTGATCAAGATGCCCGCGGTCGTGCGGCTGCTCCGCGCGTTCCGCCGTCACAAGAAGCCGGTAAAGTTCTCGAGGGTGAACATCTACGGGCGCGACGACTACCGGTGCCAGTACTGCGGCGAGCGCAGGAAGCTCGGCGAGCTGACGTACGACCACGTCGTTCCCCGCTCGCGAGGCGGGAAGACGGAGTGGACGAACATCGTGACCGCGTGTGGGGACTGCAACGGGCGCAAGGCGAACCGCACGCCCGAGCAGGCAGGGATGCGACTGCTCAAGAAGCCGGTGCAACCGACGCAGACGCCGGCGGTCGTCCTCGAGATCTCGCGGGCGAACGTACCGGACGCGTGGAGGGACTACCTCTACTGGACCGGCGAGCTCGAGCAGGGCTGAAGATCAGGAAACGCCGAGCGCGGCCGCTTGGGCGAGGTCCGGGTTCGCGAACCTCGCTCCAGTGTTCGGGACCGTCATCACCGTCGCGGAAGCCCGGTGATGATGGTGAGTGCCAACTTTCGTGCCCGGCGAGCGTCCTCACGGACGCGGACCGAATCCCATGGCCGAGGGGGAGATACTCGGCCGCCTTCAACGGGTTCGGCGATGGATGCGAAGTCGCCGAGCCAAGTCCGCGCCGAGGCAGAATAGCGGGTTGATCGCCGCCACCTCGGCGCGGGCGGTGCACTGGGTCTGTAGCTCTCTGGTGAGGGCGCTTGATTGTCGATCAAGAACAGGCGGGTTCGATCCCCGTCAGGCCCGCCGAAAACGGCAGCGCTCGGTACGTGGGCGCCTTGTAACGGCACGCGGCGTGCGCACGTCGCGTACAGGGAAGCCGGGGATAATGTCCTCAACGTGCAGCTACGGGTCCATGCAGAAGACTGCCTTCCTCCCTTGCAAGGAGAGACTGTAAGCGGGGCGCGATACCCCCTGGATCCACTCGGTCCTTTGCCCGAAAGGTGCCCGCAGTTCGGCACGCCCCGTTGGTATCGGGGAGGGCGCCGTGCGACTCGGCGTTCGGGCTCCCTGATCGCGGTTCGTCCAATGGCAGGACCTGCGGCTTTGACCCGCAAGACGAGGGTTCGAATCCCTCACCGCGTACTAGTGCATCGGCGTGGCAGGTCCACACGGCGGATTGCAACCCCGCGCGGCGCAGGGCGCGAGACCCTCCCGATGCTCCACACCTCGCAACCGCGGAAGGTGACCGGGTCTTCTAAACTCGGCGAGGTGGTTCGAGTCCACCGCGAGGTACCACGCCCCCGATCGCAGACGGAACCTGGGTTTCCTAAACCTGGAGGGCAGGTGCGACTCCTGCCGGGGGTACTGACGTCTCCGCGCATGGACGCGACCTGGGTCTCCGAAGCCCGGTGAGCGGGTTCGATTCCCGCCGGTGACACCACGGCCTGGGTTCACTGCTGGTGCGGTCGCGCGTCTTTCACACGCGCTCTCGGGTTCGATCCCCGCCGAGGCCACGTTTGCTCAACACGTCATCATCGGCTATTCACTAGTCGGGCATCGTCATGATCCGCTTCTCATCCCAGTCGAGTACGTCGCGCTCCTCGAGCTCCAGCTCGTAGAGCGTCGTTCGCATTCCTGGCAGGTGAGAGGGCGGCTGGCGCCCTACCGCTCCCGAAAAGCGGGTGCCCCGAGAGGGGCCGGGTTCGACTCCTACTCCTGCCGCGCATGGAAGGTAGACCCGCGAGGCGCGGGCGCGCACTGCTAACGCGATGGGCCGGTGACGAACCGGTCGGAGTTCGAGTCTCCTGCCTTCCGCGGAGGTCATCATGATGGAATCAGTCATCGTCGAGATTCGCGCCGCCGAGGGCGGCGACGACGCCAAGGCGCTCGTGGTCGAGCAGAGCGCGATCTACCTGCGCCTCTGCGCGCGGAGGTGTCTTTGACGTCGAACTCGTGGAGGAGCGCGTCGGCCTCGCGGTGATGCGCGTGCGTGGCCGCGGCGTGACCACGCTGTTCGCGGGCGAGTCGGGAGGTCACCGGTGGCAGCGCGTGCCACCAAACGAGAAGCGCGGCCGCGTGCACACGAGCACCGTCACGGTCGCGGTGCTCGCCGAACCTCTCGCGCACGAGGTCGAGCTGCGCGACCGCGACCTCGAGATCGAGACGATGCGCGGCAGCGGCGCCGGTGGACAGCACCGGAACAAGACGGACTCCGCGGTGCGCGTGCGCCACCTCCCGAGCGGGATCGAGGTGCGTTGCGAGGCCGAACGTTCGCAGCACGCGAACCGCGCGACGGCGCTCGCCGTCCTCCGAGCTCGGCTGCTCGAGCACCAGCGAGCCGCGGCGACCGGTCAGCGGGCCGACGACCGCCGGCGTCAGGTGGGGTCCGGCATGCGCGGCGACAAGCGCCGGACGATCCGGACACAGGACGACCAGGTGCAGGACCACTTGGACGGTCGCACGTGGCGCTTCAAGGCGTACGCGCGGGGAGAGTGGTGACCGGAACGGAGGCGCCCGCTGGGGTAGGGAAGCGCCTGCGTATTTCAGGGGTTACCGAGTAGGATGGCAGAGAACCCCCAGAATCCGTCCGGTATGGCGGATCGTCTTCGCGACGCGATCGCGAGCAACAAGTCGAAGGCGAAGTCGAAGACTGCGGAGTCTCCCGCGTCGACCGCGATGTCCGCGAGTGTTCCCTCCGCTGGACCGGAGGTCTCTGCGGTCGAGGTGCCTGAGTCTCGGCACGCGGCCGAGACCCCGGCGCCGTGCGTCGAAGCCGAACCGCGGCCGGCAGAAGCACCGTTTGCCGTCGGTGACCGGATCCGCTACCTGGGCGCCGAGTACTTGTTCTCTGGGTACCAGAGGATGGCGGTGCTCGAACCCGGAGCCGTGTTTACGGTTGTCGCCGTGGCCGGCGCGTACAGCATCTACGAGGTGGAGGCGTTCGGTGTGAGTTACGCGATGGCCATCCCACCGACCGCGAAGTCGGACTGGGCGCTCGAGCGCTGAACGAATGAAGCCGTACTCGGCAGGTCGCGCGCGCCCGCGTGCCGCAGTCGTCGACGGGACCGACGCGGGGGACCACCTCGCCGCGTACTTCCGCGACCTAGCCGGACACGCGCTGCTCTCTCCCGACCAGGAGATCGACCTCTCTCGGAGGATCGAGAGCACTGAGGTCCAGACCTGGCAGCGTCTGCTGCATTGGCCTGAAGTCGCGCTTCGCGTGTTGGACACGGTGGCGCCCATCCTCGAGACGCCGCTCCGCTTCCCGAAGCTCCGGCACGCGATCTCCGCGGCGATGGGTGGAGGTTCGCCCAAGTCCCTCGCGTCCACCATCGCGACTGCGGCCGCGCAGCTCCGCGCCGCCGACCTGGACCGCGTCCACATCGACGGCGTCGTTCGCCATCTCGGTGCAGCTCGCGAGCACGCGCTTGCAGGTGCGGATACCTGGTGGTCCGCGGCCGCGACCGACGAGGCGGAACAGTTTCTCGACGATGTTCGGCGGCTTCACCGCGACGCGTTGAACCTGCGCGACGAGTTCGTGCGGGCGAACCTGCGCCTCGTGGTCACGATGGCTCGTCGCTACGACCGCGGTGGGATGCCGCTCGCCGACCTGATCCAGGAGGGCAACCTCGGGTTGATGCACGCGGTGTCGCGGTTCGACCACCGCCGCGGCCTGCGGTTCTCGACCTACGCCTGTTGGTGGATCCGCCATGCGATCGGTCGAGCCATCGCGGACAAGGCGCGCGCCGTGCGGATCCCGGTACACATGCTCGAGGTACAACAGCAGGTCGAGAAGGCCCAGCAGGTGCTGCTCGGCGAGCTCGGACGTCCGCCGACACCGCAGGAGATCGCGCGAGAGGCGCGCGTTCCGCTCGCGAAGCTGGACCAGATGCAGCGGTTCATCATGGGACAGCCGATGTCGCTCGACCGGCCCGTGCACGACGACGACGACTACAACCTCGGTGACAATCTCGTGGATCCCGACGAGGACGAGCGTACACCCGTCGACACCCTGTTCACCCACGCCCTGGCCGCGCAGGTTCGGGGCCTGATGCACTGCCTCACGCCGATCGAGGCGGACGTGCTGACCAAGCGGTTCGGGTTGGCCGACGACGAGGAGCGAACGTTCCGGGAGATCGGCGACCAGTACGACCTATCGCGCGAGCGCATTCGCCAGATCCAGGTCGAGGCACTAACCAAGCTGCGGAGGATGCTCCAGCGCGAGCACCAGGGTCGACTCGAGACCTAGCCACGAGTTTGCATTCATGAGTCCTGGACTGCACCCTAGACGGTGACAGTCCATCCCCATCACGATCGCGCCGCCGCTCCAGCGCTCGCCGCGCCCGTCGCGGCCATGATCTTCGAGGGTCGTGCCGCCCGCGTACACCGCCGCGGTGATCCTCTTCGCTACCGGTGGGGGGAGGAACTTCGCGACGCCGAGGAACTCGCGAGGATCGTCTCGCAGCTCCCGGGCAAGCCGGTGGTCTTTCTCCACCCGGTTGCGTCGGCGGAGAACAAGGACGGAATCATCGCCCGTGGCGCGGAGGCCGACATCGTCGGCACCGTGATCTCTGCGCGGCTCGACGGCGACTACGCGGTCGTCCAGGTCGCCATCACCGACCAACGAACAATCAACAAGATCGAGGAGAAGAAGCTCCGCGAGCTGTCGCTCGGCTACGCGTGCCGGACAGACGCCGCGCAGCACCAGCGAAACACCGTCGTCGACCACCTCGCTCTCGTCTGGGAGGCGCGGTGCGGGGGCACGTGCGAGCTGCGCGCCGACTGCGCGTGCGAGTCCGAGGACTCGATTCGCCACGAGGCCCCCGACCGACAAGTCCAGGAGTCGTGCATGTGTTTTGCCAAGTCCCTGGACATCGGTCAACATGCAAATCACATGCCACAGGCATCCGAGACCGACGCGACGAAGGGACTCGCGGAGCTCCAGCAGAAGCTCGCCGACGCCAATGGCCAGCTCGCCGCTCATCAGGCTCGCGCCGACCAGGCCGAGAAGGACCGCGACGAGGCGAAGGCCAGGGCCGACCAGGCCGAGAAGGACCGCGACCTCGCGAAGATGGAGGCCTTCAACGCCCGTAAGGACGCCGAGAGGGCTCAGGGCGAGGTCGACGCCGCGCGCACGCGTGCCGACCAAGCCGAGAAGGGCCGCGACGAGGCGAAGGCTCGGGCCGACCAGGCCGAGCAGACGGCCGCGGAGAAGGCCCGGGCCGACGCCGCGGAGGACCTCGAGGCGCGAATCAGCGCGAAGGTCGCGCTTGTCGCCGAGGCCACCCCGATCATCGGCACGAACGAGAAGGGGGAGCCGGTCGAAGTCGCGAAGATGAGCGACCGTGCGATCAAGGTCGCCGTCGTCTTCCACGTCGACGGTGATGACCTCGAGAAGATGGACCCGAAGCCGTCGAACGACTTCATCTCCGGCGTCTACGCCGGGGCGGTGAAGCGTCACAAGCAGGGCTCGACATCGCGTCAGGATGTTGCGCGCACCATCGCCGATCTCCGCGAGGACGCGGCGAGCAAGCAGGACCAGGAGCCGACCACGGGTCGCGCGGCGGAGCGCCGGTCGCTCGACGCACAGCGCGCCCGCTTGCGTGACGGCTGGAAGACCCCGACCACCGAGCGGGGCCAGGAGTAGAGATGCAGACCTCGTACGATTTCCAGCCGCCGATCGGCTTCGCGGGCACGCTCGACTACAAGCGCCCGCACTCGGACCTCACCGTCCGCAACGCGGAGACCGCGGTCTCCATCCCGTGGGGTGCCGCGGTCAAGCGCAAGGCTGCCGCGACCAGTGACCTCGACGTCACGTTCCCCTCGGCGGAGGCCGACCGCATCCTCGGCATCGTGATCCGCGAGCAGACGTACGCTCGCGTGTGGACCGACCAGGACGGCAACAAGGTCGGTCAGCTCGACGGGAACGGGCTCGTTCCAGGTACCCTGATGGCGATCGCGACCATGGGTCGCATGCTCGTCCAGTGCGTCACCGGCTGCAAGGCGGGGGACGGACTCTGGGTGCGTGCGGTCGCCGGCCCGGGCGAGGAACTCGGCTCGCTCGCCAACGCGGACGACGGCACCGACATGGTCGACTGCACGTCGCAGGGTCGTTGGCAGACGTCCACCACGCCGGGTGGACTCGCATGGCTCGAGTTCGACTTCACGAACATCTGAGCTGATCGCCGGCCATGAACTACCCACCACGCAACGCAGAGCAGAATCAGGAGCGGATCCTGATCCCGTTCTTCCACGCGGAGCAGACGGCGAACGCCACGCTCAACGTGTGGCGCGCACCCGTCGGACGAGCCTTCAGGATCGATCGCGTCCTGTACATCAACCCGACCGGCCTCGCGGCGGACGCGACCAACGCGTTTCGCTGTGAGCTGAAGAACGGGGCGACACTCGTCGCGACCGTGTTCAACACGGACAGCAACGACGCGCCTACGGGCGCGGCGCTCGTCGCGAACACGTTCATCGAACTCACCTCGGACGCCGAGATCCCGAGTCGTCTCGTCGACGTCGGCAACACCCTCTCCATCGTCTTCACCGAGGACGGCACAGCCATCCTGCCGCCCGGTCAGCTCTTCGTCGAAGGCTGTCTCCTCTAAGGAGTCTCGAACAACATGTCTCACAACGTCACTGCTCTGTTCCCGAAGGAGCACCTCGACAAGCTGCTCGCGCACGCGCGGAAGCTCGACCCGGACGATCACGCGTATCGGTCGGACTCACTCGACGAGATCCTGAACGCGTTCCCGACGGGCGGCGAGTTCAAGCGCGACTCGAACGAGGCGTACTACGTCGCGCGTCAGCTCGAGCACATTCGCGCAGGCGTGCAGGCGGCCGAGTTCCCGCCGCTCAAGGCCGCGATCCTCGTACCGTTCGACACGACGCCGGACGAGGGCGCGGAGACGTACACGGCGACCTACTCGAAGCAGGCCGGACGCGTGCGTGTGTCGAAGGACATGCGCGGCATCATCCCGCCGGTCGACATCGCCGTCGATCAGAAGAGCTACCCGATCCTGTCGGTGCTCCTGTCGTACGGATACACGCTCCAGGAGGTCCGTGGCGCGATCCGCGAGCGGAAGCCGCTCCCGACCGACCGTGCGATGAGGTGCCGTGAGCAGATCGAGCGCGAGATCGACCAGATCGGTCTCATCGGTCACTCGGAGACCGGGCTGAAGGGGCTCTTCACGCTCCAGGGCACTGCGACCTACGCGACGCCGGTGGGTGCGGGCGGGAAGCCGTGGCTGCTGAAGACGCCGGAGGAGGTCCTCAAGGACTGGAACGGTGCGGTCAGCCAGGTCGTCGTCGCGACGAAGGAGATCGAGCGTCCCAACACCTCGGTGCTCCCGACTTCGAACTACGAGCACGTCACGACCAAGCGCATCGGCGACGGCACGAGCGACACCATCGCGACGTACTTCCGGCGGAACAACCCGCACATCAAGACGGTCGAGTCGTCCCCGTACCTCGAGGCCGCACCGAATGGCGAGTGGGCCGGCAAGCGGACCGTCCACTACGAGAAGTCGCCGCTCAAGCTCTCGATGCAACTCCCGGTTCCGTTCGAGCAGCTGTCGCCCGACGTCACCAGCACCGAGACGAACGTCACGTGCCACGCGCGCACCGCCGGTGTCGTCGTGCACCGTCCGCAGTCGATCATCTACTGCGACGAGACCTGAGCGACCCGGCGCGGGCCGCACCGCGACGCCCCGCCGTCCTAGCTGGACGCGGGGCGTTTTGTTTTTGAGGAGCCTGACATGCGTCTGTACCCCGTCGCGACCACGAGCGTCGCCGCCGACGTCACCACCGCGTCGACGCAGTTCACCTCGACACTCGTTGTCGACGAGACGTGGCTGTTCGTCTCGAGCACCGACTCGTGGATCGCGCAGGGCGCGAACCCGACCGCGACGGCCGGGGCGGGGAGCATGTTCGTCCCTGCGAGAGTCGGCGTACTCGTCGAGGGACTCAACGGCGCCAAGCTCGCGGTGATCCGCGACTCGGCGGACGGAAAGGCGAGCCTGACGCGCTGCCAGGTGGTGTGACGCGTGATCGCCGACGTCACCAAGGACGAGGTGATCGCGTTCGCACCCGAACTCGCGACGGTGAGTGACGGCACGTGGCCCTCGATCCTGGCGTTCATCAACGAGATCGACATGACGTACCTCGGCGAGAGCGCGAACACGACGCGGCTCGCGCGGATCTACCTCGCGGCGCACATCGCGAAGATGGGCAAGCGCGCCGCGAGTTCCGCGGCCGGTCCGGTGACCTCCGAGTCCGCCGGCGGGATCCGGCGGTCGTACGGCTTCGCCGCTCTCACCGACACACACTCGCTGCGCACGACGAACTACGGGCAGCTCTACCTGGACCTGCTCGGCATGACGCTCGCGCACGGTCCCTTCCTGGCCTGACGTGCCGGTCAAGACGAGCGGAGGCGTGAAGCTCGAGTACCGGGACCTCGGTCTCGGCAAGGTGCTCGAGGCGGTCGCGAAGACGGACGTGGTGAAGGTGCGCGTCGGCGTGGTTGGGCCGAAGGCCGTGGAGCGAACCGCCGATGGTCGACTCACAAACGCCGAGAACGCGGTCATCCAGCAGTACGGCCTCGGCCCGCCGCACTACGTGGCGCGCGACTTCCTGAACCGCCCGTTCAAGGACGAGCAGGCCCGCGTGGCGAGCATCCTGCGGCGCGTCGCTGGGCGCATCGTGCGACTGCAGGAGACCCCGGAGGAGGCGGTCGACTGGGCGGGTGGCGAACTCGCCAAGATCGCGAAGGACGCGATCGACGGACCACCGCACATCCCGCCGAAGAACGCGCCCAGCACCGTCGAGAAGAAGGGCTTCGACCATCCGCTCGTGGAGACGAACACCCTCCGCGACGCGGTGTCTCACCGAGTCGTCCGCGAAGGCGGCGGGGTGCTCGAGGCGGGCTCCGCGATCGGCGACTACGAGATCTTCGAGATCGGGGGCGACTAGTGCCACTGAACGACACCATCGCCGCCCTCGCCAACGAGCGACTCACGGTCACGAGGACGTTGAAGGGCACGAGCGTGCACGGGCGCTACATCCCGGGCTCGTCGTCGACGTTCGAGATCGACGCGGTCGTGCAGCCGGCATACAACCTGAACCGCGTCATCGGTGGCGCCAACCTGCAGGCGCTCCTCGACAACCAGCGCGTCGAGAAGATCTACCAAATTCACACGGTCACGCCGCTCCAGACGCGGAGCCCTACCACTGACCCGGACGTCATCTTCTACGAAGGTGTCTCGTGGACCGTGGCGCGCGTCGAGAAGTGGGAGCTCGACGGCGAGGTCCACTACCACGCGGTCATCACCAAGCAGACCAAGGGGGCGAGCTAGTGTGGTTTGGGGGCGTCGACTGGGACGTCGTGCTCAACGCGATGCACGCGTGGGCGGTCGCCGGTAGCGGACTCTCCGACCAGAAGGTGGTCTGGGGACAGCAGGACGCACCGCGGCCGGAGGCCCCAGCGATCACGCTGCGCATCTCGAACCTCAGCGAGATGGGCGCCCCATGGATCGACTACGTCGCGAAGCCGCTCACCTTCGCGGATCTCGCGATCTCCAGCGTCGACGCAACGACGAACACCTTGACGAGCAACGGACACGGACGTCTCACGGGTGATGGACCGGTTCGGGCTGTGTCGACCGGCAATCTTCCCGGCGGGCTCGACGAATGGACGGACTACTGGGTGGTGCGCGTGGACGACGACACCTTCCAGCTCGCCGCGACGTTTCAGGATGCGATGTCGGTGCCGGTGGCCGACATCGTGGACCTCACGAGTGCGGGCGCAGGGGGCCTTGCCGTCGTCGCGACATCGCAGACGGCACGCGCGGGGGAGGAACTCCAAGCGGTCGCGCGGGGGTTGCTCCGCGCAACGCTCGAGTTGAGGTGTCACGCCGAACCGACGATCGGCCCTGACATGGCGATCGCGATTCTCCAGCGCGTGCGCTCTCGGCGAAACCTTCCCAGTCAACAGGCCATTTTCGAGGAGGCCAATATCAGTCTCCTCGACTCCGAGCGTGTTCGCGCGATCGTCGGAACGCGCGACGACTTTCTATTCGAGCCTCGGGCACACCTCGACGTGCACATCGCCATTCCGGTCGAGGACGGAGAGGCCATCGGCATCATCGAGCGTGTGACCGGGACGAACCTGATCACCGGCCGACCCTTCGATATTCCGTAGTCGCCTACAGCGGGCTGGGTCCAGGAGTCGTGCATGCAAGCGCCGTGCCACACGTCCGGATGGTTGCTAGGTTGTCCAGGAGAACCGCATGTCCCTGGACGACCACGTATCGATCACCATCACCGCGGACACGCTGGGCGTTCCCCGGGCGGGCTTTGGGGTGCCGATGATCTTGTCGGTCAACGCCTCGTTCCCGGAGCGACTCCGTTACTACACCGACATCCCGGGTGTGGCGGAGGACTTCCCGGACCCGAGCTCGCCGGAGCACCTCGCGGCAAACGCGATCCTGGCGCAGGACCCTCACCCGGAGCGCATCGCGATCGGCCGAGCGACCGGTAAGCCCACGCAGCGCTACAAGGTCTCCGTCTCGACGGTCGAGAACTCGCACCTCTACAAGCTCGCGGTGCGCGGCGATGGCGTCACCGCCACGGACATCACGTTTCAGGCCGACTCGACGGCGACGGACGGCGAGGTCGCGGTGGGGCTCGTGGCCGCGCTGAACGCCGTCGCAGGCAAGAACTTCACGGCGTCCGGCACGACGAGCCCGATCTCGATCACTGGTGATGCTGCTGGCGAGTGGTTCTCCGTCGAGTCTCCCGAGGTCGGATACCTCAAGATCGAGCAGGACCACGCGGATCCCGCGACGTCGGTTGCGGTCGACCTCGCGGCGATCGCGACCGTCCACGCCGACTGGTACGCGCTCTACACGCTCTACAACAGCGAGGCGTACGTCAAGGCCGCCGCGGCGTGGGTCGAGACGCAGAAGCGACTCTACATCGCGGACATCTCCGCGTCCGAGACGGTGACCCTCGCCTCGGCCGGCACAGGCGCCAGCGACGCAGCCGACGATCTGATGGTGCTTGGGTACGACCGCACCGCGGTCGTCTATCACCCGAGCCCGGCATCGATGCTCGGTGCGGCCTGGCTCGGCACCCGGCTGTGGACTGACGCCGGAAGCGAGAACTGGAAGTTCGCCGACCCGACCGGGGTGCTGCCCGTCTCGCTCACCACGACGCACAAGACGAATCTCGAGGCGAAGAACGCCAATACGCTGGAGTCGACAGGCCGCAACTCGCGCATGTGGGCCGGCACGGTCGCCAGCGGCGAATTCATCGACGTCATCCGCGGCATCGACTGGCTCGAGAACGACATGCAGACCGAGGTCTACGACGCGCTGGCGAGCGCGTTGAAGGTCCCGTTCACCGACGCCGGTATCGCGCTGATCGAGAACAAGATGCTCTTGTCGCTCGGCCGCGGCGTGAGTCGGGGACTGCTCGCGGATGACCCGAAGCCGGTCGTTCGTGTGCCGAAGGCGAAGGACGTCGCGTCGAGCGACAAGAAGCGCCGAATCCTCCCGGACTTGAAGTTCTCCGGGGTGTTGGCGGGCGCCGTCAACAAGACCCGCATTCGCGGCGTGGTCTCGGTCTAGGCGCCGCCGAGGAGCTGACCAATGGCCTTCAAGACCTACAATCCGGCCCTAGTCACGATCTCGTTCAAGGGAATCAACCTGACCGGGATCATGGACGGCACGTTCCTCGAGGCGGAGCGCGACGAGGACGCGTTCATGAAGCACGTAGGTGCTGCCGGCGACGTGACGCGTACTCGTAACCTCAACAAGGGGGGCAAGGTCACCGTCACACTCGTCGCGACGCACCCGACCAACGACCTCTTGGCCGCGATCCTCGATGCGGACGAGCAGTTCGGCCTCGGATACGGCCCGCTCCAGATCAAGGACCTCAGCGGCAACATGAAGTGCCGCGCGAACGAGGCCTGGATCTCGAAGCCGCCGAAGATCGAGCGCGCGAAGGAGTCGGGCTCCTGCGTGTGGGTGTTCGACTGCGCCGAGCTCGAGATCTTCGCCGGCGGCAACGTCATCTAGCTGATCCCGCGGCCCTGCCGCGGGGAAGGAAGTCGAGGTGCTCAAGCAGGAACAGACAGTCATCGACGGGATGACGTTCACGACGACCCAGTTCCCGGCCGTTCCGGCCTTCACGCTCTTCGCGAGACTCACGAAGTCGGTCGGACCCGCGCTGGGTGTGGTCTTCAGCGCGGATCCCAAGTCCGAAATCGCAGCGCTCGCGCCCGCGCTGTCGAGCACTCTCCAGAACCTCGATCCCGACGTCGTGACGGCGCTGGCGATCGACGTGCTCAAGAGCACGAGCGTCATCGTGAACACGGACGGGGGTGCCAAGAACCTGACGCTCAACTCCCACGAAAACATCAACCTCGCGTTCATGGGTCGCCTGCCGACGATGTTCAGGGCGATCGCGTTCGCGGTGAGGGTGAACTTCGGGGATTTTTTCGTCGGGGACGTCACCGGCGCTCCCCACCTCCAAACTCTCAGCGAACAGTAGAAGTCCCGCCGAACTGTCGGGACGCGTGGCCCGTCTACGTGTTGATCGACGCCAGGAAGATCAGCTGGACTGAGGCAACGACCACGATGTCAGTACACGACGTCCTGGACCTCCAGGACGCGTGTAACGCCATCTATGACGCCGCGCATCGTCGACAGGAGATGTCGGACGACGAGTGCGACGACGCGTAGCACCTACGCGGAGCGAGACTAAGTGAAGGTCGCCGAGCTCTTCGCGCTGTTTTCGATTCAGCCGGACATGAAGTCCCTGAATCGCACCCACCAGACGATTCGCAACGTGCGTTTCGCGCTGATGGGTCTCGGCACGTACCTCGGCGGCGGCGCGCTGTTCAAGGGGTTGATCGGGTTCAATGCCCGCGTCGAGGACTCGAAGAACAACATCGCCTCGATGCTCGCGCTGGCGCGCAAGACGACCGTCGTCTCGCAGCTCCAGGAGGCGAACCAACTCTACGAGAACCTGCGGAAGCGCGCGTCCGAGCTCCCCGGCACGACCGAGGACTACATCGCGGCGATGTCCCGCCTGACGTACCCGATCATGACGGCGGGACTCGGGCTCAAGGACCTCGAGGACCTGACCGTCAACGCGGTCGTCGCGGCGAAGGGGCTCGGTCACGGCGTGAAGGCCGCGCTCACTGACGTCGTACAAGGCATCGAGGGTCGCTACAGCACGACGGACTTCTTCCTCAAGGCGCTGCTCGAGCCTCGAGGGTACGAGGGCGCGGCCGGGAGGAAGCGCTTCAAGGCTCTCAGCAAGGCGCAGCGCGCGAAGGAGCTGAAGGAGGCGCTCAGCCAGGGCGCGATCGTCGAGTCGGCGCAGCGGCAGGCCGAGAGCTTCACCGGCCAGATGGACAAGGTGCGGGAGGCGACCGCGCAGTTCCTTGGGCGCATCGGCGTGCCGTTGTTCAAGGCCCTCGGGGACGCGATCCGTCGTGCCAACAAGTGGCTCGATGCGAACAGGGCGACCGTCGACGCGGTGGCTGACACGATCGGCAGGGTCCTCGGCGGCGCCTTCAGCGTGCTCGGCACCGCGCTCGAGTGGCTCGCCTCGAACTCCGAGGAGGCGAAGGCGGTCCTCTGGGCGCTGGTCTTCGTGGCGGGTGTCTTCGCCGCGAAGATCGCGCTCGCGTGGGCACTCGCACTCGGGCCGATCATCGTCGTCATCGGACGCGTCGCCGCACTCGTCTGGATCTTCAACAAGCTCCGCGACGTGGTCGGGGACATCGGCGCCGCGCTGATCACCGCGTTCGGTGCGGCGCTGATGTTCCGCTTCGGCGCGGTGGTCAAGGCGATCCGCTCGATGACCGCCGCCATGGTCGGCTTCGGCGCCGTGAGCAAGTCGTCGGCTCTCGCCGCGGCTGGGGCGGCCGCACTGCCGGGCGCGCGGGGCGCGGCCGCGTTCGCTGCGGGCGGGCCTCGCGCGGCGAAGGGCGGTGGTGGTGTTGGTGGCGGGGCGATGGCCGCACTTCTCGCCGCGGGCGGTCCGGTAGGCGTCGCGCTCGGAGCCGCGATGCTGGTGGACGCGGTCCTCCCGACGAACGCCCGCGTGGCGGAGCTGCAGGAGCAGGGCATGCCGTTCTGGGACGCGATGACGACGATGTATCGCGAGTCGCAGAACCCGACGATCAACCAGGCTGCCGCAGGCACCACTAGCGCACCTATCTCGATCGGCGACACGAACATCAGCATCACCGGAATCTCGAGCGAGCAGCTCAACGAGGAACTCATGCGTCGCGTGATCGCCGAGGAGAGGCAGAAGGAGCTGCGACACATCCAGAACGCCGTCGCGGGAGGTAGTCGATAGTGGCGGAGATCCCGACCGGGGCATTCACGCCCGCGGGTCAGTTCGCGATGATCGAGTTCGCGGACGGCTCGGCGCGCTTCCTCATCGACGTGACGTTGAGCGAGGACCACACCTTCGAGTCGGACGTGACCAAGTTTCCGACCGAGTCTGGCGGGACGTTCACGGACCATATCAGGAAGGAACCCATCACCATCACGATCGAGGGACTCGTCACGAACACACCCCTCGACGCGATGCGCACGATCCGCCAGCAGGAGTCGCCGGCGGCGGCGCAGTTCGCGTACGCGTTCTTGCTCGCGGTGTGGAACCGCGACGAGCCCGTCACGGTGAGGAGTTCGCTCGGGACCTTCCGACAGATGGCACTGACGTCGCTGACCGTCCCACGATCGAGGGAGGTCGGGGACGCGCTCAAGTTCACCGCACGGTTCCAGCAGATCGAGACCAAGTCGAACGCCCGCGTCGCCGTGAAGCGCACGGCGACGCGGGGCTCGGGTGGCAAGAACAAGCAAGGCTCGAAGGGGCCAGAATACCGTGAGCGCGGGCCGGTGCTCTGGCGCAAGGGTGTTCTCCCGACGGCGAGTGGCTACATCTACATGGGCGGCGCGGCGTTTGTTCGCGATTCGGAGTTCGTGTACTGGTTCCCGTACACGGGCGTGCCGAAGACTTCGTTCCCGTTGATCGACGTGTTTGTGGGGCAGGAGGGGACGAGCGGCACCGGGACCTGGCTCCACGAGGACCAGAAGACCCCGCTGACCGACGAGGAGTATCGACGCTTCATCCTCGACCGCAAGCGGGACCTCAACGACCGCAACCAGAAGGCGCAGATCGACGTCCTCGACGCCGAGTTCGAGGCGAAGACGCGGAAGACGAAGGAGGTCATCGACCTCAATAAGGCGAACAAGCGGCGGAACGACCAGCTTCCGCTCGGGTTCCCGACCCGCGGACGCAACGCGGTGTAGCGGAGAGACATGGCGATCACGATTCTTCCCTTCGGCAGCGACCAAGAGAGCCCGAGCGGCAACTACGAGTTCGAGGCGACCATCGAGGACGTACCCTACAAGTTCGACGTCCGTTGGAATCAGAGTGATCGCGACGGGCAGGGTGCGTGGTACTTCGACCTCTCGGAGAGCGACGGGCAAACCATCGCGCGAGGTTTGAAGATCGTCGTGGGGACCTACATCGGCCGCAACTCGGCACACCCGTTGTTCGAGCGGGGTGTGATCGCGGCGATCGACACGTCCGGCGAGTACCGCGATCCCGGCTTCGAGGATCTCGGGAAGGGAAGGCGCGTCGAGGTCCGCTACTACACCGTCGAGGACCTCGTGGCCGAGGTCTACGGGATCTGAGATCGCAATGGCGAAGGTCGACGACCCCCTCGTAACCCGGCTCCGCGCGCTTCACCGGAACGTGAGGCTCGTCATCTATCGGACTTCGACACCTGCCGCCGGCGCGGACTTCTTCGTGCAGCGCATGGGAGGACCCGACGGCGAGTCGGTGAATGGTATCGAGATCACGGAACTGCGCGTCAGGTTCACGATCGACCGTGACCTCTCCAAGCACCCGAGTCGCTGCGAGATCGAGGTCTTCAACCTCGCCCCGAGTACTCGCGCCGCGGTCGAGACGAAGCCTCTCGGCTTGGAACTGTCGGCCGGGCACAACGGTGTCAACCGACTACTCTTTGTTGGGGACGTGCTGTTCGCGCTCTCGGAACAGAAGGGACCGAACTGGATCACCAAGATCCAGGTCGGGGACGCCTCGCGCGCATACGCGCGCGCGCGCGTGAGCAGGTCTTACCGTGGTGGGACCAGCATCAAGACCGCCCTACGGGACTTGGCCAAGACCATGGGGGCGAGACTGCCGAGGAACATCGAGCAGTCTCAGGAACTCGAGCAGCAGTGCGCGTCGGGATTCGTGCTGTCTGGGCCGACGCGGGACGCCATGACGGAGATGCTGGGCCCGCGTGGGTACGGGTGGTCGTTCCAGAACGGGCAGCTCCAGATCCTGCGAGACGAGGACAGTCGGAACGACATCTGGCCGCTCAGCGAGGACGCCGGCATGATCCTGACCCCCGAGGCCGGCCATCCCCCGCGCTCGGGCAAGCCGCCACCGGTCAGCGTGAAGTCGCTGCTGTACCCAGAAC
>JBQCJR010000026.1:0-15642 GCA_051952595.1 Kofleriaceae bacterium
CGCCCGCGATGGCGCGCGCGCTCCATCACTAGGCGCGCATCCATGGGCTAATGTCGCCCCATGGCTCGCATCGTCCTGGTCACTGGCTCCACCGATGGGATCGGCCGCGCCACCGCGCGCGCGCTCGCCGCGGCCGGGCACCGGGTCGTGATCCACGGCCGCTCGAAGCCCAAGGTCGACGCGGCGATCGCGCAGCTCTCGGGCGAGCTGCCGGGCGCCGAGCTCGAGGGTGTCTCGTTCGATCTCGGCTCGCTCGCCGCCGTGCGCCGGGGCGCGGCGCAGCTCCTCGAGCGGCTGCCCACGCTGCACTGCGTGGTCCACAACGCCGGGATCTTCGCCGCCGAGCGCACGCTGACCGAGGACGGCGTCGAGCTGACGTTCGCGGTCAACTACCTCGCGCCGTTCCTGCTCACCGAGCTGCTGCGGCCGCGCCTGGTCGCGAGCGCCTCGGAGGCGCCGTCGCGGGTCATCCACGTCGCGTCGATCGCGCACACCCGCGGGCGGATCCACCTCGATGACCTGTCGCTCTCGGCGGCGTGGACCGGCTACGCCGCGTACGCGCAGTCCAAGCTGGCGGCCGTGATGCACGCGCTGTCGCTCGCCGAGCGCGCCGCGCCGGAGCAGCTGATCGCGTACAGCCTGCACCCCGGCGTGATCGCGACCAAGCTGCTGCGCCAGGGGTTCGGTCCGGTGGCCGGTGCGCCGGTCGAGAACGGGGCGCGCACCGCGGTCCGGCTGGCCGGCGAGCTCGAGGTCCACGAGCCCTCGGGCGCGTACTTCAGCGACGGCGTGGCCACGCCCCCGGCGGCCGCGGCGCGCGATGCGCGGGTGCGCGCCGCGCTGTGGTCGGCGTCGGCGGCGCTGGTGGGGCTCGGAGGCGCGTGACGCTGCAGGACGAGCGGCGGGAGATCCAGCGGCTGGTCGCCTCGGGCGATGACCAGGCCGCGTTCGCCCGGCTGCGCGCGCAGCTCGGCTGGCCGGTCGGCAAGTCGATCCCGCGGGCCGAGCTGCCGGGCTGGCTCGAGGTCGTCGGCGAGCTCGCGATGCGGCGCGGCGCCGATGGGCTGGGCCAGCTCGCGGGCGAGGCGGTCCGGGATCCGGACAGCCCGGACCGGTTGTACGAGCTCGGCTACGCGCTGATCGACGCCGGCGCCCCGGAGCTCGCCGCCTCGGTGCTGTGGCACTGCCTCGCGCTGGTGCCCAACAGCGAGGAGGTGGTGTGCGAGCTGGTGTCGTCGCTCGAGAGCGCGCTCGCGTACCGCGACGCGTTCGGGATCCTCGCCGATCACCCGGCGCTGCGCGCGCAGAGCTTCCTGTGCCGCTACCTGTACGCGTTCAACGCGGCGATGGCGGGGCGGCTCGACGTGGTGCGCGAGACCGCGCCGATCCTCGCGCCGGACTCGGCCGAGACCGAGGCGATGGCCGAGGCGATCCACGGCATGGTCGCGCGCGCCGATCGGGTCGCCGGGGTGTGCCGGCTCGACGATCGCGATCTGCGCGGCTGGCACTACGTGCTGACCGGCGGGCTGCTCGCGCACCTCTCGCCCTACGGGTTCGACGAGCCGATGCACGGCCGCTACGCGTGGCTCGCCGATTCGTTCCACCACGTCGCGACCGGGCTCGATCGGCTGGCCGCGCTGGTCCGCGGGCTCGACCTGCCGTGCATCTACGCGCCACCCGGTCGCAACCACGAGATCGTCGCGCGCGCGGCGGCGGCGCGGCTCGGGCTGTCGATCGCGCCGTGGCCGGCGGTCGGCGTGCCGGCGCCGGGGCTGGTCGTGCTCTACGACCTGGCCGAGCTCGATCCGTCGGACGTCGCGCGGCTGGTCCAGCGCCGGCCGGACCAGGTCGTGTTCGCCCACGCGAGCCCGTGGACCCAGGACAGCCCGGTCGCGCCGGACCTGACCACGCTGCTCTATCAGAGCGTGGTCCCGCCGTGGGGCGAGTCGATGGTGATCGATCCGGAGTCGCGCGAGGTGACCACCGCCGGCCCCGACGAGCACTCGCCGGAGGCGATCGCCGAGGCGCTGCTCGCCAGCCCGGGGCTCGGCGCCGACGACCTGGTCGTGGATGACGCCGCGCAGTGGGCGGCGCTGGTCGAGCGCGCGTGGCCCCCACCGCCGGGTGGGATGCGCTCGCGGCTGTGGGCGGGTGGCCCCGTGCCGTCGAGCCGGTTCGGCTGACCCGGGTTGGCCCTGCGAGAAACTCTGGCCGGTGGGCTCGTCGGGTGGTGCTACGATGGCGCCCGCCCGTGAAGAAGATCCTCGTCGTCGAAGATGATCCGATCAACCAGATGATCCTCTCGGATTTTCTGGCGGCCAACGGCTACGCGACGGTCGCGGCCTCGTCGGGCCCCGAGGGCATCCAGCGGTTCGATGCCGAGGCGCCGGACCTGCTGCTGGTCGATATCCAGCTGCCGCACAAGAACGGGTTCGAGCTGCTCCGCGAGATCAAGAGCCGTCCGACCGGCAAGACCACGCCGATCCTGCTGATGAGCGCGGTCTACAACGACCGCGACCAGTCGAGCCGGACCATCCAGCTCGGCACGCTCGCGGACGGCTACCTCAGCAAGCCGTTCGATCTGGTCTACCTGCTCGCCCAGGTCCGCCAGCTGCTCGGTGAGACGTAACGCCGCCGTGGCCTCGAGCTCGTCCGTGATCGCGTCGATCCGGGCATTCATCGCCGAGATGGGTGCCCCGGCGAACCGGCCCAAGCTGTGGCTCGGGATCTGGAGCGGCTACCTCGTCGGGATCGGGTTCGGCGTGCTCGCGGTGCTCGCCGCGGTGTTCGACATCACGCCGTGGCGGTGGGCGTTCCTCGGCCTCATCGGCGCCAAGCTGGCGACCAACTCGCTCGCGTGGTTAGCGCTGACCCGCGAGCGCTGGGTGATGGCGACCCAGGCGCTCAACACCAGCGCCGACGTGGTGGTGCTGACCGCGGCGATGTACTTCACCGGCGGGCCGTACAGCCCGCTGATCCCGACGTACGTGATCATCATCGCGGTGCTGTCGTTGTTATCGAACCTCGGCATCACGGTGATGATGGCGATGTTCATCGTCGCGTGCTTCGCGACGATGCTGATCCTGATGACCACCGGCGTGTTGCCCGCGATGCCGGTGCCCGGCGCGCCCGGCGAGGCGCCCTCGGTCGGCTACACGATCACCGCGATCCTGTACTGCGCGCTGGTGATCGGCGTGCCGGCGGCGTTCTCGGCGGCGACGCTCAAGCGGTTGCGCGCCAAGGAGTCCGACCTCGAGAAGCGCACCGCGCAGCTGATCCAGGCCGCGTCGCAGCGCAGCCAGTTCGTCGCGTCGATGACCCACGAGCTGCGCACGCCGATCCACGGCGTGCAGGGCCTGTCCGACGTGATCGCCGCCGGGGTCTACGGCCCGGTGACCGACAAGCAGCGCGAGGCGTGTGCGTCGATCAAGCGCAGCGCGCAGTCGCTGCTCCAGCTGGTCGATGACGTGCTCGCGCTGACCCGCGCGGAGGCCGGCAAGATCGACGCGCGGCCGGGCGCGGTGGATATCGGCGAGCTGGTGGAGCGGGTGACCGCCTCGGTGTCGTGGATGGTGGGCACCAAGAACCTCGAGCTCGAGGTCGAGGACGCCGCGGCGCTCGAGGCGTTGCCGGTGGTGCGCTCCGACGAGCGCTGGCTCGCCCACATCCTGGTCAACCTGCTGGCCAACGCGGTCAAGTTCACGCCGGAGGGGGGCAGGGTGACGATCCGCGCGCGGGTCCGCAACGAGGGCGATCGCGAGGCCGTCGAGCTGTCCGTCGAGGACACCGGGATCGGGATCGCGGCGGAGGAGCGCGCGCTGATCTTCGAGCCGTTCCGCCAGGGCCAGCACGGCGACACCAAGGGCTACGGCGGGGTCGGCCTCGGGCTCGCGCTGGTCGCGCGGCTCACCGATCTGCTCGGCGCGCAGGTCGAGCTCGACTCGGCCGTGGGCAAGGGCACGACGTTCCGGGTGATCGTGCCGCTGCGCTGGCGCGGCCGGCGGACCACCCAGCTGCTGCGCCCGCCGCGCCCGCCGTCCGAGGACTAGCTCGGCGACCGCGCGTGCTCGAGGATCGCCTCGGCGAGCCGCGCAGGCTGGTGGCGCGCGACCGCGTGGCCAGCGTCCTCGATCACGAGGTGGCGGTGGTCCACGAAGCTCGCGCGGCGCGACGCGCGCTCGGCCTCCGACAGGTTGAGCTTCGAGCGCGCGCCGTCGACGATCAGCACCGGGCACGCGATCCGCTGCCAGTACTTGCGCGCGGTGTCGAGCCGGTACGGGTACGGCCCGATGGTCTGGTGCAGCGGATCGTGCTTCCACTCGAGGCCGCCGGGCACCGGCCGCGTGCCGAGCTCGGCGAGCCGGCGCGCGAGCGCCTCGTCGAGCAGCTCGTCGTGGCGGCGCAGCCGGCGCACCGCGTCGTCGAGTGATGGCATCACCTTGCGCGGGGCGCGTGCGGCGCGCCAGCCGTCGATCCACGCCGCGGTGCGGGTGGGCGCGTCGCCGCCGAACAGGTCCGGCGGGCCGAGCCCCTCGACGAGGACCAGCCGCGCGATCCGCTCGGGCCACGCGCCGGCGTAGTAGGTGCACACGCTGCCGCCCATCGAGTGGCCCACCAGCACGACGCGTGGGCGCGCGAGCTGGCGGATCAGGTCCTCGAGGTCCGCGACGTAGTCGAAGAAGTGGTAGTAGCCACCCGCGCCGACGCGATCGCTGTCGCCGTGGCCGCGCAGGTCCGGGGCGATCACGTGGCCGTGGGACGCGAGCCGCTCCGCGACGTCGATCCACGCCGCCGCGAGATCGGTGAACCCGTGGACCAGCACGAACGTGGTCTCGTCGGTCTGGCCGGGGCCGTCCCACTCGAGCACGTGGTAGTCGAGCCCGGTCGCGAGCGGCACCCGGCGCGACCTCACGGCGACGCCTCGAGCCGGTAGACCCGGCCGCTGATCGTGGTCATGTACTGCTCGCCGCGCGCGTCCGCGTGGATGCTCGTCGGGTTCTGCGGGAACGAGCCCTGCTGGTCGAGGATCTCGAGCTGGCCGTCGGCGAGCAGGCGCGCCTTGACCAGCCCGCCGCGCGCGTAGTCGGTATAGAAGTGCCAGCCGACCAGGTCGGGGAAGCAGCTGCCGCGGTAGGTCTGGCCCGCGATGATCGACTCCCAGCCGTCGGTCTGGAGCCGAGTGTCCTGCGGGAACACCTTGCCGGCCGGCGAGCACGGCGGCGTGAAGCACCGGTCGCCCTCGTACATGTCCCAGCCGAGGTTCGCGCCCTTCTGCTGCGCCGGGGGCAGCACGGTGAGCTCCTCGACGGTGTCCTGGCCGACGTCGCCGATCCACAGGTCGCCGGTGCCGCGATCGAACGACCACCGCCACGGGTTGCGCAGGCCGAGCATGAACACCTCGGGCGGCCCGCCGCCGTTCGCGAACGGGTTGTCGCTCGGGATGCCGTACTCGCGGCCGCCGGCCGGGTGGTCGACGTCGAGCCGCAGCATCTTGCCCAGCAGCGCGATCGTGCGCGGGGTCGGCGAGCCATCGGCGAGGCTCTGCGCGTTGCCATCCGGGTCGCCGCCATCGCCGCCGTCGCCGGTGCCGATGTACAGGTAGCCGTCGTCGCCGAACTCCATCATGCCGCCGTTGTGGTTCGCGAACCGGTCGCGGATCGCTAGGATCTCGGTGCACGTGGGCTCGGCGCGATCCGGATCCGCGGCGCTGCGCTGGCAGCGCGCGACCACGTTGCGCTGCGGGTAGGTCCCGTCTCCGGCCTCGCGCCTCGTGAAGTAGATATAGAACTGGCCGTTGGTCGCGTACGCGGGGTGGAACGCGAGGCCGAGCAGGCCGTTCTCGCCGCCGGCGAGCACCGGGCCGCCGTTGTCTGCGGAGAGATCGAGGAACGGCTCGGGCTGGAGCTGCTCGTCCTTGAAGATGCGGATCGCGCCGCGCTGCTCGACCACGAACAGCCGCAGGTCGCCGGGCGGCGAGGTGGAGATCATCGCGGCGCCGACCACGCGGCCGATGTCGCGGAACGAGATCTTCGAGCCCGAGACCGGGTTGGCGCACCTGGGCAGCTCCGGCGCGTCGGGGGCGGCGTCTTCGGGTGGGGTGGCGTCGCGAGGCTTGTCCGTGGAGTCGCCGCCACACGCGGCGAGCGCCAGGCCAAGCCCGAGACCGATCGCGATCCTCGGTGTCCTCATGGCCGGCATCATACCGACTGGTCGCGCGCGCGTTCGCGCGTGGTCACGACAGGCGCGAGGTCGGACCGGATCGCGCCGCGCGCGGATCACAAGCGCGCTTACGGACTCGCCTCGAGGTGAAACACCTCGCCGTCGAGGTTGGTCATATAGAGCTCGCCGCGCGCGTCCTCGTGCAGGCTCACCGGCGCGGCGGGGAAGTCACCGGACAGGTCCTCGATCTCGAACGTGTCGTTGGCGAGCAGGCGCGCGCGCGACAGGCCACCGAGGCCGTAGTCGCTATAGAAGTACCAGCCGACGAGATCGGGGTAGCAGGTGCCGCGGTAGACCTGGCCGCCGGTGATCGAGATCCAGCCGTCGCCGTGGTGCCGGGTGTCCTGCGGGAACGTCTTGCCGGTCGGGTCGCACGGCCCGTCGTAGCAGTCGTTGCCCTCGTACATCCGCCAGCCGAGGTTGGCGCCGCGCTGCTGCGCCGGGCGGAGCGCGGTGACCTCCTCGACGCGATCCTGACCGACGTCGGCGATCCACATGTCGCCGGTCTCGCGATCGAACGACCACCGCCACGGGTTGCGCAGGCCGATGATGAAGATCTCCGGCGCGCCGCCGCCGTTCGCGAACGGGTTGGTCGGCGGGATGCCGTACTGCCGGCCGCCCGAGGGACGATCGACGTCGATCCGCAGGATCTTGCCGAGCAGCGCGACCGAGTCTGGGGTCGGCGAGCCGTCCATGATCGACTGGCCGTTCTGGTGCGGATCGCCGCCGCTGCCGCCGTCGCCGGTGCCGATGTACAGGTAGCCGTCGCGGCCGAACTCGATCATGCCGCCGTTGTGGTTCGCGGCGAAGTCCGGGATCGCGAGGATCTCCTCGCAGGTGGGCTCGGCGCGATCCGGATCGTCGGCGCTGCGCTGGCAGCGCGCCACCACGTTGCGCATGTGGTCCGGATCGCCGGCGGTGTAGTAGACGAAGAACCGGCCGTTGGTGGCGTAGTCGGGGTGGAACGCGAGGCCGAGCAGGCCCTGCTCGGCGCCCGTCACCACCGGGCCGTTGGCGTCGCTGCTGAGGTCGAGGAACAGCTCCGGCTGGAGCCGCTCGTCCTTGAAGATCCGGATCGCGCCGCGGTGCTCGAGCACGAACAGCCGCTCGTCGCCGGGCGGCGAGGTCGCGAGCAGGGCGGCGCCCACCACGCGGCCGATGCTGCGGAACGAGACCCGCGAGCCCGAGACCGGGCTCGCACACGAGGGCAGGGTCGGCGCATCGATCGAGATCGTGGCGTCGCTGGGAGAGCCGCCTTCGGAGCCGCCGCACGCGGAGCCCGCCAGGCCGAGCGCCAGGAACGAGGAGAGTTGGATCGACGTCGCGATCCTCGGGATTGTCATGGCGCGCAGGATAGCGATCGGCCCGCGCGCACCGCGGAGGTCACAGGTCTCTGCCGGGTACCGCGCGCCAGGTCACGGACCTGCTTCGAGGTGGTAGACGTCACCACCGGTCGTCGTCAGGTAGAGCTCGCCGCGCGCGTCCTCGTGGATGCTCGACGGGTTGCTCGGGAAGTCGCCGGACAGGTCCTCGATCTCGAAGCTGTCGTCGGAGAGCAGCCGCGCGCGCGACAGCCCGCCGCGCCCGTAGTCGCTGTAGAAGTACCAGCCGGCGAGGTCCGGATAGCAGGTGCCGCGATAGACCTGGCCGCCGGTGATCGAGATCCAGCCGTCGCTGTGGTTGCGGGTGTCCTGCGGGAACGTCTTGCCGGCTGGATCACACGGCCCGTCGTAGCAGTCGTGGCCCTCGTACATGCGCCAGCCGAGGTTGGCGCCGCGCTGCTGTGCGGGGCGGAGCGCGGTGACCTCCTCGACGCGGTCCTGTCCGACGTCGGCGATCCATAGATCGCCGGTCTCGCGATCGAATGACCACCGCCACGGGTTGCGCACGCCGATGATGAAGATCTCCGGCGCGCCGCCGCCGTTCGCGAACGGATTGGTCGGCGGGATGCCGTACGGCCGGCCGCCCGAGGGCCGGTCGACGTCGATCCGCAGGATCTTGCCGAGCAGCGCGACCGAGTTGGGGCTCGGCGAGCCGTCCATGATCGACTGGCCGTTCTGGTTCGGATCGCCGCCGCCACCACCGTCGCCGGTGCCGATGTAGAGGTAGCCGTCGCGGCCGAACTCGATCATGCCGCCGTTGTGGTTGGCGGCGAAGTCCGGGATCGAGAGGATCTCCTCGCAGGCGGGCTCGGCGCGATCCGGGTCGTCGGCGCTGCGCTGGCAGCGCGCCACGACGTCGCGCAACGAGCCGCTCGCGCGCGAGGTGTAATAGATGAAGAACCGGCCGTTCGCGGCGTAGTCGGGGTGGAACGCGAGGCCGAGCAGGCCCTGTTCCCCGCCGGCGAGCACCGGGCCGTTGTTGTCGGCGGAGAGGTCGAGGAACGGATCGGGCAGCAGGCGCTCGGTGGTGAAGATCCGGATCGCGCCGCGCTGCTCGAGCACGAACAGCCGCGGATCGCCCGGCGGCGAGGTGGCGAGCAGCGCCGCGCCGACCACCCGGCCGATGCTGCGCGCCGTGACCCGGCTACCGGCGATCGGGTTCTCGCACGGCGGCAGGTTCGCGCCACCTTCGTCGCGCTTGTCACCGCAGCCGGCGAGCAGGAGACCGAAGATCAACCAGCGAAGGGCGGACCGCATGCCGCGAGCATAAGCCAGCCACTACTCGGCGGCGCGCGGCGGATCGACGGGTGGTGTGCTCGATGGCACGACCGAGCGGCCGACCTTGTCGGCCCACTTGCCGAACCCGTACATGCAGCCGCCAACCAGCGCGAGCGGGAGCAGGAACACCCACCCCACGAAGCCATCGTGCGTGCCGTAGTAGACCAGCGCGCCGAGCATGCCGAGCAAGCCGAGGCCCAGCGCGATCAGATAGCCGGTCAGCTGGATCTTGCGCTTGGCGAGTACGGACTCCAGCTTGGCGAGGAAGAACGCCGCTTCTTCCGGAGACAGCTTCGCGACCGCCTGCGCGATCTCGTCGGGCCGTTCCGGATCGAAGGTGGGTTCGCGGTTCACAGGCTTTCCGGCCACGACCGTTCTTAGCACGCGGTATACCTCGCGGGTGCCGAGCCTCAAGGTGACCGACGACCTCGGTCGATCGCTGGTGTTCCTGCACCCGCCGCAGCGCCTCGTGTCGCTGGTGCCCAGCGACACGTACAACCTGATCGCCCTGGGCGCCGTCGACCGACTGGTCGGCCGCACCCGCTACTGCGAGAGCCCCGAGGCCTGCGCCGCGCCCGTGGTCGGCGGGACCAAGGATGTCGACGTGGACGCCGTGCTCGCGCTCGCGCCGCACCTCGTGATCGCGAACCAGGAGGAGAACACCCGCGCCGCCCTCGAGGCGATCGCCGCGCGCGTGCCCGTGCTGGTCTCGCTCCCGCGCCGGGTCGACGACGGCGTCGCGCACCTCGCCCGGCTCGCGCGGATCCTGTCGGTCGGCGACGCCGAGCCCGCGCGGTCGCTGATCCGCCGCGGCTACCAGCTGCGCGATCGCGCGCCCGCCGCGGCCACGCGCCGCGCGTTCGTGCCGATCTGGATGGATCCGCTGATGACGATCAACGCCGACACCTTCGGCTCCGACGTGCTCGCGCGCGCCGGGATCGCGAACGTGTTCGGCGATCGGCTACGGCTCTATCCGCTGGCCGCCGATCTCGGCAAGAGCGCGCCGCAGGACGCCGGCGGGCGCGACGTGCGCTATCCGCGGATCTCGCTCGACGAGGTGGTCGCGCGCGCGCCCGACCTGGTGATCCTGCCAGACGAGCCGCACGCATTCTCCGCGGAGGACGAGGCGGTGTTCGCCGCGGCGCTGCCCGGCGCGCGGATCGTGCGGGTCTCGGGCAAGGACCTGTTCTGGTACGGCGCGTGGACGATCGACGCGATCGATCGGCTCGGCGCGGCGATCGGGTAGGGCGAGGCGCAGGGCTCGGAGCCCTAGCGCTCCGTGCGCGGAGCCTTCCGCTGCTCAGCCGAGCCGGCGCCGCAGCCCCGCGGCGAACCGCGCCGCGGCCCCGGGCTGGAACGCGAAGAACAGCGACGGCTCGACGAGCTCGAGCTCCATCACCACCGGCCGCCCGGCCGGATCGCGCGCCAGATCGACCCGCGCATACAGCAGCTCGCCGTACGGCGCGAGCGCGGCCTCGGCGATCGCGCGCTCCTCGGGCGCGACCTCGAATGGCCCGGTGATCTGCTCGCGATCCCCGATGAACCGCGGCGCCTTGCGGATCGCGTGCGACAGCGCGCCATCGATCCAGACCAGCGAGCGCTCGCCGTAGTCGTCGACCGACGCGAGGTACGGCTGGACGAGCGCGGCGCCGCGCGTGGTCAGCGCGGCGAGGTGCGCCTCGGCGCGTGGATCGTCGGGCGCGAACGCGGCGGTGTTCAGCGACCCGGCGCCGACCTCGGGCTTGATCACGATCCGAGGCGCGTCGATCCGGCGCAGGTCGAGCGACCCGCCGCGCTCGACGAGTGTGGTCGGCACGATCGGCACGCCGCGCGCGGCGAGCGCGAGCAGGTAGCGCTTGTGCAGGTTGTCGCGCACGACCTCGGGCGGGTTGAACAGCGGGCCGGCCGCCGCGGCGCGATCGATCCACGCCGCAAACGCATCGACGTGGTGCGAGTAGTTCCACGTCGTGCGCAGGATCGTCGGGATCGGCGCGTCCCAGTCGGCGTGTGGATCGTCCCACGCGACCATCCGGGCGTCGAACCCGGCCTCGTCGAGCGCGACCGCGAGCGGCGCCGCGTCGGCGTCCGGCTCGGGCAGGGTCAGGCAGGTGGCGACCCGCAAGCGGGGCTTCGTCATCGTCATTGTCATCGGGAACCTCGGACGAGCGCCTGGTGGAGATCGTCGTACAGATCATCGACGTGCTCGAGCCCCACCGACAGGCGCAACAGATCCGGTGGGGTCGGGCTCGTGGGGCCCTCGACCGACGCGCGGTGCTCGACCAGGCTCTCCACGCCGCCGAGCGAGGTCGCGGGGACCCACACCGCGAGCCGGCGGACCACGTCGAGCGCCGCCGGCGCGCCGCCGGCGACCTGGATCGACAGCATGCCGCCGAACCCGCCCTGCATCTGGCGCGCGGCGATCGCGTGCTGCGGATGGTCGGGCAGGCCGGGGTACCTCACGGTGACGCCCGGCAGCGCGGCGAGCCGATGCGCCAGCTCGAGCGCGGTGCGCTGCGCGCGCTCGACCCGCGGGTACAGCGTGCGCATGCCGCGGAGCAGCAGGTGGGCCTCGAACGGGCCGAGCACCGCGCCCTCGTCGTGGCGCAGCTCGCGGAGCTGGGCCCACGCGTCGTCGAGCCGCGCGGTGACCACCAGCCCGGCCAGCGCGTCGGAGTGGCCGGCGAGGTACTTGGTCGCGCTGTGCATGACCAGGTCGGCGCCGAGCGCGAGCGGCCGGGTGTGGACCGGCGTGGCGCACGTCGAGTCGACCGCACACAGCGCGCCGGCGGCGTGCGCGAGGTCGGCGACCGCGGCGATGTCGGTGACCTCCCACGTCGGGTTGGCCGGGGTCTCGATCCAGACCAGCCGCGTGGTGCCCGGGCGGAGCGCGGCGCGCACCGCCGCGAGATCGGTGGTGTCGACGAGGTCCACCTGGAGGCCCCAGCGCGCGCAGAACCGGTCGAGCCACCCGCGCAGGTTGAAGTAGCCGACGCGCGGCGCGATCACGTGATCGCCCGGCCGGCACAGCGCGCGGAACACCGCTGTCGCGGCCGCCATACCCGAGCCGAACGCGAGCGCCGCCGGGCCGCCCTCGAGCGCCGCGATCACGCGCTCGGCGTGCACCGGGGTCGGATTGTCGTCGCGCGTGTAGCCCGGCCCGATCAGCTGGTACGCCGGATCGCGCGCGTACGTGGTCGCGAGATGGATCGGCGGGACGACCGCGCCCGTGGCGGCGTCGATCGCGTGCAGCGCCTGGGCGGCGAGCGTCTCCGGCTTCATCGGCGGCATGGTACGCCGGCGCGCCGGTGCGGGTGGGGCCACCGCGCCGCCTCCCGCCTCAGCGCGTGGCGGGCAGCACGAAGCCGTAGCGGGTCATCACCTCGCGGCCCTCCGGCGAGCCCACGAACGCGGCGAACTGGCGCGCGGCGTCCGCCTCCTCGCCGTTGCCACACACCACGAGCTGCTGGTCGAGCGGCTCGTGGAGCGCCGGATCGATCGCCAGGTACGAGCCGCCGTCGCTGACCACCGCGAGCGACAGCGCCACCACCGCGGCCTCGGCGTTGCGCTCGCGCGCGTACAGCATGGTCGCCTGGATGTTCTCGGCGAGCACCACGCGATCCGCGAGCTTCGACCACAGCCCGAGCTGGTCGAGCGCCTGCTTGGCCGCGAGCCCGTACGGCGCGTGCTCGGGGTTCGCGACCGCGATCCGCTTGAACCGCGGCTCGGCGAGGTCCTCGATCTTGACCGGCGCCGGGATCCCGTTGGGCGTCCATACCACCAGCCGGCCACGCGCGTACAGCGCGGCCGAGCCCGCGTCGCAGCGCCCCGCGTCCACCACCTGGCGCACGAACTGCTGGTTCGCCGACGCGAACAGGAAGTACGGGGCGCCCTGCGCGATCTGCTTGGATAGCAGGCCGCTCGAGCCGAAGCTGAACTCGGGCGTGATGCCGGTGCGCGACGCGAACTCCTTGCCCAGCTCGTCGAACGCGCGCGAGAGGTCCGAGGCCGCGGCGATCCGGACCCGGCGCGTTGGCTTGTTCGAGGAGCAGCTGGCGAGCGCGACCGCGGCCGCGATCAGGGCGATGCTGAGGTGCCGCACGGGGCGTCGAGGGTAACGCGCGAACGGGGGCGCCGGCAGCCTGTCACCGACATGTAACCGTGGAGTATGCTCGGGCCGATGGAACGGCGCGTGGTCATCATCGAAGACGAGCGCGACGTCGCGCGCTTGCTCGAGTTCAACCTGCGCGGCGCCGGGTTCGCCGTCGCGTCCGCCGGCACCGGCGCCGAAGGGCTCGCGGCGATCCTCCAGCACCGCCCCGACGTGGTCGTGCTCGATCTGATGCTGCCGGACCAGTCCGGCTACGAGGTGTGCAAGCAGATCCGCGCCGATCCCCAGACCACCGACCTCGGCGTGTTGATGCTGACCGCCAAGGGCGAGGCCGAGGACCGGATCCTCGGGCTCGAGGTCGGCGCCGACGACTACGTGGTGAAGCCGTTCGTGGTCCGCGAGGTGGTCCTCCGGGTCACCGCGCTCGGCAACCGGATCGCCGAGCGCCGCGCGCGCCCCGCGGCCGGCGATCCGAGCGGCGTGCTGAAGGTCGGTCCGATCGAGCTCGATCCGGTGACCCACGAGGTGCGGATCCACGGCGCGCCCACCCAGCTGCGGCCGCTCGAGTACAAGCTGCTCCAGCTGCTGGTCAGCGATCCGGGGCGCGTGTTCTCGCGCGAGGAGCTGCTCGAGCAGGTGTGGGAGATGCGCGGCGACATCAACACGCGCACCGTGGACGTGCACGTCCGCCGGCTGCGCGTCAGCCTCGGCCCGGCCGCGGACACCGTCGAGACCGTGCATGGCTTCGGCTACCGCGCCAAGCGCGACGGCTGATACGCTCGGCTCCGCGTGCGCAGCTCGCTCCGCAACCGGCTGCTGTTGACCTTCCTCGTGCTGGTGGTCGTGGTCGGGGCCGGCACGCTGTTCGCGATCGAGCGCACGCTCGCCGACGATCTCGTCGCGTCGCTCGACGCGCGGATGACCAAGCAGGGCACCTCGGTGGCCGAGTGGTTGACGCTCGCCGGTCACCCCGATCGGCTGGCGCCGCGGCTCGCGCTCGTGACCGGTACGCGGATCACGATCGTCGGCGCCGACGGGCTGATCGAGGGCGACTCGCTCGAGCGCGAGACCGTCGGCCGGCCGATCGGCGAGGCGTTCGAGATCGCGCGGGCGCGCCGCGGCTCGGTCGGCCGCGCGATCCGGCGGCTGCGCGAGGCCGAGCCCCCGCAGTACCTGGTGGCGGTGCCCGCCGACCAGGGCAGGGTGGTGCGGCTCGCCGTGCCGCTCGACGACGTGCTCGAGACCCGCGCGCGGATGCGCAACCGGCTGATCGTCGGCGCCGCGTTTGGCCTGCTCGGCTGCGTGCTGCTGTCGTGGATCTTCATCCGCGCGTTGACCCGGCCGCTCCAGGCGATGACCCGCACCGCCGAGAAGCTGGCGCGCGGCGACTACGACGCGCCCCGGCTCCCCGAGGCCGGCGGCGAGCTCGGCGTGTTGTCGCGCGCGATGTCGCGCATGGTCGGCGAGGTCCAGGTGCGGGTCGGCGAGCTGACCCAGCAGCGCGACCTGCTCTCGGTGGTGTTCGGCGGGCTGATCGAGGGCGTCGTGGTGGTGGATCGATCCGGAGAGGTCGTGCTGGTCAACGATGCCGCCAAGCCCCACCTCGCCGGCGGCGGCGGGCTGCCCGCGCCGATCGTGCCGCTGGTCGAGCGCGCGCTCGCCGGCGAGCAGGCCGATCAGGAGCTCGAGCTGTCCGGCCGCGCGGTGCGGGCCAGCGCGCGCCCGCTCGGCGACCCCGGCGCGATCGTCGTGCTCTACGACGTCACTCGGATGCGCGCGCTCGAGGCGGTGCGCCGCGAGTTCCTCTCGAACGCCGCCCACGAGCTGCGCACGCCGGTCACCTCGATCGCCGGCTACGCCGAGACCCTGCTCGGCGGCCAGGTCGACCCCGAGACCTCGCGGGAGTTCCTCCAGACCATCCACCGCAACGCCGATCGGATCGCCGCGCTGGTCAGCGATCTCGTCCTGCTCGACACGCTCGGCGGCCGCGCGACCACGGTGGTCGGCGAGCGCGCGGCGATCGCGCTCGCGCAGGTGGTGCAGGACGCCGCGCGGACCACCCGCGGCGTCACGCCCGACGCGCAGATCGAGATCGACGTCCCCGAGGATCTCGACGCGCTCGCCACCCGCGAGGGCCTCGATCACGTGGTGCAGAACCTGATCGACAACGCGATCAAGTACGGCGGCCACACCGTGGTGACGGTGCGCGGCGAGCGGATCGGCCGCCGCGTGCGCCTCGTGGTCGCGGATCGCGGCCCCGGCATCCCGCGCGGGCAGGAGGACCGCGTGTTCGAGCGGTTCTACCGGCTCGATCACGGCCGCAGCCGGGACCGCGGCGGCTCCGGGCTCGGCCTCGCGATCGTGCGCAGCCAGATCGAGGCGCTCGGCGGGCGCGTGTGGGTCGAGCACGGCGAGCCCGGCGCGCGGTTCGTCGTCGAGCTCGAGGCCGCGTAGCCGCCGGCGCGGCCGCGTTCAGGATCTCCCGATGCCCTGGTACACGAAGCCCGCGGCGCGGGCCTCCGCGGGCGACCACACGTTGCGCCCGTCGAACAGCACCGGCGTGCGCATCAGCTCGCGCAGCCGCTCGAGATCCGGGTGGCGCAGCTCGTGCCACTCGGTCACCAGCACCAGCGCGTCCGCGCCGGCCGCCGCGGC
>JBQCJR010000027.1:0-2900 GCA_051952595.1 Kofleriaceae bacterium
GCCACACGTTCACCGACGTCATGCCGCCCATGAGCCAGTACCCGCCGCCGATTCGCGGCTTCTACGTCAACCCGTGGTACGCCGGGCCGCACGGGTACGAGATCGTGCGTGCCGTGGCGCTCCCCGAGGCCATCCCGTGCCGGGGTCTCCAGGGCTTCTGGCCGGTCCCGGCCGAGATCGAGGCGCACATCGTCGATAGCGGCGTCCTGGATCGCCTGTGACGTCGTCCGGGAAGATCGGGACCGCGCCGTGCGGGCACCGGGGCGAGCACGTCATCGGGAACTACGTCCGGTGCCTGCAGGGCTGCGACGCGACGGAGAGCAAGGCGTCCAAGGTCAAGTTGACCTTCAACGGCATCGAGTTCACGGGGTTCACCGATCACGAGGCCACTGACGTTCGCGATCCGTCTCGCGATTGTCCACTGTGCGGTCGGAAGCTCCAGCGACTTGTCGGTGGATGGTTCTGCCCGGCCTATCACGCGATGTGCCACTTCCGCTTCTCCATCTGAGAACGTGACGGAAGCGCGCCTCGGATCCCGGGGTTCACACGAAGTGTGAGACTCGTACTCGAGCACGAGCGCGCGGCAATCTTTGTCGGCGACTCGAAGAACCTGGGCGACATCCTCCCGGAGAACTCCGTCGACTCGGCCGTGATGGATCCGCCCGCCGGGATCCGCTTCATGGGTCGGACGTGGGACGACGACAAGGGGGGTCGCGACGCCTGGATCGCGTGGCTCGCCGAGCTGATGCGCGAGGTGCTCCGGGTGCTCAAGCCCGGGGGCTACGTCCTCGTGTGGGCGATCCCGCGGACGTCTCACTGGACCATGACCGCGCTCGAGGACGCGGGCTTCGAGATCCGGGACGTCCACCACGACATCCTGTCGATCGACGACGCGCTCGACGGGTTCGTGGACTCGCTCGACACCGTCCAGCGCTCCGCGCTCGCGCGGATCCTCGAGTCGCAGACGAGCCCGATCCTCTACCAGATCTTCGGCACCGGCATGCCCAAGTCACTCGACATGGCTCGTCAGGTCGACATGCACCTGTGCGCGCTACCCGGGCGACACTTCGACAAGCACCTCCCCGCCGGCGCGAAGACCCGCGAGGGCGACCACCTGTGTCCCGAGCACCCGGACCGCGAGAAGTACGCGGGCCGCACGGCGCTCAAGCCCGCAGTCGAGCACTGGATCCTCGCGCGCAAGCCGCTCGACGGCACGTACGCGGAGAACGTCCTCGCGCACGGGACGGGTCGACTGAACGTCGACGGATGCAGGATCGGTGACGGGAGCGACGTCGCGAGCGCAGGAGGCACCCGGCGCAGTGGCGGGATCATGGGCGCGAGCTCGCCGCTCGGCGGATGGCATCCCACCCCGGGCGAGGGACGGTGGCCTGCACACCTGTCGCTTGACGAGGAGAGCGCGCGAATCCTCGACGCACAGAGCGGCACGCTCAAGTCCGGGACCGGCGCGGTCAAGCGCAGCAGCGGGGCCGGCTACGCCCCGAACTCCTACGGCTCCGAGTCGCGACCGGCCGGAACGCCCATGCTCTCCTACGGGGATTCCGGCGGCGCCTCGCGCTTCTTCTACGTCGCGAAGGCGTCCCGCGCCGAGAAGGACGCTGGACTCGATCACCTGCCCGCCCGCACGGGCGGTGCGGCGACCGGCCGCGAGGACGACTCGATCGGCACGAAGAATCCACGCGCAGGCGCGGGCCGAACGGGTGGCGCGCGGAACACCCACCCGACGGTGAAGAACCTCGACCTGATGCGTTGGCTCGTTCGCCTCGTCACGCCCCCGGGTGGTGTGGTGCTCGACCCGTTCGCGGGATCCGGCTCGACAGGCGTCGCCGCCATCGAGGAGGGATTCCAGTTCGTCGGTGTCGAACTCGGTGGAGAGAACGAGGAGTACGTCCCGATTCTCGTAGGTCGCGTCGCTCACGCCCTCGGGATTCCGGCGCCCGAAGGCACTTTCCTGGAAGCCGGTGCGTGAGCCTCGAAGTTTCCAACTCTAGATGGCTACGACACCGAAGCCCGTCACGACACGGGCGCTCCTAATCTCGGCCGGGTTCCCGAGGCCGACACCGACGATCCACCACCACGTCAGCACGAGGCTCATCAACGTGCCCAAGGTCGGCCAGGCGTGGGAACACGTGTTCCGCTGCGCGCGCACGGCCGCCGAGCGGCGTTGGGGCCTCGAGCAGACCACCGACGAACCCGACCCCGAGAGCGTCGAGGAGGAGAGCTGATGTCGAGCACACCAGACAGACTCAGCACACTCCTCCACATGTGGGAGGCGACCTTCAGGAAGGGCTATCGCCTGATCGCGAGCGCCGATCACACCCCCGGATACCAGGACACCATCATCATCGAGGAGCGCGACTTCGACAGGCTCGGCGGCGAGCGATGGAATCAACTCTTCGCCTTTCGGCCCGCCACCAAGGCCGACGACACCATCCTGGTGCCGAGGAAGGCCTTCGTGGCATTGGTCGACGAACTTCAGAACGTCGCCCGCCAACTCGTCGAGATGCGAGGGATCGCCTCCACTCACGTGTTGGCGGAGGTTCTCGAGGCGAAGCCGTGGGAGAAGCCGTGATCGCGGGCGCGCTGCGCCGGTTCGCGGAATGGGCGCTCTCGCGGAACCCGCCCGGAGGGTACGCCGGCGAGGACGACAAGCGGTGGGCGTACACCATCGAGACGGACGGCGACCCGTACCTGACCCGGGTGCTGCTCCCCCGGATCCGCATCCCCGGCGTCTGTGACTTCCGCCCGATGCTCCACCGGTTCCACCGGCCCGACGTCGACCAGCACCTCCACAACCACCCGTGGAAGTGGGCGGTATCGCTCATCCTGTCGGGCTCGTACGTCGAGGAGCGGTTCGATCAGGTGGTGGCGCGCCGGACCTC
>JBQCJR010000028.1:0-9425 GCA_051952595.1 Kofleriaceae bacterium
GAGCCGGCGCGCCACCTCGGCCTCGGGCAGCGGCACGCCGAGCCGGCCAGTCTCCACCGAGCTCGCCTCCTCGGCATCGAACGCAAACGCGCGCCCGGCCGCGAGCGCCTCGGCCAGCCGCACCGGCTCCACGTCCGGCAGCGGCAGGCTGGTCCGTCCGTCGCGCGCGTCGAGCAGGCGGTTGCCGGTCGACAGATCGAGCAACGACAGCTTCCAACGTTCGAGGCGCGCGCGCGCTGCGGGGTCGATCACGACGCCAGCCTACGCCGTCTCGCCGCGAGGATCGCGCCGCGCTCCTCGACGATGCGCGATCAGGAGATCCCGAGATCTCGCTCACGCGGATCGCCGCGAGGTGCCACAGTGAGGTCCGTGACGTCGCGATCCACGCCCGATCGACCTCTCGCCTCACCGGCCTCGCTGGCATCGCCGGTCTCGCCGGTCTCGCCGGTCTCGCTGGCCTCGCCCGTCTCGCCGATCAGTCGCTGGGCGCTCGATCGCGCGATCGTCCACCTCAACCACGGCTCGTTCGGCGGGTGTCCGCGCGTGGTGCTCGACGCCGCGGCCGGGTTTCGCGCGCGGCTCGAGGCCTCACCGATGCGGTTCCTCGTGCTCGAGTGGCAAGCCGAGCTAGATCGCGCCCGCGCCGCGGTGGCCGGCTTCCTCGGCGCGCCTGCCGAGCGCCTGGTGTTCGTCCCGAGCTCGACGGTGGGCGTCGCGATCGCCCTGCACTCGTTCGCGCCGCGGCTCGCCGCCGGCGACGAGCTGCTCACCACCGCGCACGCCTATCGCGCGTGCCGCAGCCAGCTCGATCGGCTCGCCGAGGCGCGTGGCCTGCGGATCGCGACCGTGCCGGTCCCGCTGCCGTTCGATCCGGGCGCGCTCGTCGAGGCGACCACGCGCGCGATCACGCCGCGCACCCGGCTCGCCCTGCTCGATCACGTCACCAGCGCGAGCGCGCTGCGGCTGCCGATCGAGGCGCTGCTGCCGGTGCTCGCCGCGCGCGGCGTGGCGGTGATCGTCGACGGCGCCCACGCGCCGGGCCAGCTCGCGCTCGACGTCGGCGCGCTGCTCGACGCCGGCGCCACCTACTACGTCGGCAACCACCACAAGTGGCTGTGCGCGCCCAAGGGCAGCGGCTTCCTCGCGGCGGCGCCCGGCGCACCCGTCGCGCCGCTCGTCACGTCGCACGGCGCGACCGCGAGCTATGGACCGCCGAACCGGCTACACGCCGAGCTCGACTGGGCCGGCACGTACGATCCCTCGGCCCACCTCGCGGTGCCCGCCGCGATCGACGCGGTCGCCGCGGAGGGCGGCGGCTGGCCGGCCGTGCGCGCGCGCAACCACGCGCTCGCGCTCGAGCTCCGCGACCGGCTCGCCGCCGCGCTGGGGGGCCCCGGCCCGCGCCCCGCCCCGCTCGCCCCCGACGACGCGATCGGCGCGATGGCCACCCTGCCGATCGCGCTGCCCGCCGGCGCCGCGCCGCTCGCCGTCGAGCGCCAGCTGCTGATCGATGGCTGGGAGGTCCCGATCATCGAGCTCGCCAGCGGCACGGTGATCCGGCTCTCGGCCCACCTCTACAACCACGCCGGCGAAGCGGACGCCCTCGCCGGCAAGCTGCGCGCGCTCGGCGTCACGCTGCGCGCGGACATCGCGTAGGCTGTCGCCATGGCGCAAACCACCTACCATGGCGGCTGTCACTGCGGTGCCGTCCGCTACTCCGTCGAGCTCGACCTGTCCAAGCCGGCGATCACCTGCAACTGCTCGATCTGCGGCCGCTCCGGCTCGATGCTGCAGTTCTCGCCGACGAGCGGGTTCAAGCTCGAGCAGGGCGAGGACCGGCTGACCGACTACCAGTTCAACGCGCGCAAGATCCACCACGTATTCTGCAACGTGTGCGGGATCCGCTCGTTCGCTCGTGGCACCGGGCCGGACGGGAGCGAGATGATCGCGATCAACGTGCGCTGCCTCGACGACGTGGACCTCTCCAAGGTCCCGACTCACGCCTACGACGGCAAGAGCCTCTGAGTCGCGCTACCCTGGTGGCGATGAACCGAAGTGCGCTGGTGCTGGGGCTCGGGCTCGCGATCGCGGGCTGCAAGTCGGGCGAGGACAAGGCCGTCGAGGCCGATCGCAAGGTCGACCAGCTCAAGGAGAAGGCCAAGCACGCCGCCGAGCGGATCCAGCAGCGCGCCGAGGACCTGCGCCACCGCGCCGAGCAGGTGGTCGACGACGCGCGGCACCGCGCCGCCCAGCCGCTCGACGATCTCGACGCGCTCCGCAAGCAGCTCGCGCTGATCGACGAGCGGATCGCGGAGGCCTCGCGGCGGTTCATCGACGAGCCGAACGAGCAGGTCCGCGCGCGTGGCAAGGCCGTGCTCGACCGACTGCAGGCGCAGAAGCAGCAGCTCGAGGCGCAGATCCAGCGGCTGCGCGAGCGCCTCGCGCCCGCCCGGTAGCGCTCCTAGATCTTCTTGTGGCGCCGCTGCTGGAACGAGTACGGGCGGTGCGACGCCTTCTTGTCATCGTCGTCGCCGTCGACCGGGGTGCCGGCCAGCGGCTCCTCGGCGCCCGGCCGGAACTTGATCGACGAGAGCGGGCTATCGCCCACCAGCACCTGGTTCTGGCGATCGAGCAGGCTGTCCATGCCCTCGAGCTTGTCGATGTCATCGAGGATGTCGTCGACCGTCGCGTAGCGCTCGCTGCGCGAGTCGCGGGTCATCCGGTCGAAGATGTCGTCGATCCCGCGCGGCAGCGACGGGTTCATCTGCGACGGCATCGGCGAGCGCCGGCCCGGCAACTTGCGGGTCAGCAGCTCGTAGAAGATGATCCCGAGCGCGTAGATATCGCCCTGTGGCCCCGACATCAGCGGATCGCTGTACAGCTCGGGCGCCATGTACGCGACGTTGCCCATGCCGACGTAGATCTGGCGGATCACCGCGTGGTCGCGCTCGACGATCCGGGTGAACCCGAAGTCCGAGACCTTGACGTTGCCGTAGCCGTCGATCAGCAGCTGCTCCGGCTTGAGCCCGCGGTGGTGGACGCGCTGGGCGTGCGCGGCGCGCAGCGCGTGCAGCGTCTGGAGCAGGTACTTGAACACCAGCTCGACCGGAATCTCCTCGGCGTCGTTGATCAGCCGCCGGCACGATCCGTTCGGCGCCAGCTCGGTCACCAGGTTGGGGTACTCGGTGTAGAGGTTGACGTCGTGGATCGGCAGGATGTTCGGGTGCGCGAGGTTGCCCCACGCGCGCACGACATCGGTGAACCGCCGCACGATCTCGTTGCGCTGGTCCTCGCTGAAGAACCCGAACAGATCGCGGATCTCCTTCAGCGCCACCTCGCGGTTCAGCGCGACCTGGCGGGCGCGATAGACCGTCCCCATCCCCCCCGAGCCGATCGAGGCGAGCTTCTCGTAGCGATTCTCGATATCAGCGCTCAACTGGATCTCTCCGCCCGCGACCGCCGACGTGCGCCCACCCGACGTGGTGATCTTCGGATCTTTGCGCGGCGGCGGTGGGGCCGCAGCGGAGACCTCTCGCTCGCGCGGCACGCTGCCGCTCGAGGTCGAACCGGACGAGCTCGGCGCCACGCCCGCCTGGGTGCCAAGCGGCACGCCACTCGGAGACACCGCGGCGATCGCGCGGCTCTGGCGCAGCTTCTTGAAGTGCGACACCGCACGCTCGGTGAACTCGCCCAGGTTGCCGCCGTTGACCACGGTCTCGCCCTCGGGCGTCACCTCGAGGCTCTCGCTCGAGCGATCGTGGCGCAGGTAGCCCGACTTCTCGAGGAAGCCGATGTACTCCTGGAACGGGATCGAGACCGCGCCCTCGCACACGCGGCGGATGTTGTCGTATCGGTTCTGGCGGCCGTAGCGCGCCTCGGCCATCACGTTGGCGAGGATGAAGCGAGCCTCTTCGCAGAGGACTTCCTTCGTGACCTTGGCGCGGCCTTCCATCCGGCGAATTGTAGGCACCGCGCCAAGTACCGGTCAAATGACCGGTGGGCCCTCCGCCATCAGACGTTCCACCAGCGGGCGGTCCGCTGGGAGGATGTCCCATGCGGGAAGCTCGCGCACCTCGAGCCACGCGAGGTCGGCGACCTCGACCGCGCGCGCAACCTCTCCGGGTGCGAGCCGGCACGCGTAGACGAGCATCACTAGATCGAACGCGGGATAGGCGTGGAACAGGACCTCCCAGATCCGGCCGACCTCGGCAACCGCCCCGATCTCCTCGCGCAGCTCGCGCGCGAGCGCCTCGACCGGCGACTCGCCCGGCTCGACCTTGCCACCGGGAAACTCCCATTGCAGCGGCAGCGCCTGGTCGGCCCGCCGCTGGGTGATCAAGACGCGGCCGGCCTCGCCGACGATCAACCCGGCGACCACCAGCTTGCGCGCGCGCGGCTCGGTCACGCCGCCTCCAGCAGCGCGAGGCGATCGACGAACGGCGTCGTACACGGCGGGCCATCGGCGTGGAGGTACGAGACCACGCGTCCGGGCACCGCGGCGAAGATCGTCGACGAGCGCGTGCCGTACAGCGGGCTGTGGATGCAGGTCGCGGTGAGCGCGCGCGCGAGCTCGGTCGGGATCTCGGGCATGCCCGGCACCGGCGGCGGCGGATCGAACGTCTGGTGATCGGCGAGCAGCCGCGCGAGGTCCTCGGTGAGCGCCCCGACGCTCGCGACGCGCGCTGCGCTCACGGCGCTCGCGACGCGCGCACAGCGCGGGAACCCCGGCGCGCGCAGCCGGTCGTTACACAACACGTGGATGCCGCGATCGAGCGGCTCGATGTCGAGCGTGCCGGTCTCGCGGCGCGCGTACGCGATGCGCACCCGACCGGGTGCGCCCCACACGAGGTTCATGCTCGCGTACGCCGTGGGATCGATCGCCGCGACGTACGCGTCCGGATCGGCGGCGGCCGCGAGCTCGCGCACCGCGAGACCACGCGAGCGCAGCCCGGGCGGCGGCGGTCCACCCACCCGCTGGTTGGTCACCGCGGCGAACTGACCGTCGGCGCGCAGCGCGAGCCACGTGCCGCCGGAGAGCTCGTCGACGCCACCGGCGATCCTCGGCTCGACGGAGAGCAGCTCCGGAGGGCGCGTCGGTCGCGCGTACAGCTCGTCGCGATTCGCGGCCACCACGAGAGGCGCACCGTCGACGATGTCGATCAAAATGGCGATGGTGCACATCGACGAGAAATCACCTCGAATTCGCCGCGAGAATTTGCTCCGAACCTTGCATGTCCTGCGTCCGGACCCTACAGTGCCGCGAGAATGAGACTGTATCCAGGCAAGGTCGACAGCATCGCTGCCGAGATCATCACCACGCTCACGCAAGCGGGTGATATCGAGGTGAGCGACAACAACGAAGCCCAGCTGGATGCGGCCGCCGTTCTCAAGGAATACATCCGGGTCGATAAGGAACTGACCGAGCGCGCGAAGGACATTCTCGAGATCCGCGGACTTCCCTACTCCCACCTCGGCCGGACCAAGCGCCAGCTGGCAGATCAGAAGGAGTTCGGGCTGGGCGAAGAGGGTCTGTCGTGGATCGCGAACCAGATGCTCGAGGCGTTCATGTCGTCGCGCCACGTCGACGAGGTGTTCGCCGATGACGTGATCCTGCGCCGCAAGATCAAGGACATCTGCAAGAAGCACATGCAGGTGGACGAGGCGATCGACCAGGAAGTGCGCGACCGGATCAAGAACCTCGAAGAGGGTACGGCGGCGTGGGATGTCGAGTACGGCAAGGTGCTCGAGCAGATCAAGCAGAAGCACGGCCTGAAGGAATAGCGAGGGAAGCGTTGGTGCGCCCGCCGCGGCCGGGGCGCACGGCGCGAGCGACAGGACTTGGCGGCCGGCCGCGATCGGGCACAGTGGAAGCATGGGCGCCCGTCGACGTTGCGAAGCGTGCATGACCCATCCGGTGATGCGGTGTGGCCGCTGTACGGCCACGCGATGCGAAGCACACCAGTTGTACCCCGGCCAGCGCTGCGATCGCTGCGAGGCCGACTGGGTCGACGAGGCGCCGACCCGGCGCGCCGCGAAGATGATCTTCGTACCGCCGATCGCGATCCTGACCGGCGGACTGTTGTTCGGGCTGCTGCTGCCCATCTCGATCGGCGGGGCGATCGGCGCGGGCTTCATGGCCGCGCTGGCGTGTGGCACCGCCGTGGCGGCCGGCGCCGGTGCGTGCCGGGTGGTCGATCGGAGCGCCCGTGCGATGTTCCTGCGCGAGCGGGCCGGCGGGCTACCTCCGGCGCGCCTGCTGCCCAGCCCGCGGCGCTGACTGTAAGCCCGGCGTAAGCGATCGCCTCGGAGGGCAGCGCGGCGCCGCGCGCTGCGTTGTACGCGCATGCGCCGGCTCCTGCTCTCGATCGCTCTGATGTGGATCTCCCTCGGCGCGGCGCGCGCCGCCCCCGCCCTGCGCGCCGCCGATGCGCGGTTCTCCGGCGTGTGGGCCAACGACGCCGGCCAGGTCATCGCGGTCGGTCGCGACGGCCGCGTCGCGACCAGCGGCGACGCCGGCGCGACCTGGATCACGGACCGCGCACCCACCGGCGCGTGGCTGACCGCGGTGTGGAGCGATGGCCGCGGCCTGGTGATCGCGGTCGGCGAGCACGGCGCGATCGCCCGGCGCGACGGCGCCACGTGGACCACCCCGGCGAGCGGCACCGGACACCCGCTGACCGCGGTGTGGGGCGACGGCGCGTGGATCGTCGCGGTCGGTGGCGGCTACGACCAGGGCAGCGAGCGCGGCGTGATCGCGTGGTCGAGCGATCGCGGCGCGACGTGGTCGACGCGGATCGTGCCGGAGACGATCTTTCGCGCGGTGTACGGCCGGGATGCCGATCACGTCGTCGCCGTCGGCAGCGACGGGACGATCTACGGCACGCAGCGGCGCGGCGCGTGGGAGCCACGCGTGTCGCCGATCGTCGAGCGCACGCCCGGCGGCCGGAGCGTGTCCAACCCGGTGGTGATGGCGGACCTGTCCGTGGTCACTGCGGACGCCGCGGGCTGGATCGCGCTCGGCAGCGGCGGCGAGCTCGTGACCTCGCCCGACGGCGTGCGGTGGACCCCGCAGGACCGGCCGTTCTACACCGCCGCGCGCGGCGTGGTGCACCACCGCGGCGCCCGCGTGGTGTTTGGCCCGGTGGAGCGCGCGGTGCAGACGCCGCGCGGGTGGCGGGTCCAGGATCTCCGCTCGCACGGCATGCTCGATGGCATCGCGATCACCCCGGGAGGCACGATCTACGCGGTCGGCCACACCGGCGGCCGCGTCCCGAACCCGGCGCACTTCACCTCGATGGGGTGCCGCGACGCGGCGTGCCCCGATACCGTCGACCTGCCGTGGCGCGGCGTGGTGCAGCGCTCGCGCGACGCCGGCGCGACCTGGACGCTGCTGACCCGGTGAGCGGATCCTCGCAGCTAGACCGGCAGCCCGAGCGCCTCGCGGATCTCGCCGACCACCATGTCGGCGAGCCGCTGGATCAGCTGCTCGCCCTCCTCCACCGTCGCAGCCGCCGGGTTGCCCGCGTAGGCCGCGTCCATGCCCATGCCGATGAACGTGCCGACGCCCTCGGCGAGCTTGCTCGACAGGCTGATCGGCACCTCCGGCAAGGTCTGCCGGGTCGCCTCGTCGACCAGCTCGGGCGCCGCCGCCATCAGGATCGAGGTCTCGTACTGCCCGGCGTGGCACGCGCCGCTCTTGAACTCCGGCGACAGCGTGCGCGCCCACTTGCGCGTCAGCGGGCACGCCACGCTGACCTTGCCCTCGCGCCCGCCGACCACCGCGCGGATCGCCGCGTCGTGCGCCGGCTCGAGGTGGTTGTTGACCAGGCAGACGTGGCGGATGCCCTGGGCGAGCAGGCCGTCCGCCACCGCCGCGACGTACGCGGTGAGCACCGCGGGCGGGATGCTGACCGCGCCCGGGAACCCGGTCGCGCACTCGGTCACGCCGTAGTTGATCGCCGGCGCGATCACGCCGACCAGCGGGCCCTTCTGCTCGAACATCGCCGCGGCGCGCACACACGCTGCCGCCGAGATCACGACGTCGGTGCCGAGCCCGAGGTGCGGGCCGTGCGGCTCCGTCGAGCCCACCGGGACGAGCGCGACCACGGCGCGCTTTCCCTTCAGCAAGGAGTACAGGCTCGCGGTGGTGTGTCTCGCCAGGAACTTCTCGGCCATGGGTTGCTCTACAGGTCGCCGCGTCGATCGCGCTCGATCAACCGCTTCTTGTCCACCTTACCGCGATCGTTCTTCGGGAGATCGTCGACGAAGATCACCCATCGTGGATACTTGTGCTTCGACAGCCGAGCCTGCACGTGCGCCTTCAGCTCGTCGGACAGCGCCTCGCGGGCGGCCGGCGTGGCGAGCCGATCGCGCGCGTCCGGGCGCACCACGATCACCGCCTTGGGCTTGGTCAGCCCGCCGTCGTCGCCGGGGATCACCGCGACCCCCGAGACGCAGGCGTGGAGCAACAGGCAATCCTCGACCTCGCGCGGCGCGACGAAGATCCCGCCGACCTTGAACAGGTCGTCGGCGCGGCCGCTGAACCACAGGTAGCCGCGGTCGTCGATGTGGAACAGGTCGCCGGTCCGGCACCAGTGGCCGTGGAACGTCCGCCAGCTCTTGTCGCGATCCGCGAAGTAGCCGTGCGCGACGCTGTCGCCCTTGACCCACAACACGCCGATCTCGCCCGGCGGCAGCGGCGCGGCGCCCGGACCCTCGGCGTCCTCGGGCAGGATCGTCAGGGCATAGCCATCGACCACGCGGCCGAGCGAGCCGGGCATCACGTCGCCCGGGCGGTTCGAGCAGTAGATGTGGAACATCTCCGCCGAGCCGATGCCGTCGTAGACCTCGGCGCCGAACCGCTCGGTGAACCGCCGGAGCAGCGCCTCGGGCAGCGCCTCGCCGGCCGACAGGTGGAACCGCACCGACGATAGATCGAGCCCCGGCTGGCCTGCGGCGCGCCGCTCGTCGTCGAGATCGAGCAGCTTGCCGATCATGGTGGGTACGTTCGTGACGATCGTCGGGCGGTAGCGCGCGATCGCGGCGGCCACGCTCTCGGCGGTCGGTCGCTCGCTGAACAGCCCCACCGTCGCGCCGACCGCGAACGGGAACCACAGGTTGGTGCCGGTCGCGTAGCCGAAGAACAGCCGCGGCACGCTGACCGTGACGTCAGACTCGCGGTAGCCCACGGTGCGCTTGGCGTAGACCTCGGTGTTGAACGCGAAGTCGCGGTGGCTGTGCATCGCCGCCTTCGAGCGCCCGGTCGAGCCCGAGGTGAACAGCCAGATCGCCGGATCGTCGCGGCGGACCACCGGCAGCGGGCGCTCGAGCTCGCGGCCGCGCGCGATCGCGTCGTGCAGCGAGGCGACCTCGACGCGCGCGCCGGCCAGCGCCGCCGGGACCTCGACCGCGCGCTCGACGTCCTC
>JBQCJR010000029.1:0-8261 GCA_051952595.1 Kofleriaceae bacterium
CGGTCTTGCGATCGCCGCCTCCAACTCAGCTCGCATCTTTGTGGTCAGCTTGATCAACCGAGGTCGGCGCATCATGTCTGAGCCAAACCGCCATCGCATTGATCCTATTTTGGACGCGGTGCACTAGGTCGCGGAAGGCGCGCGCGTGTTGTTGCGGATCGAGGTCAGCGAGGCGGGTCAGGGCGCGTTGCCGCCGGTCGATCTGGAGGCGCGCGGTGGCGCGGTGATCTCGATCGGCAGCGCGCCGGACGCGCGGATCCGGCTGCCGGCGCAGGTCGCGCAGCCGCGGCATCTCGAGATCGCAGATGGCCAGTGGCGCGCGCTCGGCGACGTGGTGATCGACGGCGCGCGGCGCGCGGCGGGCGAGCGCGGCGAGATCGGGGACGGCGTGGTGTTCGAGCTCGGCGGCTACCGGATCCGCGTCGCGCCGGCGCCGGTCGGGACCACCGCCTCGACGCCGCAGCGCACCGAGAGCCTCGCGCGCGAGCTGCTGCGCAGCCTGCTGGGCGCGGGGGCCGCGCCGTCGCTCGAGATCGCGGCGGGCCCGGCGGCCGGCTCGTCGCGTGGGCTGCCGCCGCCCGAGGCGGTGGTCGTGATCGGCCGCGGCGACGAGGCCGACTGGGTCATCCTCGACGAGGATCTGTCGCGCGTGCACTGCGAGGTGCGGCGCGGCTGGGACGGCGTGTCGATCCGCGATCTCGGATCGAAGAACCGGACCCGGGTCGACGGCGCGGTGATCGCCGCGCCGACCGAGCTACACGACGGCGCGCGGATCGAGCTGGGCCACGTGGCGCTGGTGTTCCGCGATCCGGCGGAGCGCCACCTGCGCGGCGCCTCGGCCGCGGTGCCGGCACAGCACGCGCCGGTGGTGCCGCGCGCTGCGCCCGTCGAGCACGCGGCGAGCCGGTGGCCGTTCGTGATCTCGGTCGCGATCGCGGGGCTCGCGGCTGGCGGCCTCGCGTGGGTGCTCGCGAGCTGAGCGCCGCACCCGCGACACGCGCGAGCGTCGCGGCGAGTCGCATGCTGGCGCGGGAAGAGATCCGCGCGCCGATCGGTACATCGCCCGATGAGCCGTAATTCTCTGGTGATCGCTCGCACAACGCGAGTCGGTCGTCCCGCTGTCCTCGCCGCTGGTCTCGCGATCGGCCTGTGCTCGTTCGGGCGCCTCGCCCACGCCGATGGTGCCGAGATCGCGAGCGGCGACGTCGCGAGCGGCGAGGTCGCGAGCCCCGCGGTCGCCGAGCGTGATGCGGGCCCCTCGTTGACGGCGTCGATCTCTGCCGCCGGGTCGATGGATGTCGACGTGGGGACGGTGGGCGCGAGCGCGATCGCGCGCGCCGGTGCGAGCTGGGCGGTGGGATCGCGCACCACGCTTGGCCCGTTCGGCGAGGCGTCCGCGACCGCCTGGGATGGCGGCGCGCGCGCGATCGTTGGTGGCGCCGGGTTCGCCGTGCGGGTGCGCCTCCCGGGCGAGCGCGTCGCGCTCGAGCCCGCGGTGACGTTTGGCCTGCAGCGCGCAGCCGGCGATTGGACGCCGACCTATGGATCGAGCGTCGCCGTGCTGCTCGGCTCGTTGCGCGCCGGCGTGGCGTCGCGCCTGTATTTCGACGGCGATCGCGGGACCGAGCTGCACGCGTTCCTCGGCTGGCAGCTCGCGTAGCGCGGATCAGAACAGATCGAGCTGCCCGGTGCGCGGCGGCGGCCGGCGGAACGTCGTCGGCGCCGCGTCGTCGCTGCCCTCGTCACGCGCGCGCCGGTTCATGCCGAGGCGCGCGACCGTGGTCTCGAACATCTTCGCGATCAGGTCGGCGTACGGCCCCTGGCCCCGCCCGCGGACCCCGTAGCGCGCGTCGTACAGCTTGTCGCCGCCGCGGGTCTCGCGGATGCGGTGCAGGATCTTGTCCGCCGCGAGCGGCAGCGCCGTGCGCACGCGGTCCTCGAACACCTGCTTGACCGCGCCCGGCAGCCGGAGCAGCACCCAGCCCGCGGAGGTCGCCCCGGCGTCCGCCGCGCGCTCGAGCAGCCCGACCAGCTGGCTATCGTTGACCCCCGGGATGATCGGCGCCGCCATCACGCCGACCGGCAGCCCCGCGCGGGCCAGCGCCTCGATCACCTTGAGCCTGCGCTCCGGCGACGGCGCCCACGGCTCGAGCGCGCGCGCCATCGCCGGATCGGTGAACGCGAGGCTGACGTTGATGTAGAACCGCGCCTGCTTCGCGAGCTCCTGGAACAGATCGATGTCGCGCTCGACCAGCGCGCTCTTCGAGATCACGCTCGCCGGATTGCGATACTCGAGGCAGACCTCGAGGCACCGGCGCGTCAGCTCGAGCTCCTTCTCGATCGACTGATAGCAATCGGTCACCCCCGAGAACATCACCGACTCGCCCCGCCAGCTCGGCTTGTCGAACGCCTCGCGCAGCAGCTCGGGCGCCCGCCGCTTGACGACGATCTTGGTATCGAAGTCCGTCCCCGCGCCGAGGTCGAGGTACTCGTGGGTCGGCCGGGCATAGCAATTGTGGCTGACCACGCCGTTCGCGATGAAGTCGCCGGTCCCGGTCGTGATGTCGAACAGCGGCGTCATCCCCACCGGTTCGATGCTCGCGACGCGCAGCTGCGTGCGGTGCTTCAGCGCGATGCCCTCGAGCGACCACTTGCGCGTGATCGCCGGTGCGGTCGAGTGCAGGAACCGCAGCTGCGCGGCCAGGCCGCCGCGCAGCCGGAGGTTGTAGAGCGGTCGCCGGGTGGCGTGGGCCACGTGCTCGATCACCGCATCGAAGCCGAGCGCGGCGAAGCTCGCGGCCATGTGGTCCACCAGCACTCGATCGGTGTTCGAGATCCGGAGCACGTGACTGCTGCGCGAGCCCTCGGCGTCGAACATGCCGGCGAGGAAGCCTCGTTGCCACTCGAGCGTGGGGGCCGCCGGCAGCTCGATGACCTGCTCGATTCGCTCGAACGCGGCACGCGAGCTGGAGCGGATCGCCCGCATCGAGCGGTAGTTGCCGTGTGCGTGCGCGAACGCGAACTCGACCGTCGAGACCTCGAGCTCGTCGAGATAGCGCCGGGCCCGGTGGAGCGCCTCCAGATCCGCGAGCGCGAGCCGGAACTGGTGGAGCACGTCGCGACCGGCGCGCCGCCGCCCCGTGTAGTCGTATCGCTTCAGCGTACCGTCGCCGCGGATCATCCCGCACAGGTAGCCACTCCGGTAATCGGCGCTGTACGCGGGCCCTTCCGCGAACCCGCCGGTGCCGATCAGCCAGTTGTTCGTGGTCAGGTACGGTCGCTGCGCCGGCGCCTCGGCGGGGGCCACGTGCTTCCAGCCCCGATTGCTGAGGAACCGATGATCGCCGCTGGCGACCAGCTCGGTGCCGTCGCTGAGGACGACCCGGTACGCCGGCTTGTGCGTCGACCAGTGATCGATCACCTTCGTCTGCGTGTAGCGGCGGTACTTGCCGTCGAAGCGCGTGCCGTAGATCTCGTCGCCGACCCGCACGTCCGCGAGCCGGCGCGTTCGCCCGTCCGCCATCAGGATCTGGGTGTCGCCGTGGAGGCAATAGGCACACGCGTGGAGGCATCCACGGTATGGGTTCGCGCTGTAGCGGAACGGCAGGTCGGGCGAGTCGTTCTCGCTGAGGATCGAGCGCGAGTGGTCGTCGAGCAGGGTGATCTGCGCGGGTGGTGGCGCCTCGCCGTCGTCGTACTGGACGACCGAGGTGTGGAAGCGGTTCGACGGGTTGGCGACCTCGCGAGGCTTCACGGCCGGTCGATGGTACTGGATCTTTGTTCAGTGGTCGAGGGGAAGATCTCGGCGAGCCGGGAGCGCAGGGCGGGGGAGAGCGGCGGGGCGGACGCGGCGGCGATCGCGTCGGGGACGTGCGCGTGGCGGTGCAGGCGGGGCAGGGCGAGCGCGCCGCGATCGAGGACGAAGCGCAGGGCGAGCTCGGCGACGGTGAGCGCCTCGAGATCCGGCGGGCGGCGGGTGCGCTCGAGCGCGGAGCGCGCGGCGTCGCACGAGCGGGCGGCGGGGGGCTCGCGGTGCACGAGCGGCGCGAGCCGGGCGATCGCGAGGGCGATCTGCTCGAGCTGGGCGTCCTCGAGCTCGTTGCGATCGTCGCGCGGAGGGAGCTGCACGCCGGGGCCGAGCTGGCCGGTCAGCGCGCCGCCGGCGAGCGGGCGGCGGGCGAGCACGGCGAGCTTGCCGGCGAACGCGTCGAGCAGCGGATCGGCGGCGCGCTCGCACAGGCTGTACGGCAGCTGCACGGCGGCGAGCCACGGCTCTTCGACGAGCTCGGCGGCGCGCGCGAGATCGTCGAGCCACGCCCCCCACTGCATCACCTTGCCCTCGCGGACTAGCCGCGCGCAGGTGCCGGCGAGCTCGGGCCACGCGGCGGAGTCTCGCCACGCGGGCAGGATCGCGAGCTGCACCAGCGGCAGGGCGTCGAGCCGCGTGGCGCGCAGGCTGGCCTCGACGCGCTCCTGCACGTAGCCGGGCGGCAGGCGCTCCGGCAGCACGTCGCGGCGCGGCGCGCCGGGCCGCGGGGCGAGCCTCGGGACCCGCGTCGCGATCACCGCGTCGTCGCGCAGCCGCAGCGCGCGCACGATCGCCCCGGCGAGCCGCTCGGCGTCGGGCTCGTCCGCGACATCGACCAGCCGCACGCCGAGCTCGAGCGCGTGATGCAAGGCACGCTCGACCTCGCGCGCGTCGATCCCGCGCGCGGCCGCGGTGGCGAGGCGGACATCGCCGCAGCCGAGGATCGTCGTCGAGAGCGCACCGAGCGGAGCCTGTTTCACGCGCGCATTCTAGCGGGTTCACCTCCACACACCATCGCGTGATCCGCACCGCGCGCCGCCGCGCCGGGGCTGTCCAGCGGTGATCTCGTCCCCTAGCATGGCGGATCATGCGACTCGCCTACGTCTCGTTCGCGCTGGGATCCACGCTCGCGCTCGCCGGGTGCGGCGACAGCGGCACGAACGCGCGCCCCGATGGGCCGCCGGAGCCCTCGCTCGATGGGCCGCCGGCCCCCGGCGCGGTGACCGTGACGGTGACCCGCGGCAGCGAGCCGCAGGCCGACGTCGAGGTCTACTTCCTGGCCCCGGACTCGTCCGTGGTCGCGGCGGTGCGCACCGACGCGGCCGGCGCGGCCTCGGCGGTGATGGCGCCGGGCGGCTCGGTGACCGCGATCGATCCGTTCGAGCGGAGCGCGACCAGCCATCGGCTCTACACCTACGCTGGCGTCGAGCCGGGCGATCAGCTGAGCCTGCACGAGCAGGGCGAGCTGCGCCGGATCCTCATCGACGTGGTCGCCCCGGTCGATCCAGGCGCCGCGCGCTACGTGCTCCACACGAGCTGCCAGCAGAGCTCGTACAACATCACCGCCGGCGGCGAGGGCCACCTGATCGAGATGCTCGATTGCGGCACGGCCGACGTGCTGCTCGAGACCCGCGACGCCGACGGGGCCCCGCGGAAGTTCCTGGTCCGCGAGGGCTTCGCGCTGATCAACAACGCGGTGCTCGATCTGACCGCGGCGAGCTACCAGGCGCTCCCCGTCGCCACCCACGCGTACACCGGCGTCCCCGCGGGGATCACCACGGTGGCGCTCGAGTCGACGCTGCGCAGCGCGCGCGACCTGCTGTATCGCAAGGAGGCGGCGGCCCCGGTCGCGAGTGGCGGGGCGACGCTCACCGTCGAGCGCCCGACCCTGCCGGGCATGCGGATGGTCAACCGCTCGGCGTTCTCCGACGGCGGCTTTGGCCGGCACGTCGTGACCGAGTGGGGCCCGTCGGGCGACCACGCGCTCGACGTGACCGGGGCGCTGCTGCGCGCGTACGCCGCGCCCCCCCGCTTCGAGGCCGGCGAGCGCGCGATCGCGTGGCGATCCGCGGCGACCGGCGAGACCCCCGATGCGGTCTCGGCGGTGGTCGCGCTCGATCGGTTCGAGTCGGCGGGGCAGCACTGGCGCTGGCACCTCGTGGGGCCGTACACCGGCGATCGCGTGGAGTTCCCGGCGCTGCCGGGCGCCGCGGCGACGTTCGTCCCCGTGGCCGGCGATGCCGTCGCGATCGAGCAGCTGCGCACGACGAAGCTGGCCGGCGGCTACGACGAGCTCCGCGCCGACGCCTTCGCGGACGGCGCGGATCACCTGCTCGATCGGCCCACCGGTCGCGTGGTCCACCAGGACCTCGTGATCGCGGGCACGTGATGCTCGCCGCACCGCGGCGCAAACGACCTGGCGCGCTCGGTGGGCATCACTAGAGTAGCCGCCCATGAGATTCGCTTTCCTGGTGTCCTTGCTCTCGGTGGCGGCCGCGGCGTGCGGCGATGACGGTGTCCACCACCTGCCGGATGCGCCCCCGGTGCCGGACGCGCGCGATCCGCGCACCGTGACCCTGACGATCTCCCGCGGCCGCGCGCCGCAGCCCGGGGTCGAAGTCCACTTCCAGAACGCCGATTCGTCGCTGGTCGCGACGGTGCGGACCGACGAGAACGGCGTCGCGGCCGCCGCGATGGACGCGGGCGGCTTCGTCACCGCGGTCGCGCCGTTCGATCGCCTCCCGCAGGGCGTCGACGCGACGACGCTGTTCAGCTACGCGGGCGTCAAGCCGGGAGACGAGCTGAAGCTGAACGATCTGAGCCTGCCGGATCTGATCGGGGTCGACGTGCGCGTGCCGATCGAGCCCTCGGCGTCGCGCTACGTGCTCCACACGTCGTGCAACTTCGGCGAGTACGACGTCTCGGGGAGCAGCGGCTCGGGCTCGGGCTCGAGTGGGCCGGGCGGCCAGATCGAGCTGCCGGCCTGCGGGACCACCGACGTGCTGCTCGAGACCGAGGACGTCGACGGGATCCCCGACAAGTACCTCTACCTCGCCGACGTCGCGGTGTCCGAGGGCGGCACGATCGACCTCACCGGGCAGGCGTACCGCGACGTGGCGGACGTCACCTACACCTACACCCACGTGCCGTCCGGGGTGTCCGGGGTGTTCGGCGTGACGATGCTGATGAACGCGACCGGGACGTCGCACTACCGGGTGTTCGGCACCGCGGTCGACAACGGCTTCGCGACCACGACCGAGCGGCGGCCGACCCCGCCGGGCGTGCGTCACCTGGTCAGCTCGGAGCTCATTACCGGCGGGTACGGCACCCACTTCGTGGACGAGTGGGGCCCGGTGGGCGACTACGCGCTCGACCTCGAGGGCATGCTGCTGCGCGAGTACGCGACGCGGCCGGTGTTCGACGCCGCGGATCACGCGCTCACCTGGACGACGATGCCGACCGGCGTCGATCCGGATCTGGTGTACGCCCACCTGCGGTTCGTCCGCAACGGGACCCGGGCGTGGCGCTGGCACCTCGTCGCGCCGGCCGGTGCCACCGACGCGCTGGTGTTCCCGGTGCTGCCGGGCGACGCGCAGCAGTTCAACCCGCTCGCCACCGACACGGTCGAGTACGAGAACCTGCAGACAGCGAAGGTCGCCGGTGGCTACGACGCGATCCGCGAGGTGTTCTACAGCGATCGCGTCACCAGCGTGATGAGCTCGCCGACCGGCCGCCTGGTGCTCCAGAACCTCGCGTTCGGCACCGCGACCCGGCAGCGCAGGGCGCCGGGCTCGCTCGGGTTGCACCGCCCGGTCACTGCACGATAGCTGCACACCCGGGGCGAACCGGATTACGATGGCGCGATGCGAATAGCGCTTGTCCTATCGTTGTTGTCCGCGGCGGCTTGTGGTGACGACGGCGTCCACCACTTGCCCGATGCTCCGCCGCCGCCGGATGCGCCGGATCCCGTGCAGCCGGTCACGGTGAAGATCACGATCGGCGACGAGCCGCAGTCTGGCATCGCGGTGTACTTCCAGAACCCGGACTCGTCGCTGGTCTCCGCGGCGAGGACCGATACCAACGGCGTCGCGTCGGCGCTGATGGAGCGCGGCGGCTACGTCACGGCGATCGAGCCGTTCAACCTGCCCCGCGGCATCTCGACCAGCGAGCTGTACACCTACGCCGGCGTCAAGCCGGGCGATCAGCTGGCGCTCCACACCGAGGGCTCGCAGTCGTACATCTCGGTCGACGTGCGGGTGCCGATCGAGCCAACGGCGTCGGGCTACTACCTCCACAACGCCTGCGACAACTCCTGGTGGGACCTCACGAACAGCGGCGGCTCGGGCTCGGGCTCGGGAACCCCGGGCGGCCAGATCTCCATGCCGGCGTGTGGGTCGGCCGATCTGCTGCTCGAGACCTCGGGCAGCGAGAACAAGTACCTGTTCGCCCCGGG
>JBQCJR010000030.1:0-2485 GCA_051952595.1 Kofleriaceae bacterium
GGCTCCTCCTCGGGGGCCGGCGGGCGGGTCGCCTCGACGATCGCCTCGAGCAGCGGATCGACGCCGCGGCCGTGCGCCGCCGAGATCGCGAACGGCGCGCCTAGCCCGAGCTCGTGGAAGTCGTGGACCAGCTCGTCGCGGGTCGGGTGATCGATCTTGTTGACCGCGAGAAACACCGGCTTGCCGGTCGCGCGCAGCTGCACGGCGAGGTCGTGGTCGATCGCGGTGACGCCCGCGCGGCCATCGACGACCAGCAGCAGCGCGTCCGCCTCGCCGATCGCGCGCAGCGCCTGGCGGTGGATGCCCGCGCCGATCACGTCGCGCGCCGCCTCGGGATCGAGGCCGCCGGTGTCGACGATGCGCAGCACCGTGCCGAAGTAGTCGCACTCGCCGTAGCGGCGATCGCGGGTGAGCCCGGGGGTATCGTGGACGAGCGCCGGGCGCCCGCCGACCAGGCGGTTGAACAGGGTCGACTTGCCGACGTTCGGACGGCCGACGACCGCGACGAGCGGGGACGAGGTCACGCGCCGTCTCCTTCTCCGCCGTAGCCGAGCCGGCGCAGCTGCGCCTCGCCGCGGCTCCACTCGGCGAGGACCTTGACGAACAAGGATAGGTGGACCGTCTTGCCCAGGGCCTCGCCCAGCGCCTGGCGCGCGGCGATCCCGAGCTCGCGGATGCGGTGCCCGCCCCTGCCCACGACGATCGGCTTCTGCGAATCGCGCTCGACGACGATCACCGCGCCGATCGAGAGTTCGCGGCGATCCGGCCGCTCGTTCCAGGTCTCCACCTGCACCGCGCAGGCGTACGGCAGCTCCTTGCCGAGCTGGTGATACAGCTGCTCGCGGATGATCTCCTGCGCGATGAACTGCGGCGATCGATCCGTGACCATGTCCTCGGGGAACAGCGCCGGGCCGACCGGCAGGCGGCGGGCCACCGCGCGCTCGAGCACGTCGACGCCATCGCCGTGGATCGCCGAGATCGGCACCACCTCGACGTTCGGCGCGAACGTCGCCCACGCCTCGATCAGAGGGAGCAGCTCCGGCTTGGGGACCCGGTCCACCTTGTTGAGGGCGATCACGATCGGCTTCTGGCGGCTCGCGTCGCCGAGCGCCGACGAATCCGGCTCGGACAGGCGCTCCGGGGTCCGCCCCCGCTTGTCGGTGGCATCGACCAGCAGCAGCACGACATCGGCGTCGGCCGCCGCGGCGATCGCCGCCTCGCGCATGTAGCGGCGCAGCGGGCCGCGGCCATCCTGGACACCCGGCGTGTCGACATAGGCGATCTGGGCGCGCGCCGGGCCATCACCGACCGGTAGGTCGATCGTGTGGACCCCGACGATCCGGTCGCGGGTCGTCTGCGGTTTCGCGGAGACCGCGACGAGACGTTTCCCGAGAACCCGGTTGAGCAGCGTCGATTTGCCGACGTTCGGGAGCCCGACGATCGCGCAAAACCCCGCGCAAAAGCTGGTCTCGGTCTCCTCGGACATGGGCGGCGTGTAGCACAGTTGCACGGGATCGCGCTCGCTCCTGAGCGAGTCGAAAACTGGAGACGGGATCCAGGGGCGGCTAGCCTCGGGGGATGCAGCGGGTCGCCCTCGCCCTGGCCATCGGTGCCGTGGTCGCCGCGTGCTGGCAGGCTCCCGGGCAGCACCTCGCGATCGGCCTCGGGATCGCGGCGATCGGGACCGGCTGGGTCAGCTACCGGCGCCGCGCCGCCGCCGGCCTCGCGCGGCTCGCCGGCGCCGGGGCGATCGCCCTCGGCGGCCTCGGGCTCGCCCTCGGCGTGCTGCGCGTCGCGCTCGCGATCGCGGCGCTCGGGCATGTCGAGCGCATGCTCGGGGCGTAGGCGGAGAAGGAGAAAGGCGCCGGGCGGTCGCGGATGTGCCGGGTGCCGGGTGCCGGGTCGCGTGGGCGGGGTGCCGTCTCGGGCCACGTGGTCCCGTCCCGGCCGCGTGGATGGGGCGCCGTCCCGGCCGCGTAGACGGGGTGCCGTCCCGGGCCGCGTGCCGGTACCGTCGAGGGTCGCGTGGCCGGCCGCATGGATGGGGTGCCGTCCCAGGTCGCGTGAATAGGTGACGTCCCGGGTCGCGTGGCCGTCCCGGGCCGCGTGCCGGCCGCATGGATGGGGTGCTGTCCCAGGTCGCGTGAATGGGTGACGTCCCGGTCGCGTGGATGGGGTGCCGCCGCGGGCCACGCGGATGGAGTGCCGTCCCGGGCCGCGTGGACGGAGTGCTGTCCCGGGTCGCATGGATGGAGTGCCGTCCCGGGTCGCATGGATGGGGTGCCGACCCGGGACGCGGGGGTGGGTGCCGTCCCGGGTCGCGTGGGGGGTGCCGGCCCGGGGCGCTTGTATGGGGTCCGGCCCGGGTGGCGGTGATGGGGTGCCGTCCCGGGTGGCGGGGTGGGGTGCCGTCGCGGGCCGCGTGGATGGGTGCCGTCCCGGGCCCGCGTGGATGGGGTGCCGTCCCGCGCACGGGTCGGGGGAA
>JBQCJR010000031.1:0-2418 GCA_051952595.1 Kofleriaceae bacterium
GTCGTCGTCCTCGACCCGTCCCGCGTCGACGGGATCGTGTACCTGCGCAAGTCGACGATGCAGCTCGCGAGCAAGATGCGTTTCGCGTCGGCGCAGCTCCTCGCGCTCTTCGAGGGCGGCCTCGGACTCGCCTCGGCGAGCCACGCGAACGCGATGGCGACCCGGCTGCGCGCGGCGCTCGAGGAGCTCACGCTCCCGGGCCTGTCGTTCAGCCAGCCGACGCAGGCCAACGCCGTCTTCGCCGTCCTCCCGAACGACGCGGCCGACAGGATCCGCGAGAAGGTTCGCTTCTACGACTGGGACCGCGCCGCCGGCCAGGTGCGCTGGATGACCGCCTTCGACACGACCGAGGCCGACGTCGACGCCTTCGTCGAGGTCGTGCGGGCCGAGCTGTCGCGGTGACGGAGCGGATCGCCGAGGGCGTCTGGGTCGTCGACCTCCCGTTTCCGCAGCGGAGCGTCGTCGAGGCGACGAACTGCTACCTCCTCGCCGACGCCGACGGCGGCGTGCACCTCGTCGACCCCGGATGGGACACCGACGACACCCTCGCCCGGCTCGAAGCGGGGCTCGCGGACGCCGGCTTCTCCCTCGACGACGTGCGCGGCGTGGTCGCGACCCACCTGCACCCCGACCACCTGGGCCTCGCGGGCCGCCTGCGGACGGATCACGGCATCCCGGTCGCGCTCCACCGGATCGAGCACGACTCGCTCACGCGCCCGCAGTTCCCCGACCCCGAGCCGACCCTCGCGCGCTGGCGCGTACCGGAGGACCGCGCCGACGAGGTGCGCGCCATGCTCGTCCCCCGGTCGCAGATCTCCGGGCTCACCGGCGACGTCGTGCTCGAGGACGGCGAGCGCCTCGACATCCCCGGCCGCGACGTCGTCGTGGTGCACACCCCCGGTCACACCGCGGGATCGATCTGCCTGCACGACCGGGAAGCGGCGCTCTTCCTGAGCGGCGACCACGTCCTGCCGACGGTGAACCCCGGCCTCGGGCTCGGCGGCTTCGGGCCCGACGACGATCCCCTCGGCGCGGCGCTCGACTCCTACGCGAAGGTCGCCGCGTACGACGACGCCGAGGTGCTGCCGGGGCACGGCGCGCGCTTCCGCGGGCTCGCGGCGCGCGCGACCCAGATCGCCGAGCGCCACCGCCGGCGCAGCGCCGAGATCGCGGAACTCGCCGACGCGGACCCGGACGCGAGCGTCTGGGAGATCGCCTCGCGCGTCACCTGGACCGGTGGATGGGACGCGCTCGTCCCCTTCCTCCGCCTCTCCGCGCTGTCGCAGACCGAGATGCACCTGAAGCACCTCGGCTGAGGCTACTCGCGGTCGTCTCGCGGCAGGTTGGCGGCGAACACGCGCTCGGAGTAGTCGGCGAGCTTCTCGCTGACGGCGTCGAGCGTCCGTGTCGCCTCGACGGCTTCGACGAGCCCGAGGGCATCCCGTCGCTGCAGCTCGCGATGCCAGCGACGCAGGCGCTCGAGGCTCTGCTCCTCCTCCTCGAGCTCGCCGAAGGTGAACTTGCCCTTCGCGATCTCCCGGTCGAGCTCGTCGGAGAACTTGCCGCAGTCCGCGACGAACTCGGCCCACTCGTCCCGCCGCACCGCCGCGAACGCCTCGACCAGCACATCGGTGTCCGCGGTGTCCCGAGCGGTCGCCGACAGCACGGCAAGCGTCCCCTCACCTCGCTCCGCGAGCGCCCGCACGGCGGGAAGCGCGTCCGCGAAGACCGGAAGATCCGGCACCGTCCAGGCCCCGGAGGTCACGGGCACCGCGCCGATCCTCCGCAGCTCGCGCCAGACGGCGACGCGATGCCGCGAGGGCTCCGCCGCGATCTTCGGGATCACCAGCAACCAGTTCGGCCTCGTCGTGCTCGTCACCAGTCCAATGTAACACGTGATACACCTCACCATGTGACGGCTCGCGAGTCGCAGACGACACACTCGCGTGCGACGCTTGACGGGTGACCGCCACCGACCCGCAGCGCCCCTGGCTCGACTCGTACGCCCCCGGCGTGCCGCACGAGATCCCCCTCCCCACGGGATCCCTCGCCGACCTCATCGCGGAGTCGGTGCGCACCTATCCCGACCGGCCCGCCCTCGAGTTCTTCGGGCGCGAGACGACCTACGCCGAGCTCGGCGACCAGATCGACCGCACGGCAGAGGGCCTCCGGCGTCTCGGCGTCGGGAAGGGCGACACCGTCGCCCTCGTGCTGCCGAACTGCCCGCAGCACGTCGTCGCGTTCTACGCGGCGCTGCGCCTCGGCGCGATCGTCATCGAGCACAACCCGCTCTACACGCCGCGGGAGCTCCGCCACCAGTTCGAGGATCACGGGGCGAAGGTCGTCATCGCGTGGGACAAGGTCGTCGCGACCATCCAGGCCTTCCCGGCCGACGTCGCGGTCGACCACATCGTCTCC
>JBQCJR010000032.1:0-10959 GCA_051952595.1 Kofleriaceae bacterium
GGACGTGTGGTTCAGACCCGCCACCGTCCGGCGCGCCCAGCGGGGCGGGCCCGAGAGGCGACCGGGCCTTGCCGTGGTAGAAGGGCGCATGGCCTCCTTCGTCCACAGGGTGTCCGCAGTCCCCGCCGGGTCGCGCGTCGTCGACGTCGAGCCCAGCTTGGCGTTCGATTGCGACGTCTGCGGCGACGCCAGCCACATGGGGTGGTGCTGCCCTGCGTGTGGTGCTCAGCAACAACATATGCCCGACGATGACGGCGAGGTGGTGGAGGTCCGCTGTACGGCCTGCAGCGTCCTCGCGGTCATCTCCGTTGCGGCGCAGCGCTCATCGTCGAGCGACCACACGCCGCGCGATCTCCATTCATCTATTTCTGCCGGGGGGTATCGGACGAACCCGCGGCCGCAACCCATGCTTCCTCCCCGCACCGACGTGCCGCGGCTCCTCTGGGCGCTCTTGACGCTCCGACTGCTCCGGATCTGGTGGTGGAAGCGACAGCGCGCTCGCGGCATGCGTAGGGAACGCCCGTCCGAGGTCCGCTACCTGCCTCTCGGATGGCCTGGGCGCAAAGCGTTCGAGCACCATCACACATGTTGCCCGCCACATCCCCACCGCGGGACTCGTGGTGTGCTCCCAACCGGGTGGTACGGCGTACCGCGGCCGCTCCCGCCTCCTGACGATCCCGTCCCGGTCCGGAAGTAGCTCGGCGCCCCCCGCGCCTCGCCGCCGGCGCCCGCCCGGGCACCTCGCCCCGGCCGCGCGCCCGCGCGCCGCCCCGCCCTCCCGCGGAGCTGCTCGCGGCGCCGACCGCCCTCCGCCCGCGCCAACGCCTGCGGCCGCGCCCCCCGCGCCTCGCCGCCGGCGCCCGCCCGGGCACCGAGGCTCGCCGTGCTCCTCCACCTCGCCGCCGCCCCAGGCGCGCTCGCCAGCGAAGCGTCCGCCCCTCTTCCCCTCTTCGATCTCCTCCCCTCCCCCACCACCAGCTTCCTTCTCTTCGCCCTCTTCTGCGCGCTGCAGGCTCTCCGGCGACGCGCCTGGGGGCGGTGATGGCCGACGCCTTCGGCAAGCTGGCTCTCCCGGCGCCTCCGGTCAGCTACGACCTCGCGGACGCGACCAAGCACCCCGCGCTCTACGCGCCCGACGACCCCGTGGGCGACCCGGGGATGGCGGTCCTGAGCGCGTTCCTCGCCGCCGTGCTGAACGCCGATCTGGCCACCGCCCTCGGCTCCGTCGCGCCATTCCCCTCCGCGCGCTTCCCGATCGGGCCCGGCGCGGTGCGCGCGCGCTTCCATCACAAACCGGAAGCGCAGTTCGAGGAGGACTGGATTCCGGCGCTCTTCGTCACCCGATCGAGGCTCCTGACGCTCGAGGACATGACCAGCGACCTCCTGCGCATGGAGTCCATCGTCACCGTCCAGTGGGTGTTCACCATGCGGGACAACCATGGGCGCCACACCCTGCGGTCGCCCATCGTCAACGCCTGCGGCAAGAGCCTGGCCCGTGCGATCCGCCTCGGCCGGCACCCTGCGTGGACGGTGACGAGCGACGCCGCGGACCCGGACGCGATCCGCATGTCGGCATCAACGTCCACGTCCACCCAGACCCTCACGAGCGCGAGCTTCAACGGCGTCATCGGCGCGGGCGAAGTGAACGCGCCGCGCGCGGTGACCGTCACCACGACGGCCGCGGTCGGCGCCTACACCACCGCGAGCCCCATCGCGGTGACGGGCCTGCTCGCCTCGGGCCAGAGCCACACCGAGTACTTCTACCTCACCGAGGCCAACGGCGGCGAGACCGTGAAGGGCATCTGGAAGTTCAAGCAGGTGACGGAGATCGTCATCCCCGCTCAGGCGCTCACCACGGGCACGTTCACCTTCGGCTTCGCCGACAGCCCGGAGCTCGCGCTCGGGAGTCTCGTTCGTCGCCACGCGGGCTTCGAGTCGATGTCGCTCATCGAGGTGCAGGGCCCCGTCGACCTCGTGATCCCGCCTGGCGACGCGAACAAGAGCGGCGCCCCCCGCACGTACCCCCAAGTCCTGTGCGAACTGCGCGTTGTCGAGTTCCTCTCCCAGGATCTCGCGTCGTCCTACGACAGTCTCGATGACGCGGACGACGGGCAGGGACTGCACGTGAACATCCTCCACACCGGCGGAACGGTGCTGGAGGACTTCTACGAGGAATAGACCCACCCATGTCCAACCGTCTCCCGACGGCGCCGCATCTGCGCGTCGTCCCCAACCCGTTTGCCGCGCCGCTCGATCAGCACGGCCGGCCCTGCGGCTTCGTCCGCCACGACCCCGACCATCCGGCCGCGCAGGAGTACATCGGCGCGCGGATGGTGCGCGAGGTGATCGGGAATCGCCGGCCGCCGAACCACCCGCAGGCCACGCGCCTCGACTCGCGGCTCCACTACGACCTCACCCCGCGGCCGATCGTCGACACGTCCTACCATCGGAAGCGCGTGCGCGACGGCGATCTCCTACCCGCCGACGACGCCACCGCGCGGCGCTGCGGCGTGAAGTTCGAGCCGCCCGCGAAGCGCCTCGCGAGCCTCGAGGAGGCCGCCATCGCCGAGTACGCCGGCCGCTGTGGAGGCGCTCTGCCCCCCGTCGAGACGTGGCAGGCGAACCACGGCTTCGAGCCGTTCACCACCCAAAGCTCCTCGCTGCCGGCCACGCCGAGTGCAGCGACGGAGGCGAGCAAGTAGCCCATGGGCCTCATCCTCGAGTTCTCCGACAACGACAAGTTCCCGGGGTTCGTCGGCAAGACCGTCTACGGCGCCGGCCCCATCTCCCTCGGGTCCATCCCCCTCCGGCTCCTCCTCGTCGGTCTCCAGCGCTACAGCGGGTCGACGGCGCAGGGGACGATGACCGCGGACGCCGCACCCATCCAGGTGCTCTCCATCGACGATGCCGACACCTACTGCGGCGCCGGCGGGGAGCTCAACCGCATGGTGCGCGCCGCCTTCGAGATCGATGGCGTCGACGTGTGGATCGCCGCGCCGTCGATCACCAGCGCCACCGCGGCCTCGGCGACCGCCACCATCGGCGGCACGTGGTCCACCGGCGGGAGCTTCAAAGTCATCATCGCGGGCGACACCGTGACTGTGAACGTCGCCTCGACGGACACGACGACCACCGCCGCCCAGGCCCTGGTCGACGCCGTGAATGAGCGGCCGGAGATGGCTGTGATCGCGTCTCGCTCGAGCGCCGTGGTGACCTTCACCATGAAGAGCCCGGGCGCGCGTGGCAACGACAGCAAGGTCTACGTGGTGAAGAAGGACGTCCCCTCGGGCCTGACCGTCACCCTGGGTGGCGGCGGGGCGACGGTGGGCGGCGACATGGACACTGGCGATGGCGTGAAGTTCGCCTCCGGTGCCGGGACGGAGGACGTCACCGACCTTCTGGACGCGCTCTTCCTCAACACCTGGGATCGGGTGGCCTTCGCGCAGCGCGACGCGACGAACCTGGCTCTCTGGGAGACGCACCTCGACAACAAGGCCGGCCCGCTCGAGGGCCGCCTCCAGCACGCGGTGTGCGCCAGCCCGGGCACGCAGTCCGCCGCCACATCGCTCGCCCAGACGACGCTCAACCACTGGCGCACGCAGCTCCTCTGGATGGAGGAGAGCGACACGCCCGCGCCGGAGCTTGCTGCCGAGTTCGCCGCGCGCCGTGTCCAGAAGGAGCAGTCGACCCCCAACGTCTCCTACTCGGGCGACGAGTTCACCTGGGCGAAGGGCCACCGCTCGAGCGCCAAGGTTCCCGCTCGCACGGCGGCGACCGCGGCGCTGAACGATGGGGTCACCCCCATCAGCACGAACCAGGACGGCAAGGCGTTCATCGTTCGATCCATCACCACGCGGTCGCAGACGTCGGACGGCAACCCGGACTACCGGACCCTCGACACGAGCGACGCTGTGGTGCCGGACTACGTGCGGAACCTGCTGAAGCTCTACTGGCAGACGGTCTACCGCCCGGCGCACCTGTACGTGCGGGATGACCCGTCGACCGAGGAGCCCGACCCGCCGGCCGAGGTCGCGACGCCGCGTCTCTGGAACGTCGAGGTGATCGCCCAGCTCAAGGAACTCGTGTTGCAGAACATCCTCATGGATGTGGACGAGAACCTGCCCAAGTCCACGTGGAACGACGTGGCGAACCGGATCGAGACGGACTGCCCAGTCATGCGCCTGCCGCTGAACGAGCAGCAGGCGGTGCTCGTGCGCCAGCTCTCGGCGTAGCCACCCCATCCTCTCGCAGCGAACGGCCGCAGGCCACCCCATCCTCTCGCAGCGAACGGCCGCAGGCGTAGCCCAGCACGGGCAGCGCCGCGGCCGTTCTTTTTCTTTCTCCAAACCACGCGGCGCCACACCGGCGCGCGCGCGAGGACAGCATGGCGAGTTTCAAGGCGATGCCCGTGTACGTGAACGGGAAGAAGGTCGCCGAGCTTCAGGACTGCGACGTCAAGTTCATGTCGAACGGCGAGCAGATCACCGGCCACGACGCGGTGCTCGGCTACTCGACCGGCATCGTGACCATGGAGGTGTCCGCCGGCACGGCGATGCCGGAGGCCGGCCTCTCGGTGAACATCATCCAGATGGTGCTCAAGCAGCAGGACGTCCAGATTGGCGTCCGCATCGGGCCGCAGACCTACAAGTCCGACGGCCGGTTCCTCTCGGCCAACATCACGAGCACGTCCAAGAGCGGCGTGCAGACCGGGAAGTTCGAGTTCTCCGGCGGCGAGCCCAAGGTCGCGTAGGCCAACCCATGATGAAGTTCAGCAACGTCGCGCAAGGCACGCGCGCCCGGAAGCGCGTCGTCATCTCCGAGCCCGCCGGGCCCAACGGAGAGCCGTTCATCGAGTGCGACGTCGTGCCGCTCAAGGCCGGCGACGACGCCAAGGTGTTCGAGGAGGCGCGGAAGTTCGCCGCCGCGCGCGGCGTCGCTGACCCCAAGCCCGGCCAGGAGATCTACGAACTGGGGCTCTGGGTGCACACCATCGCCAGGTCCTGCCTCGACTGCACGGTGACCGACCGGCAGGAGCCCTACTTCGATGGCGGCGTGGAGCAGATCCTCCACCCCGATCAGGGACTCATGCGCGAGCAGATCGCGTACCTCTTCGAGCAGCAGCAGGCATGGCAGAACGAGTGCTGCCCGCGTCAGCTCAGCATGAACTCGATCGAACTGCTGCAGTTCATCATGCAGCACGCGGAGGCGCCTGACGGTCAGGACCTCCCTTTCGAGAGATGGCCGCGGCTCACGCAGCGGACCTATGTGCGTATTATCAGTGCCGAGGCGATGAACTCACCGCGCATCAGATCGCTGTGTGGGCTGCTCTCGCCGGAGGCTCCAAGCTCGACGAGCTTCGCCGACGCTGCACCGTCCGCAGCGGAGGATCCGTGACGGAGGCGCACGTCCCATGGCAACCCACAGCGAGATCCTGAAGGCCCGCGAGTACCTCCGGCCGCGCAAGGTCATCGATCTCAAGCCAGAGGCGTTCTCGGACACCTGGGGGCCCAAGCCCACCGCGCCGCTCAGGGTGGGCTTCCGCCTCCTCAGCGAGCGCGATCTGCAGCGCGCCGCCGCGACCGCCACCCGGAAGGCCGACGAGCTCTACCCCGATCGGGGCGAGGAAAGCCAGGTGTGGCTCAACGCCTTCTACCAGTCGGCGATCTCCTGGGTCGTGGCGAACGCAGGGTGCCACCCCGACGACGTGACCGCCCCGCCGGATGGCTCGTGGGACGAGGACAACGTGCCGCAGCGGCTCACCGACGCGGGCATCCTCGCCTGCTTCGAGGCGTACGAGGACTTGAAGCGTGAGGTGAGCCCAACATCGCCGGAACTCGACGCTGAGGGCGCCACGCAACTCGCCGACATCCTCCTCAGGTTCGACGAGTTCTGGGGGAGCCTCGAGCCGCGAGACCAGCGGCACGTCGGGCGCTTGCTGCAGGAGTCCCTCGACAAGCTCACGGGCCTGGTCCCGATCATCTGAGCGCCTGGCAGCAAGAGCGGCCCAAGCTCACCACCCACCGCCGCCCCGCTGGCCTCGCGCTTCAGCATGCTCTCCCAGGGCTGTGGCGGCCCACCGCATACCACCCGCCAGCCCGTCGCTGCCGCCCACGGCGCGGTGACGGTCGCGGGCATCCGGCTACGTCCGGACCAGGAACCCATGAGCGACATCAAGATCGGCGTCAGCCTGGTCCAGAAGGGCAACCTGCGCGACCTCCTGCGGCCGCTGGTCGAGGAGTCGGCCAGAGCGCGCAAGGCGGTTGACCGCGATGCGAAGGCGGCCGCGAAGGCTCAAGCAGATGCCGCCAAGGCCGCGGCGAAAGCGCAGGCGGCTGAAGCCAAGACCGCGGCACGCGAGCAGCAGAAGGTGCTCCGGGCGGCGGCCAGTGAACGAGAGAAGTCGGCCCGGCAGGCCAGCAACGCCGAGCGGCGGCTGCAGCAGGATCAGTATCGCGAAGGCCTCCGGCTGAAAAAGCAGGAGGTGGCGGACGCCGCCCGTACCGCTCGCGAGAAGCAGGCGCAGGTGCGCCGCGAACAGGCCGACTTCACCAGGCGACTGCGGGAGCGCCAGCGCGAGCGAGAGCGAGAGAACCGCGAGATCCTCCGCGACGTCGCGCGTCACGAGCGTCAGGAAGCTCGGGACGCAAAGCAGAAGGAGAGCAAGGCTGCTCAGCGCCGGAAAGAGACGACCAGCAACGCGGTCAGCACCTTCACAGGTCTAGCGCGCGCCGGCGCAAGCGCCGCACGCAGTGCCGCTGCCGGCATGGGCTACAACACCGACGTCTCGTCGGCGCTCAGCCGCAGCGCGCAGCGTCAGGCGACCGTTTCCGACTTCACGGTCAACGCCGCAACTGCCGGTGGACGTGTCGCCACTGCAGGGGAACTGGCGGCCAACGACCGCGTGATCACCGATGCTGGGCTCGCGACAAAGCTCGACTTCAACGAGCTTGCGGAGGGCGCGAACGCCTTCGTGGCCAAGGCTGGCGAGGACATCGACATCCTCAAGGCCAATCTCGTAGACCTCGGCAAGATCGCGATGGCGACTGGCACCGATGTCGGCGACCTCATCAGCGCCGCTGGTGACGTCAGCAAGTCGCTCGAGGACACACCGGACAAGGCGCAGCGCCTGCAAGAGGTGATGCGGCTCATCGCCAAGCAGACCGCGATGGGCAACGTCGAGATGGCCGACTTCGCAGTCTACATGAGCCGCGTGGTGTCATCCGCGTACATGTTCGAGGGCGATCGCGCTCAGAACATGGGCATCCTTGGAGCGCTTGCGCAGGTGTCGATGCGCGGCGGCAGATCCACGGCGGCCGAAGGTACGAACTCGGCGCAGTCATTCGCCCGCGACATCACAAAGGGACGCGCGCTTGAGCGCTTCCAGGAAGCTGGCCTCGAGGTGTTCACCGACGAGACCAAGACGAAGCTGCGCAGCGCCGACAAGATCATCCTGGACTACATCGACATGTTCGGCGGGAACCTGGAAGACCTCGCCAACTACTTCCAGAACGAGAACAGCCGCGCTGTCATCAAGGGCTTCCAGAACATCTACGACGAGGCCGCGAACGCCGCTCGCGAGGCCGGCAAGTCGGACGAGGATGTGAAGAAGGCTGGGCGTGGGGCCATCCAGAACGAGTTCTCCAAGTTCAGCACCACGCTGAGCATGGAGCAGATCGATAAGTCTGCCGGTCTGAAGATGCGCGGTGGCAAGGCCATGGCGCAGGACTTCAACAACCGGATGGACATGATGGCCACGAACCTGTCCCAGAAGCTCGCGCCGGCGTTCGAGCAACTCGCGCCGAAGGTCGCCGGCGTCACGGGCGCGGTGGCAGACCTCGCCGCGTGGGCAGCGAACAACCCGATGCAAGCCGTTGTGGTAGCGATGGCCGCGAGCGTCACGAAGGCCAACGTTGGGTCAGCCATCTCGGCGGCGCTCGAAAAAAGCGCTGGTATCGGGAAGGGAATGTCGATCGCCGCTGCGGCGCTCACCGTGATCGCGATGGGCACACTGGTGATGGACTCGGATGCCAGCGCTCGCGAAAAAGCGGCCACCAACACCGAGAACACGATCACTGGCGCAACAAACGCTCGGCTCGGTCTTCTCGCCGCTAGCGAAAATCTCGCTGGTAAGAAGGACGACGAGGACAAGCTCGCCGCGATCGAACGCAAGCGCGTCGCCACCTACTCGCTCATCGATGAGCAACACGCTCTCAAGAAGCGCATCGACAGCGCAGAGATCTACAAAGAGGGGGATGGCGCGTTCTACCAGATCGGTCGAATCCTGAACGGTGCTGCCAACACGCTCACCGGCGGACTTGTAGGTACGAGCTTCGAGCAAAGCGCTGGCAAAGCTGCCGACGTTGCGAACCTCGAACAAATGAAGGCAACGTTCCAGGCCAACCAAGCGGCTCTGGAACGCGCTCTGAGCGGGACGCTCAAGGTCGAGGTGGTCAGCATGCCTGGCGGTGGGCCCACTCTGGGCGGCGGGAGGACCAGCGAATGAGCTACGTGAGCGAACTCCTCCTGCCCTCCTACGGCGGCATCCCCTTCCCCGTCCAGAAGGTGACCATCGAGGGCGGGCTCCGACACGCCGTTCATGAGTACATCTACCGCCCCGGCGGGAGCATTGAGCCCATGGGGCGACGCCTCTACCAAATCACGATGGAGGCGCAGTTCCACGCCACCTTCCGGCGCTGGCCCCGCCTGATGGAGACGCTGCGGGATCTGAACACCCTGTTCGAGCTAGGGACCACCCTCCCGCTGGTGGTGCCGCAGTACGGGACGATGCAGGCCATCTGCACCAGCTGGCGACGCGACCTCACCGCGACGGTGCAGAGCGGCGAGTCCTGCTCGTTCACCTTCTCCGAGGACCAGCAGCAGCTCCTCGTCGCGGCTCAACGTCCGCAGACCTCGGCCACCCTGCTCATGACCGCCTGGTCAGACTTCCTCATCGCGGTGCCTGCGGCTGGCGCCAGCCTGGACGACTTCCAGTCCCTCACCGACCTCGTGAACGAGATCGGCAGCTTCGGAGATCAGGCCGAACTCTACACCGACCAGGTGAGCGCCAAGGTGGAGACCTTCCAGGCGATGGCGGACACGCTCTACGAGTCGAACCCGATCTTCGAGGCGGCCGAGAACGCGATCGCTGCGCAGAAGTACCGGAGCGCGCAGTACCAGGCCACGCAGCTCAAGAAGGACACCGAGGCGAAGCGGAAGCCGGTGCTTGTCCATCGCGTCTCCAAGCTGAGCTCCATCCTCGAGGTCTCCAAGGCCATCTACGGCTCGACGGACCGCGCGATGGAACTGCTGCGCATCAACGACGTGCCCGACCCGAAGGCCATCCCGCAAGGCACCTCCATCAACTACTACCCACCGGAGTAGAACATGCCGCCTCGGTTCCCCAGGCTCGACGAGCGCGTACGCATCGATCTGGATGGCACGCCCGTGGAGATCGCGAGCGAGTACCAAATCAGTCAGCGGTTTTTCACCCAGCCATCCGCCTTCTCCATCCGCGTCGGGTCCAACACCACGACCGCCGCGCTGATGGAGGAGTTTAGACCCGGGCGCCGCTTCAACCTCTACATCGGCGACGTCCTGCAGATGTCCGGCCGCATCGACGGCTGGGAGCGCTCGGGGGACGGCACGCAGCTCGAGGTGAGGGGGCGCGACTCGCTCGCGCAGATGCACGACGCCTACGTGCTCCAGGAGCGGTCCTTCGGATCCATCACCTACCGCGAGTTCGTCGAGCAGTGCATCAAGGCGTCGGGCATCGACCCGTTCACGCTCGAGTTCTCGAACGAGACGAACCGCCGTCGTATCAGCGCCGTCACCCGGAACCCGCAGGTGAAGCCTGCGCGGAGCATCGAGGGCGCGAAGATCGAAGACGGCGCGGCCGCGGCAGCCAAGAGCCTGGCCGGCCTCGTGGCCACGGCCGCAGGAGGCGGCGTTGGCGCGAACGCGGCGGCTGCGCTCGGCGCTGCGGCGGCTGCGGCCGGAGACCCCACGGCCTACGCGGACGCGCAGGCGAAGAAGGCGGCCGAGGCCGCTGCCAAGATCGCCAAGCAGCAGGCGGCCACGAAGAAGAGCACCGCCAAGGCGGTCAAGGCGTCCGTCGGCGAGACGTGGTTCCAAGCCGCGAAGCGAAAGCTCGACACGGCTGGGATGTTCCTGTTCGCCACGGTCGACGACAGCCGCTTCATCGTGACCGAGCCGAATGCCAACCAGCACCCGATCTATCGGATCGTCCGGCGCAAGAACGGCGAGTCCAACGTCCTCGGGCAGCCCAGCTTCCGCTTCGACACGCAGGGCCGGCACAGCGAGTACCGGATCTACGGGCGGACCGGCAAGGGGAAGAAGGGGACGACGCAGATCGTCGGCGTCTACGTCGACGACGAGATGCAGCGCCTCGGCTTCAACAAGCCCTACACCGAGGAGAACAAGGAGGCGAAGTCGACCGCGCACGCGAACTTCCTCGCGAGGCGGGTGGCCGCCAAGGAGCGGCGGGACGGCTTCACCCTCGCCTACTCAGTGAGCGGGCACCGGACCGAGCTGGTCTACCCGAACGGGCAGGTGGTCACCGACCCGAGCCTCCCGTGGGTGATCTGGACGATCGACACGATCGTGTTCGTCGACGACGAGTACCTCGGCATCAAGTCGCTCTACTGGATCGAGGGCGTCACCTTCCACGGGTCAGCCGACGGTCAGACCCGCACCGAACTCAACCTCGTCAGGCCGCGCGATCTCGTGTTCGGCGACGGCCTCCCGGACAGCTGACCATGCCGTTCTCGAACCTGCGCTGGCAGCTCGGCACCTGCGTGCTGAGCCAGCGGACTGACGAGGGCTTCGTCGAGGTCATGCCTGACTACTACGGCGGCGACGACGCCGGCGGCGACGCGCTGGAGACCCTCTCCCCCTACGGCGTGCTGAGCCGCCCGCGCGACCCGACGAAGGACGACGAGG
>JBQCJR010000033.1:0-5825 GCA_051952595.1 Kofleriaceae bacterium
TTACCCACTAGCACCTCAAGCTAGCTCAGCCCGACGAGGAGGCCGCCAATTCTGTTTCCAGGTGCGGCGATTCCACGGTTAACTCGCTGGGTTGCGCTGGAAACAGATTTTCGAGCCGGCCGGTTAGCCCACCGCTACCCCACGGCGGTTGACCTCCCGGCCGGCTCGCGCTGTGCTCGCCGCGGAGGTTCCGATGATGAGGTTGGTGATCGCGATCGTGGCGTTGCTGGCGACCGGCTGTGAGGATGGCTGTAAGCGAACGATGGGACAGTGCTGCAAGGTGTGCAAGTCCAGCAAGGCGTGCGGCGACTCCTGCATCGCCAGCGGGCAGAGCTGCAGCAAGAGCGGCGGGTGCGCCTGCAACGGCTTGCTCGAGGACCTCGGGATCGAGTGATTTACCGGCGCGGCCCGACCCACCGCTCGGGCCGGGTCCCGACGAGCACCGAGACGCGAATCAAGACGATGGCCCGGGCGATGGCTCGGACGGTCGAGCGCCTGCGCAAGACCGACCCCGCGGCAGCCGACGCCCTGAGCCGGGCGGCTGGCGCAGTCGCCGACGAGATGCGCGCCGGCCGCGTCTAGCCTTCTCCACCTTCGCCGGCCGAACACCGGCGACCCCTTTGACGCTCACCCCCACAACCTCGCCGACCAGGTCGGCGACCACCTTGGAGCAGAACATGATCACGATCGAAGCACTCGAGTCCCTGGCCACCGAATTCGTCGACAACGAGCAGGCAAACCGCGGCCGCCTCGAGCGGCTCTGCACCGCGTACGCGCGGATCCTCGGCGCGCGCGAACCGGAGCGATTCGACGCTCGCGCGTGCCGCTACGCCGACGAGGCCGGGCACTGGGACAGCTCCTTTCCGCCGGATCAGGAGTACACGGACCACACCGGCCCGCGGTCGATCCTGCTGGCCGACTCCGAGACGGAGGACGTCGCCACGAGCGGAGGGTTCTACTACGACTGGACGCGCACGACGACGCGCGGCGCCCTGGCGGTCGGCCCCGACGGCGAGTGGTACCGCAGCACGGAGACCGGCACCGGCGCGGTCGGACAGTACGCCGCGCACCCCGGGAATCACCGCGTGGACATCGAGATCGAGTGGCAGGAGGTCGACGCCACGGATCTGACCACGGCGGAGCTGGCCGCCGCTGAGCAGGAGCTGCGCAAGCTCGCATTCCCGCTCGTGGCCGAGCGGCTCGCGAGCACGTTGTGAGTCCGGGCGGCCGGCGATAGGCTGATCCGGTGGACCCGAACGATCCCCCACCCAAGCCGACGCTCGCCGCGACGGGACACGTGTTCGTCTCGCTCGCCGCGGCGCGGGAGTATGCCCGCTACGAAGGCCTGCAGGAGGAGCAGGCGCGCCGCGAGCTGACAGATCTCCTGCTCGACGCTCGGGAGGTCTCCGGCGAGCCGGGGATGTGGCGGACCCGCAAGAGGTCCGTTGGGCTCGATATCAAGGTGCGCGTCGTGGTGGAGGGCAGACTCCACGTCGTCGTGCGCGTACACGTCCGCGAGAGGAACAGCAGCAACGGGACCGGCCGCGGGCGAGTCCGCAGTTGACGTCGGGCCGCCGACGCGGATAGCATCTCCAAGCCCCGGCCCCATTGAAGCGGTATTCGAGATGCTGTGCCTCTGCGGGTCAACCCCGCAGCCCCATTGAAGCAGTATCGTCTCCGGGACTACAGCGACACCATCCCGAACTCGTTCGGGCCCCATTGAAGCGGTATCGTTCTCAGGAACCGTCCGAGTCGCTGTATCTAACTTCCCGAATTCGTTCGGGCTCCATTGAAGCGGTATCGTTTCGAGTCACCGGCGCCGTGGTAGTCGACATCTGGGCCGCCTAGTTCGCTGGGCGGCCCGGCCCCTTTTCGGCGCCGGCGCCGAAATCAGACCGGGCCCGTACGCTCCGGTGATGACGCATCCCGATCAGGACGCTCCCGCCGTGCCCCCTGCCGAGCTTGTGGCGGCCCCGCCTGCACCGCCGAGCTGGGAGCCGCCCGGCGGCCTGCGCCGCCGAGGCGCGCGGCGCGGCGACGCTGACCGGAAGCGGAACCGGCGCCGCTAGACCGCCGGGCGCGGCGCGGTGGCCACGTCGATCTCGCGACCGCTCGCGAATCCCATCGCGCGCATCGCGCGCATCGTGGCCGGGCCCGCGATCCCGTCGATCGCGCCGAGCTGCGCGCCCCACCGCACGAGCCGCTCCTGGCGGCGCCGCCACACGGCGAGGTCCTCGAGCTCGGCGTACCGCAGCGGCTCGGCGCCTGCCGCGTGGAGGCACGTGTAGACGTGGTCGCCCGGGTCGCCGCGGCCGCGTGCGGCGTAGCCGTCGGGGTACCGCCGCCGCTGCTCCGGGGTCAGGTACTGCGGCTCGCGCCAGGCCTGATCGCGGTGGCCGTAGATCCCGACGACGTCCGGCGCGGCGTGGCGGAGGCGCTTGATGATCGAGCCCGCCTTGTACGGGTCGGCCGCGATCTGGAAGGGCATCCCGAGCTTGCGGCAGATCACCGGGACGATCCGCGCGAGCGCGTCGAGCTGCGCCGCGTAGATGGTCCCGTCGCCCTCCTGGTGGAGCTCGATGCCCCAGCTCAGATCGTTCGCGGCGCCCGCGTGGAAGGCGCAGTGCCTCACGAGATCCGCGAGGCACGCCACCAGGCCGTCACTGCCGATCACGATATGCGCCGCCGAGCGCTCGGGATCGTCGATCCACGAGCGAAAGGTCTGGATGTGGCGCCCGGCCGGGCCAGCGCCGGGCGCGATCCGCTGTGGCCAGATCCCTTTGGTCGTGTGGATCACGCCCTGGCGGATCCACTGCGTTGACCGCTGGCGGTAGTCACGCGCGTCGAGGCGGAGGCGCGCTTCGTCGCGCGCGTTGAGCACGCGCGCGCCCGGCACCTCGACCTCGCGGCCGGCGAACAGCAGGCCGCTCACTTCGCAACGAGCGCGCGAACGGCCGCGGCCTTCGCCTCGAGCAACTTCCTGAGCGCGACCGTCCGCTCCGGGTTGCGCGGCACCAACGTCGCCACGATGGTCCGCGCGAGCTCGCAGAACGGCCGCGAGACCGCCTGGAGATGCGGCGGCAGGTGCTCGTACGCGAAGAACTGCTCGATGTGGTCCGGCTTGACGGGTTCGGTCTTGGTTTCCATCTCGGGCTCCTTGGGTTGGTGTCGGTGTTGCGCCGGCCGAGGTCAGAGCGTCCCGCCGGCGAGCTTGAAGTGGCGGCCGCCGAACTGCTCCGCGCGCACCGCCTCCCAGCCCTCGGCGAGCGCGACCGGATCCCACTGGAGCGGCGAGCTCTGCGGCGCGTCGGCGCGCGGCACCGTCGGGGTCAGCGCGCGCGCGACCGACGCGGCGAGCACGCATCCACCGGTGTCGAGAGCGAACTGCCGCGTCGCCGCCTTGAGCTGCGTCCAGTCGACTTTGCCGTCCGGCGCCGTCGCCGCGGCGAGCAGCATGTCCACGGCGGTACCTAATTGCGCGGTCTGTGTTTTGGCTTTACGGGTCGTGCAGTCTACGTGGGCGCCGGCGACCGACTGCGAGGTGTCCTTGAGCCAGCCGCAGCCGGCGAGCACGAGGGCGAGCGAGAGAGCGATGACGGAGGCGAGGTGCTTGATCATGATGCGGGTCCTTTCGTGGTCATTTCTCGTCGGCCGCAGTGCGCGGCACGCCGAGGGGAGACGTGGTGATTCGCTCGCGCGGCATGCGGATGAGCTCGTCGAAGCGGACCTCGAGGCGAGCGAGCGTGGTGGCGAGCGCGACCTGGCTCTCGCGCAGCGACGCGAACCCGGCCGCGATCGCGTCGGTCCGCTGCTGGTCGTGGTCGGCGAGCCGGTCCTGGACCTTCCCCCACCGCTCGATGGCCAGCGTCGCGAGCTGCTTGCCGACTAGGAGGACCAGCCCGGTGAGGCCGAACTGGATGGCGACTTGCTCGAGGTCCACATCACCGGGCAGGATCACGGCCCCGGCGCGCCGTCAAGGTCCGCGATCTGGTCCGCGCGGCGCCAAAGCGCACGCGATCGGGGTGCCGCAAAGTGTGGCATTGCGACGGCGTGCGTGCGTCGCTAGGATGGTCGCCAAAATGCGATTCGCGATGGCGGCGTTGGCGGTGTGTTCGTCCTGTGCCCTCGACGAGGATCCGGAAGCGACGTCGTGCTCCACCACATTGTGGGCGGAGCGCCCGTACACCGGGCCGATCGTGTTCGGCGAGGCGAACCCGCGCACTGAGATCTACGCCGCGGCTGTTACGGTGCGCGAGATCGCGGGCACACCATGCGCCGCCGAAGCGGCGCTCAACAGGAAGGAGCCGCCGCTCGCCTGGTCACACGCCTGTGGATGCCCCAAGCCGGCGAGTTCGACCATCAGGTGGCAGGCGGCGAAGCTGCTCTCCGACGACTTCTGCCAGCACGCTGGAACGCAGTGCGCGAGCGTTCGCGTACTACGGTGGTGCCCGGAAGGGGCAACAGGACTCTGCAACGTGCCAGTGGACGACCAGCTTCTCCTGGATCGTTGCATCGCTATCGCCGCGCCGCTCCGCGACACCGCAGCGATGTGCTCTGACCTCTTTCGCTAGGGCATGTCCCAGTCGATCTCACCACCGTGCACAACAATGGATCCGGCGCCCGTTAGAATCGTCCACAGCGAATAGAAGGTGCCGCTCGTGATCGCTTCGTTCAGGCCGGACACCGAGAGCGTCTGGTATGCGCCCGTTCCCGACGATGCGGCGGATGTCGCGAGAGAGCTCGAAGAATCCGTACTGGCAACATACTTGTTCACGCGAGCCTGCACGGTCACCGGCGCAGAGCTGTCACGGAGCGAGATGCGAGCTGCGAGCAGCCTCGCGCCGAGCGGCAAGATGATCGGCGCCACGTGGGACCCCGAGTTCAGTCCACCGATCACGTAGCCCGGCCACGGGACGCTCGGGATCGAAGGCTTGAAGGCCTGTCCGGGAAGCTGGAGCGTGCCCTTGCCGTGCTTGAAGCGTCCCGCGCCGCTCACCGTTACGTGCATGTCCGGCGGGAGCGTGATGCCGCCCCAGAGGTTCTGCGACTGGCCCGTCAGCAGAGCGTGCATCGCCTTCCAGGAGTCCTGCATCGCGTTGAGGTCGTCGCTCTTGAGCTGTGCGCCCGCGGCGTCCACCCAGCTCGGGACGTAGGTGCGCGCCCGCCGGAACGGAATCCCGATCTCGAGAATGTTCGTTCCGGTGCCGTTCGTCGTCAGGTTGATCGCCGTGCCGGCCAGCGCGTTCGAGCTCGACGTCGCGAGCCTGATGGTGTTCGCGTCGACCCGGATGATCCAGTAGTCGGTGACCGGGGCAAGCGGGCTCGGGTGCGCGCCGCCGATGTTGCGGATCGCCGCCGGGCCGTGCCCGGTCAGCAGCCCGTGCGCGGCGATCGTCAGCTGGTCCGTGGCGCTGTCGACGGCGGTGATGGTCAACGCTGGCATCTACATGCTCTCCTGCAGGTGGTCCCACGCGCGCGCGTAGCGGAACGAGACGGGATCGCGGCCCGGGCGCTGCAGCCCGACGCCGATCAAAAGGTCCTTGGTCGTGACCTCGATCTCGACGTCGATGCTCGCGACCACGCGATCCTCGAGCATCCACGCGAGTGCCTCGCGCACGTACTCCTCCGCGCGCAGCTTCGTCTCGTTGGTGCGCTTCGCCCGATCGAGCAACCACAGCCGCGATCCGATCTTGTCGCCCGCGACCTCGGCGAACTGGTCCGCCCACCAGCCGCGGCGATCGCGCGGATCGCCGCTGGGCGGCCGGTCGTCGATCTCGGCGCGCCGGTCGGTGAACAACGAGACCGCCACCGCCGTCATGAGCCCG
>JBQCJR010000034.1:0-16932 GCA_051952595.1 Kofleriaceae bacterium
GACACCCCGGTCCGCATCTTCGACGAGCTCGATGCCGACGCGAAGTGCGGCACGGGCTCGCTCGCCGCGCTCGGCGCGCGCAAGGCGTTCGCCCAGGGCAAGCTCGGCGGCATCGGACTCCCGGAGATCTGGGTGTGCCCGTGCGCCGAGCCGGCCGCCGGAACCGCGGCGGTCTACACCGCGACGATCACCGGCCCCGCCACGGGGAGCGGCGATCTCGTGCTCGAGATCGCGGGGCGCCTGATCACGGTGGGCGTGACCGCTGGCGATGCCGCGAACACGATCGCGGCCGCGATCAAGAGCGAGTGCGACCGCGTGAAGGCGACGCTGCCGGTCGTCGCGACGGTCGCGACCAACGTGGTGACCCTGACCTTCCCGACGAAGGGCGTGAACGGCAACGACGTGAGCCGCAGCACGGTTCGCAGCGTTCCCGGCGTGACCGTGGCCCACGCGGCGCCGACGCCCGGTGCCGGTGCGACCGTGATCGCGGGCGCGCTCGCGGCGCTCTACGACCAGCGCTACCACGGGATCGTGCTGGCCAACCACGCAGCTAGCGATGCCGTCGCGCTGCTCGCCGACGCGGGGCTCGCGTGGGGCACGGGCGGCGGTGGCATGGTGCACTTCCGGTTCTACTTCCTCGGCGAACGAGGGGCGCTCGGCGCCGCGCAGACGCTCCAGGCGGCGTTCAACGACTACCGCTTCCTCATCATCTCGGCCGAGGGCACGCCGTCGCTCCCCGTCGAGCTCGCCACCGCCGCCGCGGTCGCGGAGTGGTCGCGCGAATCGCCGGTCGCGAACCTCGACGGAGAGCGCCTCGCGATCACCCCGCCGCCGGCATCGCTCGTCTACACCGACCCGGAGATCGAGTCCGCGCTGGCGGGCGGCGTGACCCCGCTCTCCCCGGACGGCCCGTTCATGAAGATCGAGCGCCTGATCACGACGCAGATCACCGTCAACGGCGCTCCGTTCGAGGCCCTGCGCGACATCGCGTACGCGCGCCTGTCGGCCTTCATGGCGGAGCAGAACCACATCGGCTGGCTGATCGGGTTCAAGCAGGAGAACCTCTACGCCGATCCCGACGGCGGAGACGACATCAAGAAGCGCGTCCGCGACATGGTGATCGACAAGCACCGCGCGGCGGAGCGCCTCCACTACATCCGCGACGTCGACAGCTTCCTCGAATCGATTCAGGTCGAGGAGGCCGCGTCGCCGCCCGGGCGCCTGCTCGTGTCCGACCCGTTCCGTGCAGCGGGGCCGGTGCATCAGGGCGTCTTCATCCATACCCAGTACCTGTGAGGTGACCTGTGCCGAACGACACCGCAACCAATGCCACGTGGCAGATCAATTCGACCAGCGAGGGCAACAAGCGCATCCGCCGCATGACCTCGTGGGAAGTCTCCGACGGAGCCTCGGTCGAGGCGTTCTCCGAGTGCGGCCCCTCCGATAGCCCCGTGGGCTTCGTCGACGTGCCCGGCGCGAAGACGATCAGCTTCGAGATCCGCGAGCTGAAGACCCCGAAGCGCGAGATCCGCTGGGAGCGACTGAAGGTGCTCAAGGAGGTCTTCTCGTTGACCAAGCAGATCGTTGGAGGCTCGCGGGTGCAGTACCCGGAGTGCCGCGTCTCTAAGATCGACGAGAGCGGCGCCGCGGACCAGGGCTACGTCCAGTACACGGTGGAGATCATCGCGCTCCGCGACCAGCCGATGTGATCGGTCCGGGGCGGAAGTTGGGGCGAGCCGCGATGCACTCCATGGTGACTCGGTGAGCGGACTCCTCAGACCCAACCAGCCCTCGAAGTCGGCGCCGTCGTTCGAAGCCGAAGCCGACGCACTCGTCGATCGCCTCGGCGTGCTGCCCTCGATCGATATCGTCGTCCCGCGCACCCGGACGCGAGCCCGGATGCGCCTGCTGTCGCGCGGCGAGCTGCACCATGCCAAGGCGCAAGCGCGCCGCGCGCTCCAAGACAGCGGGTTCCCGACCGACGGAACGGCCGTCACGTCACTCGGCGCGTGGGATGAGTGGCAGTACGAGCTCGCGGTCCAGATGTTCGCGGTCGCCGTCCGCGAGCCCGATCCGACCGTCGATCGCGCGCTGTGCTCGATCGACGAATGGCGCGAGGAATGTGACGACGATCAGATCGCCGCGCTGAACCGGCAGTATCAGGACCTCGCCGCTCGCCACGATCCACTCGGGGAGGGCGCCGCGGCGCTCACCTCCGAGCTGGAGATCGCGCTACTCGCCGCCGCAAAAAAAAAGGACGCCGACCTGCTGATGTCGTACGGCTCACGTGCGCTCGCGACCTTCATCATTACTTCGGTCGACCAGCCTGCGAGCTCTCCGACACCGACGTCCTGATCTGGCTGGCCATTCGCGCTGAAGCCATCGAGCAGATGGCGCCACGACGAAGGCGCAATGTCGTCGAAAGAGGAGTGAATCATGGCCACCAACCGGCGTAGAAAGAAGCAGATAGCCGCCCTCGCAAAGAAGGTCCGGACCATCGACGGAGCAATCGATGCCGTCGCTCTCACGAATGGAGGGCGCCTGGGACTGTTCGAAGGCGAACAGAAGCGGAAGAAAGAAGCGGCGGAGAAGCGCGCTCGCGCTCGTCTCAAGGCCTTTCAAACGACCAAGATGCTCACCGGAAAAGCGTTCGGCGGCGCGACGAGCGCGGGCAGCGCGGTCGGCATCGAGAATATCGGCAGCGTCTCCGAGATGGTCGGTGAGGTCTTTCAGTTCGAGAAGAGCCTTACGCGGTTCCAGATCGCGAGCAAGAAGTCGGCTCCGGCGATGGCGAAGCTGCGGCAGAACATCCTCGACGTCTCGAAGCAGACTGGCGTCGGCAGCGGCCAGATCCTGGCAGGCGCTCAAACATACCTGGATTTGACCAACGACGTCGGTGGAGCCGAGGCCGCGCTGGGGTCGTTCGCGCGCGTCGCGCAGGCCTCGGGGGCGAGCGTGACGGACGTGGCCAAAGCCTCTGCTGCGATGCGTGCATCTGGCAACGTAGGCGACGGCGAGATGGAGAAAGCCTGGTCTGGATTGATCGCCAGTGGGGGCAACGTCCAGGAGCTCGCAGGGGAGATGCCGGCGCTGATGTCGGCGATGGGTGGGCTTGGCAACGGGACGGGCGTGAACGCTATCAGGGACATGGGCGCCGCGCTGCAGGTCCTCCGCAGCGGTGGCTCGTCCACCGCGGATGCGTCGAAAGATCTCCAGAGTCTCATGGGCTCCTTGACCAAGAATGCCCCCAAGCTCAAAGCGATCGGAGTCGACGCATTCCAATGGAATGCGATGACTCAGACGCACGAGCTCAGGTCGCTCCACGATATCGTGAGGCAGATCGCAAAACAGCCAGTCGACCCGGCGAAGCTCGGCAAGCTGCTCGGGGCGGATCAAGGTGGACTTCAGGCGATCAGCCTGCTTACCGAGCAGATCGGACTCTACGACCAGCTCACGGTCGCGGCCCAGAACACCGGCGCCGTCCAGCGCAATCTCGATATCCACTTGTCATCCTCGTCGGGGAAGCTCGAGACCGCATTCGCGCAAATCAAGGCAACGCTCGCTGAAGCCCTTACCCCCGAAAGAGTCGCGGTGTTCACCACCGGGCTCGTCAAGGCAGTCGAGGCCGCGAGTTGGATGCTGAACAAACTCGAGGCGCTCGCGAAATTCATCAGAGGCAAGACGTACGAAGAAGGGGGGAGGGATCGCGCGAACCAGCTCGTGGAGGATGCGCGGGGATTGACGCGAGCCCAGAAGACGGAGCGCGGGCGGCAGTACCTCGAGAAATTCAAGGACCTATACAACGCGCCCGATACCGGCAATCCGATAGTCGACTTCTACAACTCGGTCGAGATGGAGAAGTACCGCCTTGCCGGCTACGAGCTACAGGCGCAAGGCGACCTGTGGGACGGGGGCACGCACTCGCGCGCGACGTTCGAGCCGGCTCGCTTCGAGGCCACCCTGCGCGACGCGCTCTCGAAGATCACCGTGGTGGTCCAGGCCGACGGTAATGGCATCGCCAAGACCGTCGACAACGCCCCGCGCCAGCGAACGCCGAAGGCACCCCGATGACGTTCGTCGCAGGTTCCTTTGGCGGGGTTCGCCTACTCGTCTCGTCGATCGAGACCGAGCGCGGTCGCGATGTCGTGGTCCAGTCCCCCGCCGCCGGCAACAAGCACATGCTGGCCGACCGAGGGCGGAGACAGAACACGTCCCGAGCCGAGCTCTTGTTCATCGATCAGCCCGGCCTGAAGCCGTTCGGAGAGCGGTACCTCGCGTTCCTCGAGCTCGCCGAGGGAGACGAGCCGCAGATCTTCTCCCACCCGTTGGACCGCTCGTACCGCGCTCGGATCGGCGAGCTCACCGTGGCCACCGCGTCCGACCAGCGATCGATCCGGGTCTCCTGCACGATCCACCGAGACGACCCACCTCAGACTCAGTTCGCGCCATCGGCCGGTGTGTCGCCGCTCGCCGGCGCCGACGCCGTTGCGGCGGTTGCAGCCAGCGCGAACGCTGCGCTCGTCGCAGCGGGGATCCCAGGCGACGGCGCGACGCGAGAGGACGGGCTCTCGGTCCAGGTGCTCGCGAACAGCGTGGACAGCATCGACGCGTGGACCGCAGCCGCCGACCGCCTCGATAGCCAAGCCGTGTTTCTCGGGGTGGCCACCCTCACCGAGCAGATCGACGCCGCCGTGCGCCGGTACGACCTGGCCTCCAATCTCGGAAGCTGGCCTGCATACCAGCAGCTGATCCTCCTGCGCTACGCGATCGTTCGGGCCAGTCAGAGCCTGACCGCATCGTCGGCGGCAGCGTTCGATCTGTTCGTCGATCGGCCGCGCCCCATGCTCTCGATCTGCGCCGAGATCTATGGCCCCGACGAAGCGGAGGCCAAGGCCGCCGAGATCGCGCGGAGCAACCGACTCCGAACGCCTGGCCTGGTGCCAGCTGGCACGGTCCTCAAGATGCCCGCGAGGTCCTCGTGACCAGGCGGGTGCCGGAGCGCCGGCACGTCGTCTCGATCGTGGTGGATGGCGAAGAGCTGCGCGGCATCGAGAGCTACGACGTCTCCACGTCGCTGACCAACGTACCCGCCACGTTCTCGCTGCGTCTACCGTTCACGCGGCGCGCATGGGACAGCTGCCGGCCGGATCGCCCGGTGCGCGTCCTGATCGACGGGATTCCCGTGCTGGCCGGCTTCATCGACGAGCGCTCCGCGCCCGACGACACGCTCGACGTGAGCGGCCGATGCAAGCTGTCGCGCGTGGTCTCCGAGTCAGCCGTCGCGGTCAGTTTCGCCGGCCTGGGGATCCAAGAGATGGCGGCGCGCGTCGTCTCGCCGTGGTTCGCTTCGGTCTCGCTCTCGAACGCGCGAAACCGCGCGATCGTCCGTGGCCGAGGCAAGAAGGCGCGCGCCGCGAGCGAGCCGATCAAGATCAACACGCGGGTGGGCACCGCGATCGAGCCGGGGCAGACCCGCTGGGCGGTGCTCGAGCGCCTGCTCGAGCAGGCGGGATACCTCGCGTGGTCGAGCGGCGACGGGCGCGAGCTGGTGATCGGCAAGCCGAACTACCAGCAGGAGATCCAGTTCCACTTCTTCCGCCCTTCGCTGGTCTCGACCCGCAAGGACGAGTCCACGGTGCTCTCGCTCACCCCGACCGATTCGACGGCAGATCGGTACAGCCGCGTGATCGTGATCGGCAGTGGCGTGGGCACGGACGTCAACTACGGCGCGGTCGTCGCATCGCGCTACGGCCAGGCGTTGAACGACCCGTCGGACCCCGACGGGGTCGGCACGGACTTCTCGGCTCCGAAGCGGCTGGTCATGCAGCGCTCGGTCCAATCGATCGCGGAAGCCACCGAGATGGCAGAAGCCGAGATGGCGCGGCGCGACGCCCAGGGGCACACCCTCGAAGTGAGGTGTGCCGGGCACGGGCAGGTGGTCGCCGGGGCGTTCGTCACGCTGTTCGCGTGCGACCTGCTCGCCAGCGTCGAAGACGAGCGGACCGGGACCGCCGGCCAATACCTGATCACGAGCTGCCGCTACACCTCCGGACGGGGTAGCGGCGAGGAGACAACCATGACCCTCGTTCCCAAGGGTGCGGAGATCAGCCGGTGAGGACCGTCGAAGAGCTACAACACGCACTCGACCCACGCGTGGCGCGCGCCGCCGGTGCGATCCGCCGGATGGCGGTCTCGCTCACCGCGCGCGTCCTCTGGCAGTTGGTCGGATTCCAGATCCCCGGTGCGCGCGGCGCCTCGCAGACCGAGACCGCCTCGGCGGAGCCGTTCCTCGGCATCGGCTTCCACGCGCGCCCGCCGAGCTCGGGCAAGCCGGAGGCGATCGTTCTGATGGTCGGCGACGCGCAGCACCCCGTCGTGGTGGCGGTGCGCGACGAGAAGACCCGCGCCGCGGTCGCGGGAGCGCTCGCCGAAAACGAGACCGCGATGTTCAACTCGCGGTCGGTCGTGCACATCAAGGCCGACGGGACGATCGAGGCGCGATCTGCCGGAGGCACGGCAGGACCACTCGCGCTGCACGCATCTCTCGTCTCGCTCCGAGAAGCCTTCCAGAGCTGGACCCCAGTCACGGGCGACGGAGGAGCGGCGCTCAAGACCGTGCTTTCGGACCTATTCGCCCGAGAGTGGCCCAAAGGCACGACGAAGCTAAAGGGAGAGTGAAATGCCGTACGATCTCAAGTTCGATCCGTTGACGCTCGACGAGATCGACGACGGGCACGGCTCGCCCGTGTTGACCGACAAGGCCGACACGATGGTGATGCACCAGCTCGTGTGCCACGGCGGAGCGTGCTGGCAAGGTGCGTATCTCGGCTCTCGGCTCCACGATCTCGAGTACCTCCAATCCGATCCCGAGGTACTCACCGAAGAGGAGCTGCGCCTGGCGCTCGGGATCATCGAGGCGCGCGGTCGCATCGCGGACCTCGAGGTCGAGGCCGCAGCCACACGCGGCCGCATCGAGGCGGCCACGCGGTTCCGCGACGTCAGCACGAACGATGTGATCACCATGAAGGTTCCCGCAGGAGGTCTCCGATGACATTTCGACCGCTGACGCTCGTCGAGCAACACGAGATCTTGGTCGCTCTCCACAAGGCAGTTCGTCCGGAGGACGACGTCTCCGAAGGCTCGTACAACTCGCTCTCGCTCCTCACGATCGCCGCGGCGGTCACCGACGGGCACGCCCATCACAACGCCAATCTCAATGACATGCTGCCCGACACGGCGGAGGGAGACGAGCTGCGGCGCTGGGCGAAGATCCGCGGCGTGGTCCTGAAGGGCGCCACACCTGCCCGCAAGTCGTCCGCGCTCCGCGTGACCGGCACGGCCGGCGAGCCGGTGCCCGGCAACACCGAGCTCGTGCATGTCTCGGGGCTGCGCTACAAGATCGTCGGCGACGAGCTCGTCGGCGCGCTCGGGTACGTCGACTGCGATGTGGTCGCGATCGACACCGGCCGAGCGACCCGGCTCAACAAGGGGGAGACGCTGCGCTTCCTCACGCCGCTGCCCAACATCGAGGAAGAAGCCGAGCTCCAGCTCGCGCTCGACGAAGATGGCTTCGACGCGGAACAGGATTCGGAGATCCAGGCGCGGCTCTTGTCGAGATTCCGAGATCCTCCGCGCGGCGGCACGCGCGTCGACTACGAGCAGTGGGCGCTCGAGCAGACCGGGATCGCCGCGGCGTTCGCCTACCCACTGCGAAACGGGCTCGGCACGGTCGACCTCGCGGCGCTCCACGCCGGCAGTGGGACCGCGCGCCTACTCCAGCCCGGAGAGATCGCTGCGCTCCAAGCGACGATCGACCAGCTGCGCCCGGTCGGCGTGAAGGGATGCCGGGTGCTGACGGTGGTCCCGAAGCCTGTCGACGTCGAGGTCCTGATCCTGCCGGATGGGCTCGCCGAACACGCGTTCGACTGGCACGACCAACCGACGCCGACGGTGAGCGCCTGGACGCCCGCAACCCGCGTGCTCAAGTTTGCCGGCGGCGCGCGCCCGAGCTCGCTCAAGGCCGGCGACCGCTTGACGATCGCGCAGGGCCCGACGGGGCGCGAGCGCGTCGTCGAGTCGCTTGGCCCTGGAGCTGACGAGGTGACGCTCGAGGTCGATCCGGTCGGCGACACGCCGGCCGTCGGAAACACGATCTACGCAGGCGGTCCCTTGGTCGCGCCAGCGCGCGCGGCGATCCAAGCGCTGTTCGACGCGCTCGGCACCGCGAACCCGGACGCGAAGCGCTATGGCCCGTGGGAGGGCAACCTGCGGATCGGGACCCTCGGCGACGCGGCCAAGCTGCGCGGGGTGCTCGATCGCACCGTGGTGGCGCCCACGGCGAACGTCACCGCGCTCGATCCGCCCTACCCGGCCAATGACGTGATCGAGCTGCTGATCGCCGGACGAATCCTCGTGCGGAGGCAGCAGTGATGCGCGGCGTTCGCGTGGTGGGCTCGGCGCGCGGCACGTGGCAGGCCGGCGGCGTGCCGTGGGCGACTGATCCAACCAGCGGCAAGGGCGTGCCGGCGAGCTCGGTCGAGTGGCTCGCGCTGCTCTCCTCGGCGGGCATCGCGAGCGCCGCGCCATCGTCGCTCTGGCTCTGCCAGGAGGCCGCCGGCGGTCTCACCGACTCGATCGGATCCGTGGCGCTCTCGGTCGCTGGGGCCGGGCATCTCTATCAGCAGCCGGTGGCCGGATGGTCCCGGCTCGCGGTGCGCACGACCGACGGGACCGCGAACCAGCGCTGGGTCAACACCGCAACCGCGCCGAACCCCGGCCTCCGCAGCGTGCTGCTGCTCGCATACATCGATCTGCCGGCGGCGGCACCCGCCAGCACGCGGGACCTGATGGCCGTGTCCGCGACCGGAGACGTCCGACTGCTGGCGACCCGCCAGGTGCGCGCGATCCAGGGATCGACGGTCGACACCACGAGCGCACACGCCGGGGTCCAGCTGATCGCGCTCAAGATCAACCGCGCGGCCGGCGAGTCCAAGCTCTACACGCCGAGCGAGAAGCTCGTGCTGACCTACGCGTCGCCCGTATCGGCGATGCTCCTCGCGCTCGGCGGCCAGACCGCGACCGCCGCGGCTGCCGGCTACCTGTACGCGGCGCAGTTCGCCGACGCGGGTGCGGAGCTCACCGACCCCCAGGTCAAGGCCATCTACCAGGCGCTCGGCTACGCGCCGCCGTGGAGCTGACATGTCCGATCTCGCCTTCTCGATTCCAGCTGCGGCGCGAAAGGGCGACCTCCTGCTCGCGCTCGTGGTCCGCAACCAGCTCGTGACGGCTCCGGCCGGGTGGGTGCCGGTCGAGACGGGGCTCGGCGCGGGCGGCCTGTTCCTGGACACGTGGGCGCGTCTGGTCGACGACAACGAACCGTCGTCGGCGCGGTTCTCGTCGGTCGTGCTCCAGGAGCTCCAGGGCGAGCTCGTGGTGCTGCGAGGATCGGCACCTGGTGTCGTGCGCGAGTCGGCGGCTCATGGCGCGTTCACCGCCGACACCACACCAGATACGCCGGCGGTCTCGTCGGAGCAGGCCATCAATCTCGTGCTCGGCGTCTGGTCGGCGAGCGGCAATGTCGCGCTGACCGCCCCGGCCGGCTGGACCACGATCGACGCGTTCTCGACGGGCCATTCGTCGGCGCGCTCGGTCCTGTTCGCGTATCGCGCCCTGCACGCCACGGGCGCGGCGATCGCGCTCCAGCCGGCCGGCGCAGCTGCGGCGTCAACCGGGCGGGCCTTCGCCCTGGTGCTGCGGGACCGCGCGCCGGTGGTCCCCGTCGAGCTGTTCGATCCCGTACCCGGAAACATCGGTCTCCTGCCGTGAGGACCTCTGCATGACGACGAAGATCTTGCTCCACATGTCCGAACCGGCCGGCATCAGCCCGTCCGACGAGATGGGCAACCTTACCGACCTGTCGACCGAAGCGGGAATCGACCCGCCCAGGGCGGTGGATGGAACGTGGACTGGACGCGGCCGCGGGTTCTCGGAGGGGGCGGGCACCGGCCACGTCGCCGCCGACCTCCCAGGACGCGACACGCTGCTCCAGCGCGACGTGACCGTGCAGGCCCTTCTCGCGCTCGAGCTCATCGGCGGCGTGGGCAAGAATACGCACACATTGATCTGCCGCGGCCTCAGCGACGGCACCGCGGCCGAGCGTGTGAGCTACTGCCTCCGCATCGTCGAGTCGAATAAACCGGGCCTGCTCGAAGTGTCGTTTCTCCACCAGGACTCGGAGGGTGTCGATCGGCCGCAGCCGCCTGGCGTGTTCCAGCACCTCGGAGACGGGATGCTATTCATGCTCACGGCGACGCGCCGGTGGGTATCTCCCCAGGAGGTCGTCTGTCGCTACTATGTCGGCGACCAGCTGCTCGGCGAGCTCGTCACGACCGACGGGGATATCGCCGGCGCGACGACCGGCCACACATCGGTCGGGGCGCGGAGAATCGGAGCCGACTGGACCGACTCCCTCAACGGACTCGTCGACGAGCTGAAGGTCACCGACCACGAGATGTCGCCCGAGGAGGTCCGCGAGACCTGGCGCCGGCTGACGGTGCACCAGCCCGCCGGCATCGCCATGGTCGAGGGACTCGCGCCGCCGGGCGCCCCGTGGTTCCGCAACCCTGGCAACAAGATCGGGCGCCGTTGGAAGGTGATCGGCCAGGGCCTCGGCCTCGCGACCGCAAACGCCGAGGCGCTGCGCGCGCAGTTCCTACCCGACGCGATGCCGCTCGAGCTCGCGCCTCGATGGGAGAAGCTGCTCGGCATCCCGACCAAGCCGCGCGATCCGCTGGACGTGCGGCGCGCTCGCGCGGTCGGCTACCTGTCCCGTGAGGAGGGCTTCCACCACGCCGCGATCAAGGCGGCACTCGCCGAGCCCATGGCGCTCGCTCCCGAAGATGTCGAGCTGATCGAGCTCACGAACGAGATCCGCGACGATTTCGACACGCTCGAGCCCGAGCGCTGGTTCGCTGATCCACCGACCAGATGGGCGGCCATCGACGGCAGCCTGCGTTGCTCCTTGCCGGCTGGCACCGAGATCACGACAGCGCCGCTCGGGCCGCACGCGCGCACGCCGCTCGACACCGGTGGCGCAAACGGGCGTGTCTACCTGAAGTGCCAGATCAAGGCCGTGTCGACAGCGACACTGCCGACTGGATGCGGCGTCGGGCTACTCCTCTGCAACCGCGCCACGAACGACGCGGTGTGGTTCGGCGTCTGGAACGATGCCGGTACGCTACGGCTCGGCTGGCAACGACGGCTCGGCGAGGTGACCAACGCGATCCAGCCCCTCGGGGTCGCGGCCCCGACGCCGATCGAGCTGGAGCTATTCACCGAGATGGCGAGCGGCGGCATCTTCACGCCCGGCCAGTTCTGGATGGTGGGCTCCGGTGGTGGAATCACCACGGTCCGTCAGCTCGTATCGGCGGGTGTCGTCGATTCGCAATGGGGCGGCCTCGGTGTCTTCGGCTCGAGCGCGTCGACGCCGATCGCGCTGTCAGTGGACATCGAGCGTCTGATCGCATTCTGCCCAGATGGCGACCGTCCGTTCTTCTGGTACGCGCTACGCCCGCCGGGGCTTTCCGGCACACCCGACATGACTGGCGCGCACGACCTCGTCGAACGGATCAAGCCGGGACACACGTACTCGACCGCGACGCAGAGTCGATCCGTGCTCTGCGACGACCCGCGCGATGGCCTCTGCGATCGCGGTCCGCTCGGAGCGCTCTAGTCTAGACGTCGCCGAAGTTGGGGCCACTCGCGGAAGGCAGCAGAATCCGGCAATGCTACCGCTGTCGCGCAACACGAACTACACGCCGGGGACGCCGGTGAAGTCGGCGGACCTCAACGACATCCAGGATATGGTCATCGGCGGCAAGCGCGGGTCCGTGACTCGAGTGATGCTTCCCACGATTCGCCGTCCTGGCGACTGGCTCTACTACCCGGTCTTCAGCATCTCGATGTTATTCATTCAATCATCCGGCCCCCAGACCGGAGACATCGCTATTCCATGCTACCAGGGAGAAACGGTCACCGGCGTAGTGGTGTCGGCAGCCGGGAACGGCTCCATCGACGTTGCGTATATGGTTTATGCGATTGGCCCCATCATGGGCACAGACCAGATCAAGCTCGGCTCCGCGACCGACGTCGGTCGGTCTGCCGCATGGGGAGACGTAGTTATCCCGATCACGCCTCACAAGTTGGCGCCTGGGTGGTCGCTGGTGCTGACTTGTACAGCCAGCGCAGCAGGCGCCCGAATCGGCAACGTGCGTGTTACGAGCCACCTCGACTAGAGCGATCGCGCAACCCGAGCTGTGCGTCGCGGCAGAAGTTGGGGAGTCGCGCCGACTTGCCCATAGTTCCGGAGTGACCGATCGCCCGCGCCCTGGAACCGACACCGACCGCGACATCCGCGCGGAGATCGACAGCCTGCGCAGCTCGACCAGCGCGGTCCTCGAGATCGTCCGGCCGCTCTCCACGGTGCCGGAGTTGCTCCGCCGCGCAACGGATATGGGCCAACGCGCCGAGAAGCTCGATGACGCGATCAAGGAGCTGAGCGGGCGGATCCACGCGTCGGATCTGACACACGCCAAGCTCGAGGCTGCCGTCCAGACGCTCTCCGCGAGAGTCGGAGACGTGATCGCGTCGGTCAACACGCGGATCGATCGCCAAGAAGTTTCGCTCGCGGCGCTCGCGGTACGGGTCATCAGCCTGGAAACGGACCGCGTTCGCGTGAAGGCGTGGGCGGCGCTGATCGGTGCGCTCGCCGGCGTCGCGACTGTCGTCGTCGGCTGGCTGCTGCGGCGCTGAGCTGCGAGTCGTCGTCGAAGTTGGGTCGTTCGCTCGAAGAGAACACCGTAGTGGCAGTGCACGACACCACCTTTATCGATCTCCTGACGTCCGGTGAGTACCTGCCCGCGGTCGGGCTCGCGCTGATCGCGCTCGTCGCGTTTCTCCGCACCTCACTCGCCCTGTGGATTCCGTGGTTCACCACCAAGCTGGGTGGATACGCGCTCGGCTTCGGGTCCGCTGCGGTACTCTATCTCGGCGAGGGCCTGCGCAGCGGACTCGGCATCACGCTGGGACTCATCGCCAACGCACTCTCGGCCGGATGGGCGGCGGGTGGTGGCTTGGAGATGATCCGCGACATCATCGATTGGCTGCGCAGTAAGCGCGCCCGCGCCAGCGGCGCGACCTCGACCGCGCTCCTGGTCGCGCTCCTCGCGGTCGGTGGCACGGGATGCCGCTGGCTCGAGCGCACGAGCGGCCCACTCGCGGCCGCCGTGATCGACTGCATGACCCCGGCGGCGCGACAAGCCATCGGCGAGTTCGGCCCAGCGCTCTCGACCGTGCTGCGCGATGCGACCGGCTCCGATGGGTCGGTCGACTGGGAGCCGGTCCGCGCGAGCGCGCTCCCACTGAAGTCCGCTGCGAGTCAGTGCGTGATCGCCGCGGTGGTCGATGCCGCGATGCGGCCGACCGAGCCGGCCCCCGGTGCGCCCCAGGCGGCACCACTCCGCTGGGATCCGGTCGCGCTACGCGAGGGCTGGGAGGCGCTCCGCGCCGACCTCGGAGGGGCGAGCTATCGGCTACCGAGCGGCGTGCTGTGAGCCTGCTCGTCGCAGGCAAGCTGGTGGTGGTCGACGGCCTCGAGGTCGTTCCGCCCGCATCGAGCGGCGGCCCGGGGTGGGCACGGCTGACCGCGGGCGACTATCGGTCGCGGCGGGCGTCCTACGTCTCGCAGGTGACGATCCACACCACGAAGGGCGTGTGGCCACAACCGGTGAGGCCCGGCGCAGGCCCTCCACGGGTGCAGCGCGTCGCCGAGAGCTGGGCACGGGATCCCGCACACGCGGGCGGGCACCTGGTGGTCGACGGCCACCGCGCGGTGTGCCTCGCCGACGTGGTGCGCGTTGCCGCGTATCACGCGACGGCCAGCAACGACCGCGCGATCGGCATCGAGATGTACCAAGAGGAGGACGGCACGATCTATCAGCAGACGCTCCTCCACACGGTGCGCCTCGTTCGCGCGCTCTGCGGCTTGTCGCTCACACCGGAGCTCGGCGGCATGGTCGCGATCCCGTACCAGATCGTTGCCGATGCGTACCAGCCAGGGCGGATCGTGCAGCGACTGCGCAACGGCGGCGCGGACGTCGTCGGGATCTACGGCCATCGAGATCAATCGTGGGTGGAGCCGGGCGACCTCGCGCCAGCGCAGCGCGCGCTCTATCCAGGTGGGCGCGCCGGACGCGGGCGAGGCGACCCCGGGGACGCGATCTACGCCACGCTGCTCGAGGATGGCGCCGAGCCATTCCGGTACGGCTTGCTCGAAGATCGCTCGACCTGGCGTCGACGGCAGCAGCAGCTCAACCTGAGAGGCGCCGCCCTCGCGCTCGATGGCATCCCCGGTCCGGCCACGCTCGCAGCGATGCGCCGGTTCGGGTGGTCGAGCGGGCGCGCGATCGACGCCGCGGTCACTTCGGACTCGTGAGCTCGATCGGCGGGGCCTTGCGCAGCGCGACCACCCACGACCAGCCGGGCAGCGTGCGGTCGCCCTTGCCGGTCGCGATGACCAGCTCGCGCGCGCCGTCGCCATCGGCGTCGCCGGCGGCGAGCCAGGCGGATTCGGCCATCTCGGGGTCGAAGTCGAACACGGTCTGGCGAGCGACGGTGCCGTCGGCGCGCACGTCGAAGCGGTAGACCCGGCCGAGGTGGTGGCTGGAGATGCCTTCGGAGATGCCGTCGCCGCGCGTGGACAGGTAGACCTCGTTGCGGCCGTCGCCGTCGAGGTCGTCGAACGCGATCATCTTCTCGAAGTAGCCGAGGTCGAGCTCGGGGTCGTCGCGGACGAGCACGTGGGCGACCTTCGCGGTGATGCCGTGGATGCGGTACGCGACGAGCGAGGTCCGGTTGACCGACTGGTGCTGCTTCCACGCGACGAGCAGCTCGGGGCGGCCATCGGAGTCGACGTCGCCGACGGCGATCGACGCGTAGAACGCGCGCTTTCCTTCGAATCCGTCGAGGACGAGGCGCGGCGTGCGACGGGGATCGCCGGTCGCGGGATCGAGATCGTGGATCTGCACGCGCGCGGCGCCGTCGCGGAACCCGTTCGAGACCACGAGCTCGACCTGGCCGTCGCCGTCCACATCGACGAGCCACGCGTCCTCGCCGGAGCCGGAGAGCTGGAGCACCTTGCGGGCGCGCAGCTCGGTCATGCCGGGGGTGGCGTCGTAGCGGATCACCTCGCCGTTGCCGCAGTACGCGGACACGATCTCCAGCACGCCGTCGCCATCGAGGTCGGCGGTCGCGAGGCCGTGGGTGTAGCTGCTGGTGTTCTCCTTCGCGCGCACGGCGGCGAGGGTGGTCACCTGCTGGCCGTCGTCGCGCAGGATGCGCAGCTGCGCCACATCGCCATCCTCCTCGCCGGTGCCGGCGAGGATCTCGGGCACGCCGTCGCCGTCGAGATCGACGATCCGGGTGCCGAGCACCATGCCGGGACCGAGGCCGGCCATCTGGTCGGCGAGGATGCGCTCGGACCAGCCGTGGTCGCGGCGATCGAACCGGTACACGCGGCCGTCGGGCGCGCTGCCGGTGAGGATCTCGGGGCGGCCGTCGCCATCGGCGTCGCCGATCTCGACGTCCCAGCCGACATAGCTCTGGTGGACGAGCGCGACGAGCTCGCCGGTCCAGCCGGGAGCGAGCGCGCCGAGCTCGCCGAGGCTCTCGGCGGAAGGAGGTGGTGGAATGGTGCCGACCGCGCAGCTGGCGAGCGCGATCGACGCCCACGCGAGCACGTGGAACCGTCGGAGCGTCATACAGGCAGACCTGAGCGCGCAGGCCCGCACGCGCGAGCCGGCACTGCAGGGCTACGAGAATGCAGGGTGCGCGCCAGCTCGGAGCGCGCTGGGTCCACGCGATCCTCGTCGTGGATCGCGAACTGATCGTCGATCCGACGCCGCGTTGTCGGGTGCATCGACAGCGCGGGCGTCGCCGATCCGACGACCTGGCCGATGGGTCAGGTCGAGTGTGTCGCGCGGGCCCGAGCGCGGACGCGACGACCTATCCGCGCTCGGCGTCTGCGAGCGCGGGCTCCCGCGCGGGTTCGGGCTCGGGCTCGCGCTGCGGCCGCTGGAGCGCCGGCATCCGCACGGTCGGCGGCCCGTGATCGACGTACAGCCCGGAGAGCTCGAGCTCCTGCGGCGCAAGCGGGATCCGGATCTCGAACGCGCTGCCCTGCCCGGCGCCGCGGCTCGATGCGCGCACGGCGCCGTCGTGCAGCGAGATCAGCCGCTTGACCAGCCCGAGGCCGAGGCCGATCCCGCCGGCGAGATCGGTCGCGGCGTGGTCGCGCACGAACAGATCGAAGATCCGAGGCAGCCGCTCGCTCGGAATTCCGCGGCCGTTGTCGGTCACGGTCGCGACCGCATCGCCGCCCTCGGCGCGCACGGCGACCGAGATCCGGCCGCCGATGGGGGTGTAGCGCGCGGCGTTCTCGATCAGCTTGGCGAGCGCCTGGACGAGCCGCGGGGGATCGCCGAGCACGGTGGGCGCGGGCCCGGCCCCGACGACCAGCTCGATGGCGTGGCGGCGCTGGTCGAGCAGCGGGCGGCACTCCTCGATCGCGCAGCGCGCCAGCTGATCGAGCTCGATGGGCTCGCGGCGCAGCTCGAGCTGGCCGGCGGCCGAGCGCGCGAGATCGAGCAGGCTGTCGACGACGCGCAACGCGCGCAGCGGATCGCGCAGCTCGTGGCCAAGCATCGCGACGAGCTCGTCGCGCTGGCGATCGGCGGCGGCGAGGCGCTCGAGCTCGCGCGCGAAATGCAGGGACTCGAACTGCGAGCGCAGCTCGGCGAGATCGTGGGCGTGCAGGCGCGCCTGCGATTCGCGCAGCGCGCGCGCGTTGCGCTGGAGCGCGCGGGTGCGCTCCTGGAG
>JBQCJR010000035.1:0-10833 GCA_051952595.1 Kofleriaceae bacterium
CTCGGCGCCGAGCGCGAGCGCGCGATCGAAGCTGGACAGCGCGGCGTCGAGGTTGCCGATCGCGCGATGCGCGGCGGCGATCTTGGCGTGCAGCTCGGCCCGGCGCGGCTCGGCGGCGAGCGCCTCGAGGTAGAACGCGTGGGCGTGCATCGCGTCGCGCCCGGCGAGCGCGGCGTCGCCCTGGGCGAGCACGATGTCGAGGCGCAGCTGGGCGCCGATCGGCGTCGGGTCGGTGGCGGCGAGGGCCCGGGCGCGGGCGAGCCGCTCGGTGGCGAGAGACGGCGCTTGTTCGGCGAGCGCGATCCGGCCGAGCGCGTACAGCGCGAGCGGGGGCGGCGGCTCGGTCGCGATCGCGCGCTCGAGGTGGCGCATCGCCTCGTCGATCGATCCGCGGTCGGCGATCAGCACCTCGCCGAGCGCGGCGCGGGCCTCGAGATCGTTGCCGTCCTCGGTGACCGCCTTGCGCAGCTCGCGGGTCGCCTTGTCCAGATCGCCGCGGCGGCGCCACGCGAGCCCGAGCCCGCGATAGGCGTCGGCCAGGATCGCTCGATCGCCGCCCGCCTCGACGATCGCGCGCGACAGCGACGAGATCGCGATCTCGTAGCGCCCGAGCTGGACCAGCGCGAGGCCGTGGCCGACCAGGGCCGCGGGATCTCCCGATCGCAGGCGCAGGGCGCGCTCGAACGCCTCGCGCGCCCGGTCGGGGTCGCGCGAGACCAGCCGGGCCTCGCCGAGCAGGATCAGCGCCTGGCCGTGATCCGATTTCGCGGTCAGCAGCGCCTCGAGCACGTCGATCGACGCGGTCGTGTCCCCGTCGGCGAGCAGCTGCTGGGCCTGGTTGAGCTGGTCGCGGTACTCGTCGAGGACCAGCTCGCCGGCGAGATCGCCGATCCGGCGCTGCACGCGCGTCCACAAGGACATGCCCGCAGCCTAGCACCGCGACCCGGCCGGGCGGTCGGCCGGGGTGTCGCCAGCCGGTCGACCAGCCGGATCCGCAGGTGCGCCGGTGGGTAGCCGTCGTCAGCGAGCGCCGGTGAACGTCGCGGGAGCGTGGCGCAGGCCGAGGTTCAGCTCGGCGCGCCACACGCCGTCGACGATCCGATCGCCGATGCCGTCGAGATCGTCGTCGACCAGGCGGGCCTCGCCGTTCGCCAGGTGCAGGGCCTCGAGGCGGAGATCCGCGAGCTTTCCGTGGGCGAGGTCGACCACGGCGTCGAGCCCGCCGTCGCAGATCGCGGTCAGCTCGGCGCGATGGCCGACACACACGCCGAGCACGCACTTGTCGGAGATCGCCGACGCGAGCCGCGGGCAATCGACCGCCGCGCCGAGGCTCGCGCGCACGCCCTGACCGAACAGCTGCGTGGACGCGGCCTCGATGCCCTGCCAGGCGTACTCGCCGTAGTTGAGGCCGAAGTGCTGCTCGCCGAGCGAGAGCGCCCCGCCCTGCCCGACCGCGAGGTCCGGGGTCTGGGTCAACAGGTCGCCGACGAACCCGCCGATCGGGATCCTCACGTCGAGGCCCGCGGGCGCGAGGTCGAGCGCGGTCAACCGGTGGGTCGCAGGAGCGCCGGCGAGGTCGAGCTCGCTCTCGATCGCGAACCGGGTCAGCGCGAGCTCGGCCAGCTCGGCGATCTGACCGGCGTACGTGGTGATCGGCACGCCGGCGATCTCGAACCGCGCGATCTCGGCGTTGATCCAGCCCTCGAGCTTGTCCTCGAGCACCGCGGGCAGCGCCGCCCGGATGACCCCGACGGCGGGCACGCCGCGGCGCTCGGCGAGATCGAACAGCGCGCGGGCCGGGTTGGTCGAGAAGTCGCGCAGCGTGACCACGATCTCGTGGAGCTGCGGCGGCAGGATCGCCTCGACGGTGAAGTCGATCCGCGACTCGACCTGGTAGGGCCCGCTGGTCGCCGGGACGGGGTCTTCGGGAGTGCCGGCGAGCTCGTCCTGCTCGAGTCCACTCGAGGCGCCGCAGCCGGCGGCGGCGAGCAGGGAGGCCGAGACCACGGAGAGGGCGATCCGCATGGGGACAGCCAGTCAGCAAGCGGCCTGCCAGCTGCGCGATGTTCGCAGCGCACGCGCAAGTCACCGTTATCTCGGCGAATCAGCGGTCGCTCCCCTGCCCCGTCTGGGTAGGACAGACACCGCGTGCCCACGACTTACCGCAGCGACCGGTGAAGACTGCCCGGTCGGCGGCGCGGATCACGCCGCGAGCGGTGGCTCGGGCTCGGGCTCCGGCTCGGGCGGCGGAGCTTCGTCGGTCGCCCAGATCCCGTCGCGCAGCTGCCCGAGGGCGCGCCGCGTGGCGATCACCTGGGCGATCTGCGCCGAGGTCGCCACCCGCAGGCCGTCGATCGACCCGCCGTGCTCGCGCCGCTCCGCCATCGTGCGGTCGAGGATCTCGCTGATCCCCTTGTAGAGCGTGTTGCCGGCGTTCGACACGAACTCGGACAGCCGCTTCGCGAAGTCGTCGATCACCTTGTCGAAGTGCGGCTTCATCGCCTCGGCGGCGTTGAGCACCGCGGCGGGCACCTTCTCCTTGGCCTGGAGCCGGATGTCGCCGGCGATCTTGGACTTCAGCACGATCGCGAGGATCGGCGCCGCGAGGGTCAGGAGGCCGCCCGCGAGCGCGTTGACGAACAGCATCACCGTCGTGCCGAGCGCGCCGACCGCGTAGATCCCGACGTCGTACTTGAAGCTATCGACGGTGATGTCGACCTGGGTGTCGTTCGGGCCGAGCCGCTCGGCGAGCGTGGCCGCGGCCGCCGCGACGTTCTCGTTCGTGATCGAGATGACCTCTTCGGCGAGGTGCTCGAGCATCGCGGCGAGCTTGGCGCCCTCGAGCTCCGCCCACTCCTTGAACTTGTCCTCGATGAACGCCGGCAGGTACGACTTGACGTCGTTCGCGTCGACCGAATCGATCTGGACCGGCAGCGCGGCGACGAACGCCTTGGCGAACTGCTCGAGGTCCAGCGCGACCTGGTTCTTGATCGAGCCGGCGTCGGCGTCGATCCGGACGTGCAGCTCGTCGAGCTTGCGCTTCGACGTATCGAGCTGCTCGCGCACCGCGGTGATCCGCTGCTCGAGCTCGCCGAGGTCGAGGTCGTACGCACGCATCCGGACGCCGAGGTTGTTCTCGAGGTACGCGGCGGTGCGCGCGGCATCGGCGGCCGCGTTGTCGAGGATCACCGCGGCGCGGTCCTGGGCGAGGAACCGCTCGAGGTAGCGGATCAGCTCGGGCATGCCGCTCGCGGCGTCGCGGGTCTTGGCCCAGTCCTTCGCCGACAGCGGGAACACCACCGGATCCGGCGCGATCTTGGCGAGCCCCTCGCGCACGTACTCGACGACGGCGGTCTGCTCGTCCTTCGACAGCATGTCCATCTTGCCGAGCACGAAGATCAGCCGGTCGCGCGCGCTCTCGATCACGCGGCTGCGCAGGAACTCCCGCTCGCTGTCCTTGAGCGCCTGCCCGGCGTCGAGCAGGAACACCACGGCGTCGGCGCGCGGTACGTAGCCGTACGTCACCTCGGCGCGCTGCTCGTTGAGATCGTTGACGCCCGGCGTGTCGACGAGCACGACGTTGTTGCGCAACAGGTCGCTCGGGTACCCGAGCTCGACGAACGACACCTCGGAGGCGCGGCCGCCGGCGACGGTGACCCAGTCCTTGAGCTGGCCGGGATCGAGGTACTTGCTCTCGCCGGTGGCCAGCATCACGCGCGCCGTGGGCGAGCCGGCCCACACCACGTGGTTGATCGAGGCGGTCGTCGGGGTGATCCCGGTGGGCAGCACGTCCGAGCCGAGCAGCGAGTTCACGAACGTCGACTTGCCGTGGTTGAACTCGCCGAGCACGACGAGGTGGAACCGCTCGGACTCGAGCTTGGGCACCCGGGTGGTGCGGATGTCGCGCGCCAGGGTGATCATGCCGACGCCGTCGGCGACCTCGGCGAGCTGCTGGAAGCGCGCCACGATCTCGCGCTTGGCCTGCTTGTGATGTTCGAGAAGGATCATCTGGGTCTCCCGGTGACGCCCTAGAACACGGAGATCAGGTCGCCGACCTGCTTGTCGATCTCGGCCAGGCTCGGCTTGCCGGTCGGATCGCGGCCGGAGATCTGCGCGAACAGCGCCGAGTCGCCGAACAGCCGCAGCGCCTGGACGCGCTTGGGCACGTACGGGTGCGAGCGGAACAGCTCGGCGTAGCGGCCGACGAAGCCGCCCTTGGTCTCGGGCAGCGACCGCAGGTACTCGTCGGCGCTGAACGCCGAGCCCTTCTCGACGCCGAGCTCGAGCTTGACCATCGCGGCGAGCGTCTTGTCGAGATCGCGGACCGCGAGCAGCGCGGCGCGATCGCAGGTGACCTCGGCGCGCCGCGACCACGCCTGGAGCGTCATGATCGCGGGCTGGACCACCCAGCGCACGAAGAACACCGCCGAGTTGGTGAGGTAGTGCAGCGCGGTGGCGTACAGGATGTGGCCGTTCTGCACGTGGCCGAGCTCGTGGGCGATCGCGGCGATCAGCTCGGTCTCGTCGAGCTTCTCGGCGAGCTCGAGGTTCACGATCAGGTGCGGCGCGTCCTCGGTGCCGAGCACCTTGACCTTGATCGACGACGCGGGGGCGGCGAACACCGGCGGCACGCGAACGCGCAGCGCCTCGCCCGCCGCCTTGGCCGCTGCCCACACCCGCGGGTACTGCTGGTCGGAGACCTTGACCGCGGTGCCGAGCAGCTCGGTCCGCGCGACGTCGCGCCACAGCCGGGTGGTCGCCTCGAGCGCCATCGTCACCGGCCGCGCCATGTTGAGCGTGCGGCGGAACTTGCGCTCGTTCGAGAACGCGTAGACCGCGCCTTCGCGCGCCTGCTGCTCCTCGCGCCCGCGCCGCGCCGCCAGCCAGCGCGGGAAATCGAAATCGACGCCTACCGACATCCCGGCAGTATAGCGATTCATTCGCGAGGCGCTCGATCGGCGCCGGCGAGATCCGCCGGCCGCGCCGGCGAGGTCGGCTCGGAGCGCACCGCCCGCGCGATCCGGCCGCGCACGAGCGACAGGCAACCGAGCCCGAGCACCACCGCGAACCACAGCGTCGCGAGCCGCGTGAGGAGGGTCGCATCGAGGGCGGTGGCGCGGTCGATGCCCGAGGCGCTCTGGACCAGGAGCAGGGTCATCGAGGCCTCGGTGACACCTAGCCCACCGGGCAGGAAGGAGAGCGCGCCGGCGATCGTCGTACCTGCGTAGATCACGAGCGCGAGGCCGAGGTCGACCTGCGCGCCGGTGAATCCGTTCGCGATCGCCGCGAACCCGACGCACTCGGCGGCCCACGCAGGCACCGCGTACAAGGTGGCGATGCCGAGCAACCGGGGGCGGCACAGCGCGGCGAGCCCGCCGTACATCTCGACGAGCGGCGTACGAAACCGTCGCGCGAACGCCGGCTGCGTCGCCAGCTCGATCAGGGCCCGCGTGGGCCGCGGCCACGCGAGCAGCACGAGGCCGAGCCCGATCACCGCGCCGGCCGCGATGACCAGGGTGGTCTCGACGCCGTAGAGCGCGACGCCGATCACCGCGAGCACGAGCAGCGCCACCAGATCGCTGACGCGCTCGGCGATCACGATCGGCGCGGTGCGAGTCGCCGGGATACCGTGCAGCTCGCGCAGCAGATAGCTCTTCACCAGCTCGCCGAGCTTGGCCGGCGTGATCGACAGCGACAGCCCGGCGCCGAACACCAGCGCGCTCGACCCCGCGGGGACCGCGACGCCCTGGTGGCGCAGGTACATCTGCCAGCGCAGGAATCGGACGGCGTAGTTCGCGAGTGCGAGGCCGATCGCGAGCGCGAACGCGCTCCACGTGAACGAGCCGAGCCGATCGCCGAGCTGGTCGAGATCTCCGACCATCACGTAGGCCGCCGCCGCGATCGCGACGACGATGGTCACCCAGAGCCAGCGGCGCACGCCCTTCGGTACCACGCGGCGGCGCGACGACCCGGCGCCGGGGCGATCTATTGACGCGATCTCGGGGCGCGGCGTAGCGTCACGGCATGAGCAAGGAGCGCACGGGGGCGAGCATCCTGGTGGTCGACGACGATCCCGAGATCGTCGCGATGCTCGCGACCCGGCTCGGCGCCCGGGGCTACCGGGTGGCGACGGCAAGCGACGGCAAGCTCGCGCTCGAGCTGGCCCGCCGCGACCGCCCGGAGCTCGTGCTGCTCGACGTGATGATGCCCGGCAAATCCGGCTGGGAGGTCGCCCGCGCGCTCAAGCAGGATCCGGCGACCCAATCGATCAAGATCGTGATGGTCACCGCGATCGGCGAGCAGGTGAACGAGCTCACGTCGCCGCTCTACGGCGCCGATGCACACGTCGACAAGCCGTTCGAGTTCGAGAAGCTCGAGCGCGTGATCGGCGGCCTGCTCAGTTCCCGTTGAGCTGCTTGGCGGCCTTGATCGCCCACGGATTGGTGGGATCGACCATGGCCTTGACCTGGCGCAGCTTGGTGAGCGCCGCGGCGCGGTCGGTGTCGAGCTCCTTGACCGCGGCGTTGTAGAGCTGGCTCGCCGTCGACTCGAGGGTCTGGCGGACCGTCCGCGTGCTGTCGTTGCCGCCGCCGTTGGCCTCGGCGGTGCGGACCGCCTGGTAGGCCTGCTCGTATTGCTTGCTGACCACGAACGAGATCGCGGCCTTGGGTGCGACCACGCCGAGCTTGGACTTGATCTCGGAGGTGAAGACGCCCTGGTTGCTGTCGAGGGTCAGCGCCCGCTTCAGATCCGCGTACGCCTCGGCCGGCTTGGCGCCGGGGGACATCCCGCGGTTGTACGCGCGGCCGAACTTCTCGTAGTCGTCGGCCTGGCCCTTCAGGCCGGCCGAGCGCAGTAGCGCCGCGGCATCGCTGAACTTCTTGCTGCGGTAGAGCTGCTCGGCGCGCGCCTTTGCGTCGCCGGTCTCGGCGGCCGCGACCCGCTTGGGCGGATCGGACTTGGGCGGCGCGACCGCGGCCGCGGTCTTGTTCTGCCGGGTGCGCTCGGGCTCGACCCTGGCGACCTTCGGGGGCTCGGGCTTGGGGTCGGGCTTGCGCTCGGGCTCTGCCTTGGTGGCCTTGGGGGGCTCGGGCTTGGGGTCGGACTTATGCTCGGGCTCGGCCTTGGCGAGCTTGGGGGGCTCGGGCTTGGGGTCGGGTTTGTGCTCGGGCTCGACGGCCTTGGGGGGCTCGGGCTTGGGGTCGGGCCTGTGCTCGGGCTTGACGGCCTGGGCGACCGCCGGCTCGACGACCGGGGTGATCTCCTCGACCGTCGGCTTCTTCGGCGCGGTCGTCGCCGGTGGCGTGGTGGACGTCGCCGTGGGCGACGAGTCCGGCGACGACGACGAGGAGCCCTTGAGGATCGCGGCGGTGGCGATCGCAGCGATCAACGTGAGGCCCGCGCCGGCGAGCAGCATCTTGGTCCGCCGCGACAGCTGCGGCATGCCAAAGCTCGGCTGCATTGCCGGGGGCATGTGGCCGTACGGCGCCGGGTGGACCAGCGCGGTCGAGGTTGCATCGCGCGGCGGTGCGCCGGTGCGCAGGCCATTGCCGGCGAGATCGGCGTGCGTCGGGTAGCCGTACGGCATCGCGTGCGCGTGTGGCGGCGCCGAGCCGTGCCCGATCTGCATGCCGGTCATCTGGCCTGGCATCTGGCCGGTCATCTGGCCCGTCATTTGGCCCGGCATCTGGCCTGGCATCTGACCGGTCATCTGGCCCTGCATCTGGCCTGTCATCTGGCCCTGCACGAGCGGTGGGATCGAATCGGTCAGGATCGCCGGCGCCTGCGGCGCGAGCATCGGCGATCGCTGCGGCACGACCTGGCCCAGGTGAGCCATCTGCGGCAGCGGCAGCGTCGCCGACGGTGGCGGCGGCTTGGGCGCCGTGAACGGCGGCACGGTCGGGTGCGATGCCACCGAGTAGGCGAGCGGCGGCGCGACCGAGGGCGGCCGCGACCGGGGCACCGGCGGAGGCACGGTCTTGGGGCGGCGTGGCAGCGGGGGCGCGGGCTCGAGCGCCGGGGCCGGCGGGCGTCCGCCGAGCGCGCCGTGGCCGCCACTCGCGGCGAACCCACCGGAGGCGCTGTTTGCGGGGTGGCTCCCCGGTCGCACCGGCGGCTTGCCGGCGACGGTCGACGGCTCCTCCTCGTCGAGATCGACGTCGTATCCGGGCGCCGCGGCGGCCGGGCGCGTCGCGCCCTGGGGCTGATCGAACCGAAACGTCGTGTTGCCGATCTCGATCGCGTCGCCGTTCGAGAGCAGGAACGGCTGGTCCTCGAGATTGCCGTTGACCAGCGTGCCGTTTCCGGAGCCGCGATCCGCGAGCACCCACGCGCCGTGCTCGTGGCGCAGATCGAAGTGTTTGCGCGATACCGCGATATCGGTGAGGACGATGTCGTTATCGAGTGCGCGTCCGACCGTGTAGCTCTTGCCGGGCACGAGCTCGATCTGCTGCCCGGCGTCGTTGCCCTGCATGATCGACAGCTGCGCCGAGGACGGCGGTGCGATCAGAGCGATCACCGCATTCGCGCGCTGATCGTCGACGGTTGGCTCGTCGAGAACCCCGCTCGTATGGGTCGCGGTGACGTTCGTGATGTTGTTGCGGCTTCGCGGCGCGTCGAGTCCGAGCTGACGGATCTTTTCGGCAACGTCGCCCTGTTCCACCGTCGTGCTGGCCTCTTCCTCCCAGCCCGATTCGATCGTCGTCTTCTCGTCTTCTTCGTCCGAAAAAGCCGGCGCTTTCGGCACCACGTGCGCAGATACGCGCTGTGGCGCTCCAGAGTTGGGAGCCCGGCCCATCCACGAAATTGTACGGGGCCCGACGCGGGTGATCAATGACAGGTCCTCCTGCGATGTCCTACTTTTCCGCCCATGTTGATATCCCTCGTCCGCGGGTCTGCGACCGAGCAGATCGACCTGGTTCCCAGCAAGATCATCGGCATCGGCGTCAACTACCGAGCCCACGCCGTCGAGATGGGGAAGGGACTCCCGGAGGAGCCCCTGATGTTTTTCAAGCCACCCTCGGCGGTGATCGGTGATCGCGGCGCGATCGAGCGCCCCGCCGGCTACGAGCGGGTCGACTACGAGGGCGAGCTCGGCGTGGTGATCGGCCAGCGCACCCGCGGCATCTCGCGCGAGCGCGCGCTCGACGCCGTTCTGGGGCTGACCTGCGTCAACGATGTCACCGTGCGCGACCTGCAGAAGAAGGATGGCCAGTGGGCCCGCGCGAAGGGCTTCGATACGTTCTGCCCGATCGGCCCGCGGATCGTCGCGGGGCTCGATCCCTCGAACCTGCGGATCACGACGCGGGTCAACGGGCAGATCCGGCAGGACTCGTCGACGTCGGATCTGATCTTCGATGTGCCGACGCTGATCGCGTTCGTCAGCGCGCACGTCACGCTCGAGCCGGGCGACGTGATCTCGACCGGCACGCCCGCGGGCGTGGGCGACCTCGCGGTCGGCGATACCGTGGAGGTCGAGATCGAGGGCATCGGTGTGCTGACCAGCGCGGTGGTCGCGCGGCCGTGAGTCTCTCGACCGACCCGGTGGTGATCGGCCTCGGGGGCAACCTCGGCACCGACGATCAGCTGCGCGAGCGGTTCCGCCGCGCGCGCGAGGCGCTCGAGGGCATGGGAGCCGTGCGCTCGGCGCCGCTGTACCGCACCGCGCCGATCGGCCCCGACCAGCCGCCGTTCCTCAACACCGCGGTCGAGGTCCGGATTCCGGATCTCCAGCCGCGCGAGCTGATCTCGCTGGTGCTCGAGCTCGAGGGGCTGCTCGGCCGCGATCGGCGCGGCGCGGTGCACTGGGGCCCCCGCGCGATCGATCTCGACGTGCTGGTGTGGGGCGGCCGGGTGATCCGAACTCCCGAGCTGACCGTGCCACACGCCGAGCTGGCGGTGCGCCGGTTCGCGCTCGCGCCGCTGGTCGCGTTACTCGGCGAGGACTTCGAAATCCCCGGCGCGGGGCGGGCGTGCGATCGGCTGCGCGAGGTCGCGGACCAGGGGCTCGAGCAGATCGCCGAGCGCTGGTAGCGTCAGCGGCCGCGCAGCTTCGCCAGGTTGCTGCGGTGGGTGTACACGAGCAGGACCGCGGTCGCACACGCGAGCACCGCGTACGGCGCCTCGCCGCGCGAGAGCTGGTACGTGGCGATCGCGAGCACGCCGGCGAGCGAGCCGAGCGCGGGGACGCGGGTGAATCGCAGGGCGATCGCGAACGCGGCGACCGCGACGCACGCGCTCCACGGCGACAGCACGAGGAACACGCCGAACGCCGTCGCGACGCCCTTGCCGCCCCGGCCGCCGAGCCACGGCGAGAAGCAGTGGCCGGCGATCGCCGCGAACGCCGCGAGCGCGACCGTCCACGGCTCGCCGCACGCGATCCGCGCGAGCGCGACCGGCAGCGCGCCCTTGGCCGCGTCGAGCACCAGCACGACCGCGCCGGCCTTGAGCCCGAGCACGCGCGCGACGTTGGTGGCGCCGATGTTGCCGCTCCCGTGGTCCTGGATCGAGATCCCGCGGCGCCGCGCGAGCAAGACGCCGAACGGGATCGAGCCAAGCGCGAACGCCGCACCGACGAGCAACAACCGCAGGATCACGGCCACGCTCGCAAGGTGCCACGTCTCGCCGCGAGGCGCGACCGCGTCGAGCACGGGACGGCTGCTCGCCGGGTCACGGCTGCTCCCACCACCGGCGGACCTGATCGAGCGCCGAGGTTCGCCGCAATCCGGCGGGCAGGGTGTCGAGGAACACCCGGCCATAGCCGCGGGTGACGATCCGTCCGTCCAGGATCGCCACGATGCCGCGATCGTCGCGCCGCCGGATCAGCCGGCCGAA
>JBQCJR010000036.1:0-4848 GCA_051952595.1 Kofleriaceae bacterium
AGAAGTTCCCGGTGGCCCTCCCGCACCTCGGACCGCAGATGAAGTCGGTCGGCGAGGCGATGTCGATCGGGCGGACGTTCCGCGAGGCGCTCGGCAAGGCGATCCGCTCGCTCGAGACCGGGCGCGCCGGCTTCGACCTGCCGCTCGCGGGCATCGGCGACGACCTCGCCGCGATCGAGCGGTTGATCGCCGTGCCGTCGCCGGAGCGGTTGTTCCAGGTCGGCCGCGCGTTCCAGCTCGGGCTGTCGCTCGAGCGCGCCCACGAGCTGACCCGGATCGATCCGTGGTTCCTCCACCACATCCACGCGATCGCGACCGCCGAGCACGAGCTGATCGGCAAGGACGTCGGCGCGCTCGGCGACGAGCTCCGCCGCTACAAGCGGCTGGGCGTGAGCGATCGCCGGATCGCCGCGCTGACCGGCTCGACCGAGGCCGCGGTGCGCCAGGCGCGCCACGCCGCGAACGTGCGGCCGGTCTACAAGCGGGTCGATACGTGCGGCGCCGAGTTCGAGGCCCACACCCCGTACCTGTACTCGTCGTACGAGCAGGAGTGCGAGGCGCGGCCGACCGACCGGCGCAAGGTCATGATCCTCGGCGGCGGACCGAACCGGATCGGCCAGGGCATCGAGTTCGACTACTGCTGCGTGCACGCCGCGCTCGCGCTGCGCGAGGAGGGCATCGAGTCGATCATGGTCAACTGCAACCCCGAGACGGTGTCGACCGACTACGACACCTCGGACCGGTTGTACTTCGAGCCGCTGACCCTCGAGGACGTGCTCGCGATCTGCGACGTCGAGAAGCCGTGGGGCGTGATCGTCCAGTTCGGCGGCCAGACCCCGCTCAAGCTCGCGGTCGCGCTCTCCGAGGCCGGCGTGCCGATCCTCGGCACCAGCGCCGACGCGATCGATCGCGCCGAGGACCGCGAGCTGTTCGGCGACGTGATGACCAAGCTCGCGCTGCGCGCCCCGCGCTGGGGCATCGCGCGCAACCTCGACGAGGCGCGCCGGGTCGCCGCCGAGATCGGGTTCCCGGTGATGGTCCGCCCGAGCTACGTGCTCGGCGGCCGCGCGATGGAGCGGATCTACGACGCGCGCGGCCTCGAGGACTACTTCGCGCGGGTGCTCGGCCTGGGCACCGGGCGCGAGGAGTCTTCGACGGTGGGCTTCCCGCTGCTGATCGATCAGTTCCTCGCCGATGCGGTCGAGCTCGACGTGGACGTGATCGCGGATCAAACCGGCGCGGTGGTGGTCGGCGGCGTGATGGAGCACATCGAGGAGGCCGGCATCCACTCCGGCGACTCGGCGTGCGCCCTGCCGCCCTACTCGCTGCCGGCCGACATCGTCGACGAGGTCAAGCGCCAGGCGCGCCTGCTCGCCACCGAGCTCGGCGTGGTCGGCCTGATGAACGTGCAGTTCGCGATCCTCGGCGGCCAGACCTACGTGCTCGAGGTCAACCCGCGCGCGTCGCGCACCGTGCCGTTCGTCAGCAAGGCGATCGGCAAGCCGCTCGCGAAGATCGCGGCGAAGGTGATGGCCGGCCGCACGCTCGCCGAGCTCGGCATGACCGAGGTCGAGCCGCGCCACGTCTCGGTCAAGGAGGTCGTGTTCCCGTTCGTGAAGTTCGAGGGCGTGGACACGATCCTCGGCCCGGAGATGCGCTCGACCGGCGAGGTCATGGGCATCGACAGCGACTTCCCGCGCGCGTTCATGAAGAGCTGCCTGGCCTCGGGTACGCGGATGCCGACCAGCGGCACCGCGTTCCTGTCGGTGCGCGATCAGGACAAGCCGGCCGCGGTCGAGATCGCGCGGCGGCTGGGCAACCTCGGCTTCGAGCTGGTCGCGACCCACGGCACCGCGGCGTACCTGCGCGAGCGTGGCCTCGAGGTGCGCGGCATCAACAAGGTGCTCGAGGGCCGGCCGCACTGCGTCGACGCGATGGACAACCACGAGATCCACCTCGTCATCAACACGACCGAGGGCGCGCAGGCGATCCTCGATTCGCAGTCGCTGCGGCGCGCCGCCCTGATGAACAACATCGCGTACCAGACCACGCTGCGCGGCGCGCGCGCGGCGCTCGAGGCGATCGCGGTGGCCAAGCGCGGCGAGCTGCGGGTCGCCCCGCTCCAGCACTACGCGCGGCTCGGCTAACCGAGCGCGACGTCCTCGGTGGTCGCGCCTTCGATCTGCGCGAGCAGCTCGCGGTACCACCGCGCGGTCGCGTGCGCGCGGCCCGGCAGCGCCGTGGTGCCCCACACGATCGCGAGCGCGTTGCGCGTGCCGTCGTGGGTCTTGGTGCGCTGGGCGTCCTTGACCGGCGTGCCGGTCGGGCCCGCGGCGTCGTACAGGCAGACCAGGCCGCTCGCGTCGATCACCTGCCCCGACGGGTTGAACGCGTAGCTGGTCGCGGGCGGCGCGATCCGGATCGCGAGCGCGCCCTCGACGCGATCGAGATCGACCAGCGAGATCGGCAGGCCGCTGTGCAGCGAGACCACGTTGCACGCATCGACCAGCGCGTTGATCGTCGGGAACCGCCCCTCGGCGATCGCGCCGGCCAGGTACTCCGAGGCCGGCTTGCTGCGACCGGCGGGCTTGAACCCACCATGGCGCAGCAGGTCGCGCACTGCCGTCTTCAGCCTGTCGGGGGACGCCGGCGAGAAGCTGTCGGGCGCACGCGCTTCGGGTGACGCGAGCGCCGTGATGGATGCGGGCGTCGTAAGTTGTGAAACCGGTTGCGCGAGTCGCGCAACAAACAACGCGACGTCGAGCAGCGGGTGTGGTTCGACCGGGATCGTGAGCGTCATGCGTGCGCACATAGATGTAGCTCGGTTCGGTTCACGAAACGCATGTTGCGTTACACTCCGCTCGTGTCTGCGCCGGGGGTTGCAGGAACTCGTCCGTCCAGGCTTGGGCGGTACGAGCTGATCACCCGCATCGGCGAGGGCGGCATGGCGGAGGTGCAGCTCGCGCTGCAGCGCGGCCCGGCGGGGTTCGAGAAGCTGGTCGTGGTCAAGCTGGTCCACGAGAACCTCGCGACCCAGAAGGACTTCGTCGACATGCTGCTCGACGAGGCGCGCGTCGCGGCGCTGGTCAAGCACCCCAACGTCGTCGACATCTACGACCTCGGGCACTCCGAGGGCCGGTTCTTCATCGCGATGGAGTACCTCGAGGGTGAGCCGCTCCTCGCGGTGCTGCGCGCCGGGCGCGAGGGCAAGCGGCTCGACATCCTGTCGACCGCGCGGCTGATCGCAGATACCGCCGAGGGCCTCGACGCCGCGCACGAGCTGCGCTCGATCGCCGGCGATCCGCTCGAGCTCGTCCACCACGACGTGTCGCTCGGCAACATCGTCGTGCTCTACAACGGCCAGGTGAAGCTGGTCGACTTCGGCGTCGCGAAGGCGACCCAGACGGTGTCGACCAGCCGCCGGGTGCAGGGGAAGTTCAGCTACATGGCGCCGGAGAAGCTGCGCGGCGGCGCGGGCGATCGGCGCAGCGACATCTGGTCGCTCGGCTGCGTGCTGTGGGAGGCGCTCACCCTCAAGCGGCTGTTCAAGGGCGGCAACGACTCCGACACGATGCGCCAGGTGCTCGAGTCGGAGATCCCGGCGCCATCGACCGTCAACGGCGACGTGCTGCCCGAGCTCGATCCGATCGTGATGCGTGCGCTCGAGCGCGATCCGGATCGCCGCTACGCGACGGCCAAGGAGATGGCCGCGGATCTCGAGGAGGTGCTGCGCAAGCAGGCCTACGGCGGCAAGAACGATCAGATCGCGCGGTACATGCAGGCGACGTTCGAGTCGCACATCGCCGCGCGCAAGAAGCTGCTCCAGGAGGTCTCGCAGAAGGGCGGCGCGAGCGCCGACGTGCTCGAGGCGGCGTTCGACGAGGGCGCGCTCGTCGCGAGCGCGCCGATGCGCGGCGGCCACAGCGGCGAGTTCTCGGTGCGGTTCCGCAACCCGCAGCCGACCGGCGAGGTGCACGCCGAGGGCACGCCGTCGAGCCGCAGCGGGTCGGTCGCCGCGCTGGTGCCGGGCAGCGGCGGCCACGCGGTCGTGCCCGCCGCGGTGTTGCCCCCGGCGCCCGCGCCACGGCGCAGCCGGTTGATCGTGGCGATCGCGCTCGTGGTCGCGGCCGCGGTGGTCGCGATCGTGATCGTCGCGAAGCGCGATGGAGACGAGGCGCCGGCGAGCGGCGGTGCCCAGCCCACACAACCGAGCGCGCCGTCGACCGGATCGGCGATCGATCAGGCGGCCGGCCAGCCGACCAGCGACCCATCGGCCGGCGAGGCGAACACAGCGATCGGTTCGGACAACGCGGGCAGCGCACAGCTGGAATCCGCCGCGGCGCAGCAGGGCTCGGCCGCGATCGCCGAACCAGACGACGCCACCGGCTCGGCCCAGGTCGCGCAGCCCACGAGCGCACACGATCCGGGTGCGTCGAGCGAGACCGGCACCGACGGCGATGACGGCAGCGGCGCGACGCGCCACCGCCCGACCTCAGCGCCGAAGCCGGACGCCGCCGCGCTCCACAAGTCCGGCGTGCAGGCGTTCCTCCATGGAGACACCCGCTCGGCGCTCGCGCTGCTCAAGCGCGCGCAGGCCGCCAATCCGTCGTATGCCCCAACCTGGCGCGGCCTGGGCTCGGTGTACGAGCGGCTCGGCGACCGCGCCGCCGCCAAGGCGGCCTACCAGCGCTACCTGTCGCTCGCGCCAAATGCCGGCGATGCAGCGGCCATCCGTGCGAAGCTAGAGCAGCCATGAGCCCACGCGCCGCGTGCCTCGCGCCGTTCGTGCTGCTCGCACTCGGCGCGGCGGGGGCCGATGCGGGCCCCGCGCACAAGGTGCTCGTGCTG
>JBQCJR010000037.1:0-6567 GCA_051952595.1 Kofleriaceae bacterium
ACCGTCGCGCCGACCCACACGTTGTGGTCGCCGTAGCTGCCGGCCGCGCCCCAGATCAGCACGCGGATCGAGGCGCACAGCCCGAGGATCGCGCCGAGCGCGTGGCCGATCGCGAGCTCGCGACGGAGCACGCGCCACCAGTCGCTCGGGCGGACCTCGCCGAGCGCCATCGCGCGGACCACCAGGGTCGAGGCCTGGCCGCCGGAGTTGCCGCCGCTCGAGATGATGAGCGGCAGGAACAGCGCGAGCGTGGGGACCAGATCATCCTCGAAGAACCCGAGCGCGGTCGCGGTGAGCATCTCGCCGATCAAGAGGATCGTGAGCCACCGCCCGCGCTTGCGGATCATCTCGCGGCGGGTCGATTGCAGGTACGGCAGGTCGATCGCCTCCATGCCGCCGAGCTTCTGGGCGTCCTCGGTGGCCTCCTGGTGGACGACCGCCACCACGTCATCGACCGTGACGATGCCCTTCATCCGGTTCGCGCCGTCGACCACCGGGATCACGGTCAGGCCGCGCTCGGTGAACACGCGCGACACCGCCTCCTGGTCCATGTCCTCGGTGACCCGCACCACCGCGGTCTCCATGATCTCGGCGACCGGCCACGCCGGCTCGGTCGCGAACAGATCGCGGAACGACACCACGCCGAGCAGGCGCTGCTCCGGATCGAGCACGTACGCGTAGTAGATCGTCTCGACGCGGTCGCGCGCCTGGCGCTGGAGGTAGCTGATCGCCTCGCCGGCGGTCATCTCGGGGCGCAGCCGCGCGAACCGCGGCGACATCAGCCCGCCGGCCTCGTCCTCGGCGTACGCGAGCAGCGCGGCGACCTCCTTGCGGGTCGGCGCGTCGAGCAGGGCGAGCAAGGTCGCGCGGTGCGCCGGGCCGGCGCGCTGGATCAGGTCGGCCGCGTCGTCGGGCTCGAGCATGCGCATCCACTGCCGCCGCTGGCCCGGCGCGACGTGGAGCAGGAGCGCCGCCTGATCGGCCGCGGGCAACGCGGCGAAGAAGTCCTCTGCGTCCTCGCGCGCCACGACGCGCAGGCCATCGCTGCGCTCCTCGAGATCGAGGACCGGCCACGCCTCGCGCAGCTCGTCCACGGTGAGCTCGGTATCCGGCGCCGGCATGGCGACACCCTGACCAACTCGGCGTGGATCGAAAAGGCGCGCCGCGCAGATTGCGTCCGGGCAAATTGCCCGGCGCCGCGGGCATCGCGCGGGATCACCACAGCCACAACATCGCGAGCGATCCGGTCAGCGTCGGGATCAGCACGAGCGTGCCGAGCCGGACGAACCGGCCGAGACCGATGTCGATGCCGGCGCGGCGCAACAGATCCATCCACAGCAGACCGGCGAGCGAGCCGATCGGCAACAGGCGCGGCCCGATGTCGCCGCCGATCAGCGCCGCGAGCAGCGGACGTGGGTCGGTGGTCGCGTCGATCGCCATCATGTTGAGGATCGACATCGGGTGGTTGTCGATGATCGCCGAGCCGAGCGCCGAGGTCGCGCCGATCACCACGAGCTGCGCGCGGCTCCCGTCGGGAGCGCTGGCGTACAGCGCGGCCAGCTCGTCGACCGCGCCCGCGCTGCGCAGGCCCTGGACCACGAGGAAGATGCCCCACAGGAACGTCAGGATGTCGAGCGAGACGTGGCCGGCGAGCTTGCGCAGCGGGGCGACCCGGTACAGCCGCGCGAGCACCAGCGACGCGGCCGCGCCGGCGACCGCGACATACCAGATCTCGGCGCCGAGCGACGCGGCGATCGGGTACGCGGCGAACACCGCGAGCAGCAGCCCGACGGCGGCGCGCTCGGCGGGGTGGCGGTGGATCGTGGTGACCGGCCCCGCACCGCTCGGCGCGGCGGTCGCGAGCAGCCGGCGATAGAACAGCCGCAGGATCCCGTAGGTGAGCGCCGCGCCGGCCAGCGAGATCGGCAGCATCACCACCGCGTAGCTGTTGAAGTCGAGCCCCGCGAACTCGGCGACGATCATGTTCATCGGGTTGGACACGATGAAGGGCGCGACCCCGGGCGCGAGGAACACCGCGAACGCGAACGCCACCGTCAGCTCGGGGTGACCGGGGTAGAGGCGGCGGGTCAGCGCGACGACGAGTGGGGTCAGGATCAGGATCGCGGCGTCGTTGTTGAGCAGCGACGGCGTGACCACCGCGAGCGCGAACACCACGGTGAACGTGTGGGTCGCCGAGCGCGCCCGCGCGCGGCCCTCGATCCACGCGGCGAGCCGCTCGAACGCGCCGACCTCCTGGACCACGCCGGTCATCACCAGGATGCAGGTCAGCGCGAGCAGCGGCCGCCACTGCAGGCGCGCGCCCTCGACGAGGTCGTGCATCGAGAGCACGCCGGTGGCGACCAGGATCGCGACGCCGAGCAGCGCGGCGCGGCCGGGCGAGAACCGAAACCCGCGCAGCTGCGGGCGCGCCACCGCGAGGCCCACGGTGACCACGAGGGCCGCGGCGGCGATCGCCTCGGTGGCTGCCATCGCGCCGACGATCGGCCGGGGCGGTGGGGCCGAGCAACCCGGCGCGCGCCGGTGTTTCCTCCGCGCACTTCTGGTTCCTTCAGGTTACCTTCCTCCTGGTGCCCGGCGACATGCTGACCAGCCGCGAGGTGGCCGCGTACCTCGGGATCCACGAGAAGCAGGTCTATCGGCTGCTGCGCGATGGCCGGCTGCCCGGCACCCGGGTGACCGGGCGGTGGATCTTCTCGCGCCGGCAGGTCCGCGAGTGGATCGAGGCGTGCGCGCGCGAGGCCGTGGCGCCGCGCGGCAGTCGCGCGGCCGGGCCCGCCGTCGAGCCACACCACCTCGTGATGGTCGGCAGCGACGACCTGCTGCTCCAGATCGTGCAGCGCGAGCTCAACCGCCGCCATCCGGCGCTGCTCGTCACCTCGGCGGCGACCAGCTCGGCCGCGGGGCTCGAGGCGGTGCGTGATGGGCGTGCGCACCTCGCCGGCATCCACCTGCTGGATCCGGCGACCGGCGAGTACAACCGGGCCCACGTCGCGCAGGCGTTCGGGCGTCGCCGCGCGCTGCTGATCACGCTCGCCCATCGCCAGGAGGGGCTGATCCTGCCGCGCGGCAACCCGCGCAAGGTCACCGGGCTCGCCGACGTGGTGAAGCTGCGGCTGCGGCTCGCCAGCCGCGAGCTCGGCTCCGGCGTTCGCGTGCTGCAGGATCACCTGCTGCCGGCGGCGCGCGCGGGGGCGCGGCGGCGCGCCGGGCGCGATCTCGAGCTCGCGACGCACCTCGAGGTCGCGACCGCCGTCGCCGAGGGTCGCGCCGACGTCGGGATCGGCGTGCCGGCCCCGGCGCGCAGCCTCGGCCTCGAGTTCGTGCCGCTGGTGTGGGAGCGCTACGACCTGGTCACCACCGACGAGGCGTTCTACCACCGGCCGACCCAGACCCTGTTCGAGATGATCAAGTCGGACTGGCTGCGCCAGCTGGTCGCGAGCATGCCCGGCTACGACGCGCGCGAGACCGGCCTGCTGAGCGTCGTCGAGCCCGAGGATCGCGAGTGACCCGCGCGGCCGCGCGGCTCACAGCTCGCCGGACACCTTGAGGTAGATCGCGCGGCCCGGTCGCTGCGCGCCGAACGAGTCGTAGACCGCTTCGTTGGTGACGTTCTGCAGCTCGAGCGTGGTGACCACCGCGGTGGTGCCGCGCGCCGCGTAGGTCACGCCGATGCCGTGCACGAGCTGCGACGGCACCGCCTGCTTTTGGTCGCGCTTGCCCTGGCTCTCCCAGCCGCGGAAGAACTTGTGGACATAGCGGCTGCTCGCGAACAGCGCGAGCTCGTCGTTCGCGCGCACCAGGTCGCGCCGCCGCACCGTGGCCTCGAGCGATCCGAACAGCCACGGTCGGGCCGGGATCCGGTCGCCGTGCTGCTCCCGGAACTCCCCCTCGGTCGCCGTGTTGCGGAGATCCTGGAGCGTGCCGTTCGCCTGGATCGTCGCCCACCCGCGGGGGGCGGTCCACCCGGCCATGCCCTCGACGCCGAGGACCCGGACCCAGGAGACGTTCTGGTACATCGTATCGCGCTGTCTGGGGATCAACGCGATCATCTGCGCCGCGCGCCGCGCGAACCCCGAGACCTCGCCGGTCCACGCGCCGATCGCGGATTCGCGCGCGAGCTGGAGCTCGAGGTTGGCGTTGTGGCTGACCTCCGGCACGAGCGCCAGGTTCTCGGCGACCAGCACGCCATCACCGAACATCTCGTCGTCCGAGGGCATCCGGGTCGCCCACTCGTAGCTCGCCTTGGCGAGCGCGTGCTCGGACAGCCGCAGCCGCGCGCTGTCGCCGAGCCCGAACCGATGCGCCGCGGTCTCGACCCGCTGGAACGTGAACCCCGGGCGCAGCTGCTCCGCGTCGGTGCGCCGGTAGTAGTGCTTGGCGAACGCGGTGTTCTCGAGCCGGCCGCGCCGGGCGGTCAGCTCGTGCTCGATTCCGGAGACCAGCTGGAACGCGCGGCGCTCGGCGTTGGCCGGGTCGCGTCCGTCCGGGTTGAGATCGAGGAAGTCCTCGCCGGTGCGGTGGGTCGAGGTGGGGGCGACCGCGATCCGCAGGTGCTGGCGCTCGCCGAGCTGGCGCTCGAGCAGCGCGCGCGCGAACAGCCCGCGCTGGAACAGCCGCTGATCCGTGGGCGTCGCGCCGGTCTCGGTGGTCTGGAGCTCCTGGACCTTGCGGCCGTACCAGTCGTAGGTCCAGGTCGAGACGTCGCGGAAGTCGACCGAGGAGCGCGTGACGCCGAGCAGCAAGCGGCCGCGCCAGCGGCCCGTGGCGAACACCAGATCGCCGGAGATGCCGCGGCTGTCGCCGGCGTACGACGCCTCGCCGTACGGCACCGACATGATGACGTTGTTCTGGAGCTCCTTGTCGTACGCGGTCTGGTAGACGCGCACGATCGCGCGCTCGATCGGGCCGCGCTGGACGAGGCCGCCCTCGAGGATCGCGCCGCCCGCGGTGTACGCGTCGTGGAACCGCCGCACCCGCGCCGGGACCTCGCGGCCGAGATCGTCCGCGACCGTGACGTCGACCAGGTAGTTGTTGCGGGCGCGGTCCGCGAACAGCGACATGCCAAGCGCCAGGCCGGTCGCGTCCTCGCGCACGCGGCCGCCGAGGGCGACCCGGTGGGTGCCAAACGAGCCGACCTGGTAGGCGATCGATCCGCGATCGACCCACGAGGGATCGGTCACCAGGTCGATCGCGCCGCCGATCGCGTCGGCGCCGAGCGAGATCGGGACGACGCCGCGGTAGACGTCGACCCGCTGGATCAGATCGGCCGGCACGTTCGCGACGCCGAGCGGGAACCCCGCGTGCTCGAGCGGGATGCCATCGAGGAACATCCGGACCTGCTCGCCGCGCAGGCCGTTGAGCGAGAACCGCACCGGCGAGCCGAGCCCGGCGTCGCGCTGGACCGCGATGCCGTGGCTGCGCGCCAGCACCTCGCCGAGATCCGCGGCGCGCTCGCGCGCGCGCGACAGGTCGATCACCGTGACCGCGCGCGACGACTCGGCCAGCTGGGTGCCCGCCGACTTGTGCTCGATCGCGATGACCTCGGCCGCCTCGAGCGCGGCGCGGTCGTCGTCGTCGATATCGCCATCGCCGTCGATGTCGATGTCGACCAGCTCGCCATCGTCCGCGCCCGCCGCCCGAGGGGCCAGCGCGGCCAGGATGGAAATGAAAATGAAAGTTGTTTTCACTACGACGAGGCACGTGGTAGCAAGGGTCCGCCGCCCACGTCAACCACGTCGTTGCAACCGCGCCGCGCGCCGCTCAGCGCGCGAGCGCGCTCGCCATGTCCCGGCGCGCCGCTCAGCGCGCGAGCGCGCTCGCCAGGTCGCTGTCGAACGTCGCGCGGATGTGGTCCGCGATCGCCCGGCGCAGCCGCTGCTTGGTGCCGGCGAACGCGGCGCGGCTCAGCTGGCCGAGCCGCGCTGCCTCGGCGCGCGCCGTGGCGAGCAATGCGCCGGGCTCGACCACCGCGTCGAGATAGCCCGCGGCGCGCGCCTCGGCCGGCGCGTAGATCTGCGCCAGCAGCGTCGCGCGGGTGAGCTCGAGCGGCGACAGCCGCGCGCGCGCCAGCTCCATCGCGAGGACCGGCACCGGCATGCCGATCGCCACCTCGTTGAGCCCGATCTTGAACGCGCCCTCGGCGCCGATCCGGTGGTCGCCGGTGAGCACGACCAGCGCGCCGCCCGCGAGGGCGTGGCCGGTGACCGCGACCACCAGCGGGATCGGTAGCTCGAACAGCTGGAGCAGCAGGTCGCCGCCGCGCCGCAGCAGCGCGACCGCCGCGTCGGGGCCGCTCAGCATGACGCGCAGATCGAACCCGGCGCAGAACCGGTCCGGCCGCCCGGCGAGCACGACCGCGCTGGCCTCGGCCGTCGCGCGTTCGAGCGCCGCGGACAGCTCGCGGATCATCTCGTCCGACAGCGCGTTGGCCTTGCCGTCGTCCATGGTGATGACGGCGATCTTGTCGGCGAGCTCGTAGTGCACGATCGAGGACGACATGCCGGGACGATACCTCGCGCCGACCCGGCGATGGCGCGGCGCGCGCTA
>JBQCJR010000038.1:0-4670 GCA_051952595.1 Kofleriaceae bacterium
CGCGGCGTAGAGCTTGCTCAAAGACGCCTTCTCCGCCTTCGTTAGCGCGTGATCGAGCTCGATCGAGACGTACAGCGTGTCCTCGAGCTCCAGGTCGCCGAGCGCGCCGCGCCGGAGATCGGCGAGCGGTGGATGAACGGACAGCCGCTGGGTCATGTAGCCGCAGCCTATCCCAGAGATGGTCACCGAGATGACCGAGCCAGCTGTTCAGACCTCTGTCGCGAGGGCTGAAGGCGATGCGGACTACCCCGCGCAAGATCGCACGCAACCGCGGCGGGACCCGGCCGAGAGAAGCATCCACATGAACGGCCTCCGTCCGCGATCGTCGAGGACCCGCCCCGCCCCCTCTCACCACGCCGGAGCGCCGAAACGACGGCCGCGGCTACAGGCTCCGGCGCGCACCGAGGCGCCACAGCCCGTGCAGATCGGTCACGCCGGCGAGCAGCATCACCTCGCCTCCGCGCTCCTCGGTGCGGACGGCGACGCGCAGCTCGACCGAGAGGATCGAGATCCGGCCGCCGACGCCGAGCGCCGCGCCCGACCACGCCGGCTCGAAGGTAGGTCCCACAGCGACGAACAGCTCCGTCGACGGCACCCACTCGCTGCCGACCGAGAGCAGGCCACGTCTCGCGTGCGACCTCGCGAGCCGCAGTGCCGGGCGCACGTCGGTCCCGCGATCGTCGGTGCGCAGCGCCACGTCACCCGTGATCGACAGCGACCACCGCCGCCACAGGGATTCGCGGAACAGGCCCGTGCCCGATGCACAGCGCCACTCCTTGGCCCACACCGCGAAGCCAACCTCGGGCACGAGCACCGCGACGACGTCGTCGGTCGTCGCGGCGATGCCGCTCTGCACCGACCAGTGCAGCCGCGACCACACGGGAATGGGGTCCTGCGTCGGCCACTGCCCGCGGCCGCAGTCGGCGGATGCGACGGGCGTGGACGCCCCGAGGCCCGGGTCGAAGTACTTGCCAGCGTCGACCGGTGCGGCCCACGCGATCGCCCCGACGACAACGAGCCAGCGCTTCACACCACCGAAGATACGTGAGCAGCGCGCGCGGTGGACCTCAGAACGCGAGATCGCTCCGCTACACTCGCGTCTGACATATGGCACCACCAAGCGCCACCTTCGAGCGAGCTGGGATCGTGGTGACGGCAACGTATGTCGGCACACGAATGTGGACGGTGGCCACGAGCGCAGAGGGCGCCGATCGCGGGAATCGCTTCGACAACCGCGCGGTGAGTGGTGCCATCCGTGATGCGTTGCAGCTCGCTGCCGCAGGCGTGCCAGGGACTCGGATCGAGGTCCGCGCCGAGCACATCCGCCATGGGGCCATCGCAAACAACACGTTTCCTCCCAGCGCCTGGTGGTTCAACGTCGATCCCGGCGCGGGCGGCACGGCGCCCGACCTCGGAAGCGCGATCTGGGAGTGCCTGTGTGCATTGCGCTTGTCACCATCGGACCGCTCGATCCGCCGGCCGCCGTTTGGCGATCCGCGGTTCCGATTCGATGCACTAGACGCTGCACCGCAGCCGATGGCGTGGGCGTCCGAGCTGGCCCGTTGCGCCCAGGAGTGGCTCGGCGCGGACATCGCCATCGACGACGTTCATGCCCTCATGAGCGAGCTCCGCGCGCTCGGCCACCCGCTGTACTCCTTCGACGAGGGCGACGACTTCGCGATCTGGACGACCTGGGGCCCGGAGCGCCCGCGGCGCGAGCTCGCGGTGGATGTCCGATTTCCTGCCTATGAAGCGCCGGTGGTGACGGCCACGGTCCGCGACGGCGGGCGGTAGCACGCGGCCTCCGGCGCGACGTCAGGCCGGCAGGCGATCGCGGAGCGCGAGCGCGGCGGCATGGGCGGGCTCGCGGCGCAGCACCTCCGAGACCATGCGGGCGGCCCAGGCGGGATCGTCGGCGGCGAGCGAGCTCGCCATCTCGACGACATCGTCGAATTGCTTCAGCTCGTCGAGCGCGATCGAGAACCAGAGCGCCGCGGCCTCGGCATGGTCCGACTGTCGGGCGAGCAGCGCGTCGACCGCGACCAGCGCGGCGTAGGGCTTACCGACCGCGCGCGCCTCCTGCGCGAGCTTCATCACGCGCGTCTCGTCGCCGAGGTCGTCGAGCAGGTGGGAGACCGCCGTGCCGCCGAGCTCCTCGTCGTCACCGGCGACGAGTCCGAGCCGACCGAGGTTCATCCAGGCGAGCGCGTGGGCGTGCGCACTGCCCCGCTGTCCGTCGGGAAACATCTCCGGCAGCGTGGAGCGCATGTGGTTGTGCAGCACCGCCTGCTGCAGCAGCTCCTTCGCCCGCGCGTGGTCTCCGCCGCGCGTGTGCAGCTTGCCGAGCTCGATGCAGGACAGCACGTGCGACGGCGTGTGGGAGAGCGCCTCCTCGAACCGGGCCGCCGCGCGGACGTCATCCCCGAGGAACGTGTGAGCGAGGCCGATCTGATAGCGCGTGTCGCACGCGAGATGTTCTTGGCTTTGCTCGATCCACTGCTCGGGCGTCATGGCGTCCGACCAGCCTATCGCGCCTCTTGGTCACGGCCGGTCCAGCACCAGCTCCGACGTCAGCGCGGCGTGGTCGCTGCCGCCCCAGCCCCACTGCGGGCTGCCGTGCCAGACGCGGGAGGACCGCGGCACGCGCGCGGCCTCGCCGCGCCCGCGCGTGACGAGGAGGTGGTCGATCGCCTGGCCGCGGCCCTGGTACGAGTACGTCGCCTGCGAGACCGCGTCGAGATCGTCGGCGAGGCGCACGAGCCCGTCGTCGTCGACGAGGGCGGCGAGCGGCGGCGAGCCGGGGGTGTCGTTGAGGTCGCCGGCGAGCACCACGACGGCCTCGGGCTCGCGCGCGCCGACCTCGGTCACCACGCGGCGCGCGACCTGCGCCTCGGCGAGGCGGCGGGCGGGATCATCGTTGGCCTTCGAGCGAAAGTGCGCCGCGAACACGACCAGGGCGCCGTCCTCGACGTGCACCTCGAGCAGCTCGCGCGAGAACTTGGCGGTGGTGCCGTCCGCCAGGAGCAGCGGCGCGGTCGCGCGATGCCTGACCACGCGCGCGAGCGGCGTCCGAGAGAGCACGGCCACGTCGACCGACGCGACGCTCCCGATCTCGCCGAGCACGGCGTACGGCATGACATCGCCGATGCGCGCCACGAGCGCATCGAGGCACGCCTGCGATTCGACCTCCTGCAGCGCGATCACGTCGGCGGACAGCCCGCGGATCGCGGTCGCGAGCTGCGTCGCGCGCTGCTCGAACTCGGCCGGCGTCGGCTGCTCCTCGTAGTCACCGGGCCCGCAGAGACCTGAATCGCAGACGGTATCGAAGAACCGCCGCACGTTGAACGTGGCGACGCGCACCGTGTCGGGCGCGGGCGCGGCGTCGGGGTATGGCTCGATCGAGCGACACGCCGCCACCACGAGGACGGAGAGCACGAGCGAGCGCATCGCCGCAGTATGCGAGATCTGGCGCGGGCCGCGCACCTCCTCCGGGGCCGCGAAGTGCAGCGAAACGCCACCGCGGTACCTGTCGGGCCCGCACCGACAGCGCGGTCACCGCGCGAGCACGCGCGCGAGCTCGAACACCTCGGGCCCGATCGCCTTGATCCGGCCGGCGACCTCCGCGAGCGGGGTCTCGCGGACCTCCGAGGCCGCGACGCCGACCACGACATCGCGGGTGCCGCGCGCGAGCGCGTTGACGGCGGCGACGCCGGTCCGGCTCGCGAGGATGCGATCGAAGGCGTTGGGGGCGCCGCCGCGCTGGACGTGGCCGATCGTCGTGAGGCGCACGTCGAACCCGACGTCGGCGTGGTGGGTCGCGAGCTCCGCGGCGATCCGCGCGCTCCCTCCGGGCACGCCCTCGGCCACCACGACCAGGGCATGCGCCTTGCCCCGCCGGTACGCGCAGCGCACTGCCTCGGCGACGGCCGCGACCGAGGTCGGCACCTCGGGGATCGCGACCGCCTCCGCGCCGCCGGCGAGCCCGGCCATCGTCGCGAGGTAGCCACACTCGCGCCCCATCACCTCGACGAGGAACGCGCGGTGGTGCGACGACGCGGTCACCTTGAGGCGATCGATCGCCTCGAGCGCGATGTCGATCGCGGTGTTCGCTCCGATCGTCAGATCGCAGCCGACGAGATCGTTGTCGATCGTCGAGGCGATGCCAACGACCGGCACGCCGCGGCGCGCCAGCGCGTGCGCGCCGGTCTGCGAGCCGTTGCCCCCGATCACGATCAGCGCGTCCGCGCCGGCGCCCTCGAGCGCCTGGATGGCGGCCTGCTGGCCGAGCTCGGTCTGGAGCTCGGGACATCGCGCGCTGCCGAGCACGGTGCCGCCGCGCTGGACGATCCCGCCGACATCGCGATCGCCGAGCGGGCGAAACCTCCCCGCGATCAGCCCGGCGTAGCCGTCCACCACGCCGAGCGACTGCCAGCCATGCTCGAGCGTCGAGCGCACCACGGCGCGCAGCGCCGCGTTCATGCCGGGTGCATCCCCTCCGCTGGTCAATACGGCGACACGCCTCATGGTCCACGAGGCTGCAACGGACGTACCGAGCGGCACCGGGTGCGACCTTCTCGCGCGCGCCCCGCGGCCGCCATCGCCTCGTGCGTGACTTGCATGCGCAGAGTCCATGGCTTCGCGCATCGGGAACTACGGACTGATCAGCAACA